>JAKFFN010000030.1:0-4766 GCA_036675025.1 Candidatus Sumerlaeales bacterium | reverse complement strand
GGAGAAGTAGATGTAAGTTCGTTTTCATTTTGACGTTATCTCTGCAACCCCTGCCGGGGTAGGGATCGTGGGGGGAGGTTTACCGGAGGTGGCGGACCCCCAGCCGCTACCGCGTCTGTGCTCCTGACTTCCGGCTACCGCTGTTTATTCCCTCCGGGAAAGAGGACCCTAAACGTCCAAACCCCCTAGTGCCCGGCAGGGACCGCGTACCTCCGCCGTACCCACCCTACGGCAACTCGGGCTCCGGCACCATCACATCGGCCTCCTCAACCTTCTGCTCCTGACGGAACAAAAGAGCAACGATCAACGTGACAAAGAAACCAAGCGCCGCAAGCACCGCCCAAAACTCCCGGTAGGCCTCAACCGGTGCATCTTCCGTCAACGGCTTACCTGTATACTCAAAAATGAGTCCCTGGAGAACCGTTGCCAGCACCGGACCCAATCCGAGAATAACAATACCAATGACCGTCTGGGCCGAATTGCGCACGTCTTTTGGCGCAACGCGATCTATGTAGATATACGTGCCAGCGAAGAAGCACGCATAACAGAAACCATGAAGCGCCTGGCTTGAAACCAGCATCCACAGTGGCACGTCAGGAGTGGCCCAGATACCATATCGCAACACGTAGGCGAAAGCTCCCATCGCAATAACCCAACGGAAACCAATCCGCGTAAGCATTAGGCCCAGAAATGCCATAACAATAATCTCTGCAAACTGCCCGATGCTCATTGCCGGTAATACATAGCTCTGGCTAAGCCCGCTGGCCACAAGGAACTTGCCCGTCTGGAAGAAGTACAACTGATGAATCATGGCGATAATCAAGCTGGATACCACCAGGACAAGCACTGACGGACGTGTGCACAGGGCGAACGCTTTAGCGAAAGCAATAGATTCTACTCCGTCCTTCTTGGGCGGCGTGGCGGGCAGAGCCAGGCAATAGACAGAGTAAAGGATCGACAAAATACCGCTGAACGTCATCGCGTCTATCAGCCGCGCCGTTACATCGGGATGATCAACACCCTTGTAGAAAGGCGGCAGCCACTGGAAATCAACATCGGCAAGGAGCCAGAACAACGGAAACAGCCACGCAGCCGCGATCCAGCCGAAGGTGCCGAATACACGAACTTTTGGAAACTGCGTTTCAGTATTGGAGAGATTGGCAAACGCTACGCTGTTTGTAAGGCTCAACGTAGGCATATAGAGGATACTGTATAGAATAGAGAGAACCAGCCACCCCGTGAATGTCGTCTGTTGGGCAAGAAAGATCTGTACGATACCGCCGAAGAACAGAAGCGCGGCCAGAAACCGCTCAGCCCGGAAATAGCGGTCAGCAAATTGTCCCGCGATAAACGGTGCTGTCACTGCGCCAATTGAAGCACCCCACCCGATAATAGATCCCATTTGGCCATCTGTGAACCCGAGGCCACCCTTGCTTTTATCTGCAGTCAGGTAAACAGCCAGGATCGGCAGCCACAGCCCCCATACTGCATATTGCAGAAACATCATAACCGACAGTCGCGGCAGTGCTCCCGGAGGTGCAGGCTGATTTGTGGTCAACGGGGTTTGATTCATCGTCAGCAGATTCCTTCTAACGTGCGGAATGAGATGCGCTATACCGGCGCACCAATGGGGTTGAAAAATTATGACAAATGAATGTCACGCTAATCCGCGTACGCAAGATGGATTTTCACTCGCACAGAAGACGGCAAAAATTCCGGATACGGTAGCCGCCCCTTAGTGACGAATCATGAGACCAGTCCAAACGACCCGCTTCCGATTTAGGGTCAACCAGGGGTCCTAAGGGTTATTGCGGGAATTCCCCTACCCGGATTTCCCCTGCTATAACCTATCCAGTACAATTCCAAAAGGATATCCAGAATGACGTTTCTCCCAAACAGAAAGCACTACGGCCCGTATCGATTGCAGGATAATCAACAGGTATTGCAGTGCGGCAAAAAGCGCAACGTGGCAGTGCTTCAGTTCGACACACCCAACATCCCAAAAACTTTTTTTCGGAGAATTAATTATTACAGTTGCAACCCCAATAATATCAACGCGGGAACCCGCCATAAACACGATTTCTGCAAATCTTTCGCAACCTCAATAAAATCAATACTGGAGGCCGTTAAAAATACCATCAGCCATTTTCGCGAGTTCTGGGGAGTATTGCGAACACAAAAAGAAACGGCAGGTTGCACAGACAACCCGCCGCCCTCTAAACTGTCGGTATCGCTAAAACTACTGCGCCGGCTTCTTAATTGCCTCCAGTGCAACAGTCACCGTGATGTCATCGCCCAGCATGTCCATCATCTTGCTAATCCCGAATTCGCTCCGCTTGATGGTAAAGGTTGATTCACCGCCGACACGGGTCACGCCTTTCGGATCAGTAGCTTCACCGATCTTTTCCACCTTCAGCGTCAGCGGCTTAGTCACGCCATGAAGAGTGAACTGACCGGTCAGCTCAAACTGGTTCTCCGAAAGCTTCTTGGCGCTCTCACTCTTGAACGTCATCGTGGGGAACTGGTTAGCGTTCAGGAAATCGGGACCGAGCACATGCTGGTCGCGCTTTTCGTTCTTGGTATCGAGGCTCTTTACATCGACCTCCATCTGAAGGCTGCTCTTCTCCGGAGCTTCCTTATCCTGCACCACGGTGCCCTTGAAGTTGTTAAACTCACCATAGGCATTACCAACGTTCATGTGACGCACCTTGAAAATAACAAAGGAGTGGACGGGGTCGATTTCGAACGTTTCGGGTGCGGCAAAAATCAGCCCGGGCGCAAAGCAGAGTGCGACAAAAGAAGCAATAACGCGGCATTTCTTCATGGATTGATGGGTCCTTTCAAGATGAGTTGCCGCAGGTTAGACACCTTTCCCGCGCAATTGGGTTGCATGAAAAGATAAATACCTTAACTGCATGCATGACGCTTGCATAACAACACCCGCCCTGCCAATGGCGCAATAATACTGCTGTACAGGATTTCCGCATGAGTGCACCTGAAGCTCCCGCCCTTTCTGCTCCACCAGCCCAAAGCCGGCTCCTTTCGCTGGATGTGTTCCGCGGCTTTACCCTGGCCATGATGTTAATCGCCAACAACCCCGGCGACTGGAAAAACGTGCTGCCGCCTTTCAAGCACGCCGACTGGCATGGCTGCACCTTCACGGACCTCATCTTTCCAGCGTTTGTGTTTATCATGGGCGTAGCCATGACCTTCAGCTTCGCCCGCCGTCTTTCCGAAGGCGCCGTCAAGGGGAAGCTGTTCGTGCAGGTCATTAAGCGGACGCTCATCCTTATTGCCCTTGGCCTGTTCCTCGCCGGCTTCAGCTACTGGCTGCGCCACGACCCGGAAAGCCCGAAAAAGCTCCGCTTTCCGGGGGTGCTTCAGCGCCTGGCACTCTGCTACTTCTTTGCATCGCTGGTGCTCATGAGTGGCCTGCGCGCAAGGGGCCAGGCTATCGTCGCCGCTCTGCTACTCGCGGGCTACCACCTGGCCATGAAGTACATACCAGTTCCGGGTTACGGCGCCGGGGTACTGGAACTGCCAGGCAATCTGGCGACCTACCTCGACGACAAGATCTTCGGTCCTCACGCGTACAAATATATTAAAGAGGCCAACATGTGGCACGACCCGGAAGGTCTGCCCAGCACGCTGCCGGCCATAGCGACCGCCCTCCTTGGCACAATCACCGGGTATGTCATCCGCGACAAGGCCATCGGCGATTACGAAAAGGTCTCCCGCCTTATGGTACGGGGATTTGCGCTGGTGGTGGGTGGCTGGCTCTGGGGGTACTCTTTCCCCCTGAACAAGAACCTGTGGACGTCGTCTTTCGTGCTCTTCACCGCCGGATGGAGCCTCCTCGGCCTCGGCGCCTGCTACTGGCTGACGGATATTAAACGCATCAACTGGTGGACAAAGCCCTTTATCGTATTGGGCACCAACGCCATTTTTACCTACGTAACCGTTGGCATAGCTACGATCCTGAGCATTGTGATCAAGGTCGGCGACGGCGAGGGCGGCGAGATTCTCCTGAAGACCTGGCTCTATAATAACCTGGTCAAGTCATGGATGGAACCGCTGTTCGGCCCCTCCTGGTCGTCGCTCGGTTATGGCGTTTTCTATATCAGCCTGTGGACGCTGCTGGTCGGCGTCCTGCTCTACAGGAAACGGATCTTCATCCGGGTGTAGCCTGCCCGCGGCCGTTTCTGGCTGGCCTTAGCATTATCACTGGAAATGCCGCATCGGCTGTGCCTGAGTCGCATTATGAGTTATGAACCAGCTGCCCGGCGCCGGCCGTACTTGTCCCTGCTGCTCCAATGGATTCTTGTTCTTTGGGCAGCCGGACTGGTCTTTTACTTTGAAGTCCGTGAAGGCCTTATTCGGTGGCCCTGGCTGTTCGAACCCGAATCCGGCGGCTATTTCCGGGAACAGGGACTGCCCGACCCCCGCATTATTAAGCCACCGGTAGCCGATGCACCCGAAGCACCCTACGTCGAGATTCTAAAAAACCTCTTCGCCCCCTATAACATCTACTGGGATAACGCACCCTGGCTGGAACTGGCAATTTCGGGCGGAATGATTGCCGCCTATACCTTGCTCGGCTGGATGCTGCTGAGCGCGTTCCGCGTCTTTGTACTCACGGGGGCGCGGTTATGCCTGGCGCTAACTCTGGGCTGCGGTGCCGTAGGAATAGTCGGCGAACTCCTCGGCCTGGCCAACCGCCTGACGCAGCCGTGGGTCGCGGGTATGTGGATTGGCTTCGCGCTGCT
>JAKFFN010000367.1:0-25410 GCA_036675025.1 Candidatus Sumerlaeales bacterium | reverse complement strand
GAAGTGAGAACGCGCGAGCGGCTGGAATCGCTTAACGTATTTGAAACGGTACAGGTGCACGAACAGCTTACCGGTGACAGCAATGTGCGCGACTTGGTTGTGCAGGTGGAACAGGGCAATACCGGCAGCCTGATTTTTGGTGCGGGCTTTGGCGATGTGGAAGGCGGCTTTGTCTACGCCAACTACATTGAACATAACCTGTTCGGCCTTGCGCGCGATCTTCGAATATCGCTGCTGATGGGTACCCGGGCCATGAGCGGAGAGATTTCTTACCTCGACCGCTACTTCATGGGCACAGACATTGACGCACAATTCTCGGCGTTTCACCGCAATTTCCGCCGCACTGGTAACTTCAGGCAGACAAACACCGGCGGTACAGCCGAGTTTACACGGCCAATCAACGAGTGTCTGAAAGACAGTGTTCGCCTGCGTCTTGAGTCTATCGGCTACGACTTTGACAACCGGGACCGGCCGCGCGATACTGATATTGAAGATTACGTAGCTGCTACTATCCGTTACCGGATAAACCAGGATACGCGCGATGACCTGTTCTTCCCGACAGAAGGCTACGTGGCCACAGGTAGCGTGGAAACTGGTGTTGCGGAGAGCTTCCTATTGAAGCTGGAAGGGCAGCTGGCTTCTTACTACAGAGTATCAGATGATTGGGTATTGGCAAATAACACAATGCTGAGTCTGATCCCGCTGGATATTGATAACGTCGGATATGCTGATCGGCTGTTTATGGGCGGCAGCGGTGATTTGCGCGGGTTCCGCGTCAGTGGTGCCGGCCCTCACGACAGCGGCAACAGTTCGATTCCTATCGGCGGCGCTACAAAGCTGATTTCTCAGTTTGAGATGCGTCACCGGTTTACGGAGAACTTTGCCGGCGTGCTCTTTGCAGATGTGGGTATGTTGAATCACGATCCGCTGGAATTTGCAACGCCGCGGGCATCTATCGGCGCGGGTGTGCGGATGAGACTGCCGGTGGCATCGGTCAGCCTGGATGTGGGTGTACCCGTAATCAGCCAGGATGAAGATCAGCGCCAGATTCTGCACTTCAACATGACTTCCGCTTTCTAACAGCGGTATAGCCTGAAAGCAGTAGTGCCCGTGGGGAAGAAGGTAGACCTGATGAAGCAAATTGCAGTTGTATTAGCCGCTTGTGCCGCAATGGCAATGAGTTCCGCAGCCACAGCCCAGACGACTCGTGTAGCCTACGTGGATATTGATCGCGTGACCGAGAAGTCGGACAAGATCAATAAGGCCATGGCAAGCGTGCAGGATCGTGTGAAGAAAATCCAACAGGATATCGAATCAAAGACCACCCGACTTGCGGAACTCCGCCTGGAGATCAAGAAGGGCGAAGGTGTGCTGGCTGATTCTGAGCTTAAGAAGAAGCGGGACGAGACGAGCAAGCTGGAAAAAGAGATGGTTGACCTGGAGCACGAGGGCAAACAGGAGATGATGAAGCTGGATACGACCGTCTTCGAGCCCATGGTGAAAACAATTGTGCTGGCTATCCAGGATGTGGCGAAAGAACAGAATATCGACCTGGTAGTGCGTGGCGAGGCGGTAATTTACGGCGCCAACAGCGCTGACATTACTGATGCCGTGGTGAAAAAGCTGAACAGTGCCTCATACAATCCGGGCAGCGGAAACAAGGACACATCGGAAGCCAAGGACAGCGACAGCGAGTCTACGAAGTCTTCCAGTTCCACTTCTGAATCTGCAGCAAAGGCTGATTCCGCCTCTGAAAATGGCAATGGTGACAGCAACGCAAAGGGCTCCGGCGAAAGCGAGTCCAAGCGCGCAATCTTCCCTACAGTTCCCCTGGTTACGAGGCCGGTGGACCGTCAGTCTGAGTAATGATTGATCTCGGGTTCTCAGAACCCACCGAACTGGTTACCGCTCCCCTGCCACGGTACAGGCAAACGCTGGCAGATGAAATCAGCATCCGCGGGCGAGGCATTCACTCGGGGATCCTGGCGGAGCTGACACTTTGCCCGGCGGAACCGGGGTCAGGCTATACATTTTGCCGCACTGATTTGCCTGGTTCTCCAGTTATCCCGGTAAGCTATGATTACCTGGCGATGGAAGAACTGGACAGGCGAACCACGCTGCGCACCAGCGCGGCCGCCGTGCATACGATAGAGCATGTGCTAAGCGCACTGGTGGGTGCACAAGTCGATGATGCGATAATTAAAGTGACGGCCGCCGAACCTCCATTTCTCGACGGGAGCAGCCTTCCTTTCAGCCAGATGATCGAGCAGGTGGGAGTGGTAGGCACTTCCATGGAAGTGACGCCAGTGGCTATCCCGCACCCCATGGCGTTTGTCCATGGCGATGCAGAAGTTTGCGCTATCCCCTCAGCGGAATTCCGCGTTTCGTTTTTCTTCACATCGGAGCATCCGAACCTGCGGATGCAATCGCAGACGCTCCCGGTTACTCCCGAGGATTATGCAGCGGATATTGCACCTGCACGCACGTTCTGCTTTTTTGAGGAGATAGAAGCTCTGCGGATGGCGGGATTGATTAAAGGGGCAAACCTGGCTTCTGCTGTTGTCATTGGGCGCAAGGGTATCATTAATGATTCGCTGAGATTTCCGGACGAACCCGTCAGGCATAAAATCCTTGATTTTATTGGTGACATGGCGCTCCTTGGCGCTCCCCTGCAGGGCCACTTTATGGCGTGGCGAGCAGGCCACCGCGTAAACGCAGCTTTTGGAATGTATCTAAAAAAGGAACTGAACCTGTGACAACTGACCCCACCCAGGCGACCGATACGACTTCGGGTAGCGCTGATGCATCGACGGGATTTCCCATTGAGAAAATTGTAGAGATCCTCCCTCACCGATACCCGTTTCTCCTGATTGACCGGATTATTGAGGTTCAGGAGAAGTTTGTGCGTGGTATCAAGTGCGTTACCATGAACGAGTGGTTTTTCCAGGGGCACTTTCCTCAGAAACCCGTGATGCCGGGGGTGCTTATTGTTGAAGCCATGGCGCAAACGGGGGCCGTGATGGTTCACCAGTGGGAAGAGAACAAGGGTAAGCTCGTTTTCCTTGCCGGCATTGATGGCGCGCGCTTCCGCCGGCTGGTGCAGCCGGGCGATGTGATTACATTTGAGGTGACGGAAGTGTATCGCCGGCGCGGCGTGGGAAGGTCTGAAGCAAAGGCCTTTGTTGATGGTGAACTTGTTTGCGAAGCCACCTTGACATTCATGGCTGAGCGGTAATTGTACCGGTTAAGGTGCCAGGATGAAAGCAAAACCACATAAAGATCCGCCTAAGGGCTCCGGCGCACGCAGCTACTTCGTGCTTGCGGTGTTGTTCACGCTTGCTGCAGGCGCTGTATGGTTTTCAATCAACCGCGAGAACATCAGGGAATATACGGAAACCTATAAGAACCGCGAAGCCGAAATCGCAGAGATTTCGGATCTTAAACAGCGCATCAGCCAGCTTAAGCGAAAGCAGCAAAGCCTGGCCTTTAATGGCGTAGAGAGCGAAAAGCAGATTCGCGAGCGGCTCCAGATGCATAAGCCAGGTGAACGGGTGATTTACCTGGAAGACGAAGGCGAGGGGACGTCAGCAACGCCTGCTGCCGGCAAAACGGTTCCCATTGAAGCATCGGCTGAGTCGCCGGCAAAAGAGGAAACGAAACCCGTTCAATCAGACCAGGACGAAAATCGCGAAACTAAGCCTGAAAAAAGCACCGAGATAAAATCTGTTTACGACGCATTGTAGCAGCGCAGCGTCGCGGGTTTCACAGTCATCTCCATGTATAAATCGAAAAGCAGGAAAAAGCTGACAGAGCGCTGAAGAAATTCAACTGGGTTAAGTAGTACACCAAGCAACTGGCTAACGCCGGAAGCAACGTGACGCGGGGTAGAGCAGTTGGTAGCTCGTTGGGCTCATAACCCAAAGGTCGGCGGTTCGAGTCCGCCCCCCGCTACCAAATTTTTTATATGACTCTGGGGCGACGTAGCTCAGGTGGTTAGAGCGAAGGTCTCATAATCCTTAGGTCAGTGGTTCGAGTCCACTCGTCGCTACCATTTTTCCCCCTTTTATCTTAAGCAATATCAAGGATCTTGGCACTTTTAGCACGCTTCGATTCCAACCCCACAACTTCAAAAAACTGCAAATTTGAGCCATACTCATTGCAAAGTGCGTCCAGCTTTGGAGTGATGTGCCGGGCCATAAGTTTGGCCAGGCGACCCTTGCGATCACTGTAATAGTGTCTTTCTCGAATTCCTTTAGGTGCACGGGCTACTGCTGATATGTGCAGCCTCACCGTAGGCTGCGGAAGTCAGTTTGCCAGCTCGCCCGCAAAGCTGGCATGAGCGAATCAGTTTTTCATCACGTGTTCAAGCAGATGACTGCAACTTCACCGCTTCAGTACGTGAAGCGGATGCGCCTTGATACGGCGCGCCGACTTATGGCCCACGACGGATATAACGCGGGTACAGCAGCATCAAAAGTTGGTTATGAAAGCGTCTCCCAGTTCAGCAGGGAATTTAAACGACTGTTTGGCGCGTCACCCGTGGAGGAAGCCAGCAAGGTTAGAGCGAGGCTGGAGACACAATATAATAAGAAACCAAAACGTAAACTTGTCCAGTCAGCGACTGACTAATCTGAATCACATACCTTATTGTTCTGCAGTAGACCTCGGAACTCTGATACGATCTCAGCAGTCGGCGACTTCAACAGATGGCTCTCGCTTATAAGGAGAAATTGCATGGACCGTACGCGATTACATTCCCGGTATCCGGCTCTAAAGGCCTTCGGGGAGACTCACGATATTGTACAGGCTTTGAAAACTTCTCCTCCTGTTTTCCTGGCTATAAAGAAATCGGCAATTAGATATGGCAACCATTCCGCCGGGCCGCTTGCTGGAATATCTTCATCCGCACATGAGGAGCGACTTAATATTGCGCGCACTCACCTTACGACTTCGCTTCAACGAGCATGGGATCAGACCGAACCCGTATTGAAGTTTAAGGCGCTCAAATGCTGGAGCATCTGTTGCGATGACAAAAGTGACGATTGGGCCAGAAAGAGGTCAAATGCAGCCGCAGTAATTGAGGTGACTGACGTCCAGGAGAAACAATATAGTGCTTCAGTGGGGATTGCGGACTGTTCGATGGGGGTTGAGCTTGATATTGAAATAGACGATACGGAAGAAGAAATAATTCCTTTCGAAATGGTGATCGAGATATGCGGTGAATGGGTTGACGAACACTGCGAGCCGATTGCCACAGCGGATAGACCCAATGAGAATACCCATCAGATTTCGCCCTTGTTAAATGACTTTCCGCTCTACTTCGCGCTAAGAAAAGGTGCTTTTAGAGGGCAACCCCAAGCTCATACCAAGCTCTTACGTGCCTTTAACGAAGCCTGGGCGCAGTGTACACCGTTACAGCGAAGTCAGATTCGATCTGCGTGGGGAGCCTTTTGGACCCGGAAAAAGTGGGGCCAGCAGGACCCAAGTCCAACGGCCTTTGTGATTACTATACCAGGCAAAGATCCTGAGTCATATCCAACTTGGGATCCAGCGCTCAGGGCTATTTTGATCAATGAAAAATTCGTTGTCGACAGTCCAGAACACGAAGTAATGGCTGCCTTCACGAGCGTGCTTCAGGACATAGCAGAATTCGGGCATGAGCCGCCCAGACTGCTTCCGCCTGCGATCGAGAAGGCTGTGCGAAACAATTAGCCATGACCTATATTATGGATGGCCCTTAATTGCTTTTACTACGATCTCGCCTGAACTGACATGTATTACCCGGCACCTCTAATCGTAACGGTTTGCTACAATGCGGAATCCTACATCAGAAACTCTATGGTCGGGGGGAACTGAAGAGCGTGCGGCAGATCGTGTTCTGTGTTGAAGATCCTTAAAATATGTCCCACTTCGAGTAACCCGTTTACTTCCCGATCCTGGGCCAGTGGGATCAATGTTATTGCTGCCTGTATAGGGAGCATACCAGTCACTACACCATTCCCAGGCGTTACCATGCATGCCATATATCCCCCATCCGTTTGGCTGGTATGATCGAACCGGATGAAGTTCGCCTAAGTCTGCAGGCCAGTTAGCTGGAACTTTGTTTCCGTAGGCAAAAGCGGTAGTTGTTCCGGCCCTGCAGGCGTACTCCCACTGTGCCTCTGTAGGCAATTGAACATTCAAACCGGTATACAGACTTAACCATTTATAAAAAGCTCGGCAATCCTCAAATGCTAGGACTACTACTGGGCGAAACGGTGTTGCTATTATAGTCTGACTTCGACCTGCTGCAATATTTGATTTGGTAATCGTTTTCCAGGTCAAACCTGGAATCCAACCCCAACCCCCATTTGGCTTACAGCCCCAACCAGTGCCTTTTATTTCAGCCGCTGTCTTATAGTTTGTCGCTAACACAAACTGGTTGAATTCAGCTACTGTTACCTCTGCTTCACCAATCCAAAATTCGCTAAGCGACACAGTATGTTGCGGACCTTCGTGGGCTTTACGGCCCAACTCTGTCTTAGGAGAACCCATAAGAAATACGCCTGCCGGGACATTAACCAAGCGTGTGACAATGCCGTTTCCCAAATCTACAGCCATATATTTGCGTCCAGGCTCTTCAAACCACGTGGTGTTCTGAATGACCTTCTCGGGCGTCTTTTCTACAACCACTGGCGACGCAGGCGTTACCTTTGTCGGGCTTGGTACAGTGTCGAAAAACTGCATGCTTATAAAAATGAGACATCCTGCTGAACCAACCCCCAATAACAGATTCTTAAGTGAGCGGCTCATTCCGTTGGAAGCTCCCGATGCATACGGCAACGGCTTAAGGTAAACAGTCTTTCGGTGTTCGGGCTCAAAAGCCTCACATAAGGCCGTCTCAAAGGTGGCAATATCTGGGTACCGGCTATGCCAGTTCTTCTGTATTGCCTGCCATAAGACCCGGATAAGAGATAGTGGCACCTTTGCCTTGTACAATTCACGCAGACAGAGTTCATTAACGGCGAGATCAGGCTTGCCGGTATACAGGCGGCACAACAGCGCTCCAATATGCCAGATATCTGTCCTGGGGTCAATGAAACCATTTATGTCCTTCTGTTCCGGCGCCAGGTACAATGACAAGTGTGAGGCTGACGCAATACCGCTGGATACATCAGCGGGGGTAGGAGCACCGATAAAGGGATCTACAAAAACAGGGTCACCGTATACGTTAAAGAAGACGTTCCCGTTCCAGAGATGGCCATGAATGATCTCATATCCGTGAATTGTCGCCACTGCCTGACACAGCTTCACGCCTATATCAACTGCGGCCTGCGGCTTCTTAGGGTCGAACTTTGACGTCCTGGCCGTCTCATCAAATGTCTTCGCCTGCACATGCTCATGCAGGATGTAAGGTTGGTCTTTAATAAACCCTGCGTCGATGTAACCGATGACGGAATCAGATGACGTAAAGCGCGACTCTCGAAACTGATGGACACGCTGCTTAAAGATTTCGCCGTAACGGGGATCGAATATCTTCAGCACCTGCTGCGTGCCGTCGTCCTGCCGCACCTGGTAACTTACGCCAATTGCGCCCCGGCCAAGCATAGCAACGACCTGGACTTTGCGGCCATTGACCTCTATAGTAGATGAGACGGTAAGTTCTGTTACGGACATTTCAGTTCCCCAGGCTAATTACAAGCACTTCTACTGCAGCGGGAGCCGTAGGCGAACGCAAGTGTAATTTTGATCCTGTGAGAGACGTAGCCTGTGCCAGGCATCACTGGAGCAATATAACAAGTTAACAGATGAGTTACTGAACTGCAAAAAACTGCAAAAATGGACATTTTGAGGGTGGTTTAAAGGTGGTATGAGGGTGGTGTCAGCGTGGCATACCAATTGGTTTTATTGATTTTACGTTGTTTAGAAAAGACATAAATCCGATTCGAGTCCACTCGTCGCTACCATTTTCCCCCTTTTTCTCGACCCAGATAGCAGCTGATGACTCTTTTGGCTGCTTGATTAGTCCGTAGCGTAAAGGTATGCTACGATGTCACGGGCGTCTGCTTCGGTTACGCCGACGTTGGGCATGGCGGTTTTCGGGTTCATGGCAATGGGATTAATGATCCATCGAACGAGATTTTTGGGATCATTCTTTATAGAACCGGCAACAGAATCGCGCGTGCTTATGTTATGGAGTGAGGGTCCGATAGCAGGGCCAGGGCCGGTGCGGGCTAATCCCGGGATAATGTGACAGGCTGCGCAGCCATATCGCTCCATGGCGTATAACCCGTTTGCTGCATTGCCATCAGTGAGAGCGTTGGCCCGCTCGTATTTTTCATTTCGAATGGCTGCCCTGGTGGCAAACACTGTTGCGGTTATTGCGCCTATCCAAAGAACCACGAATACCGTAAAAAGTAGCCGCCGGTTTCTACGTGGAAACTTCATTGCTTTAATTCGTTACCCCTGGAGTTGCTGTAAAACGGGACCAGGTTCGAAGCATATCCTCGACCACAGTCCAATTCGCCTTCTGCACTACCCGCTTTTGTGGCGATATTCATACTGCCGGTAGTCGGCATATTTGTGGATCAGTTGAGCCTGTAATCAGCACAAGTGTTCGAGTGAACCAAGTGTGCACCGTACGCCACACCTTGATGCATTGGCTTTCGCCGACAAGCAACAGGAATTATATGAGCTATTGATAAATTTAAAGTTATCGACGCTTTGGATTGGCAACAATCATGGAAGAAGCTGGTCCGCCAAATGCTGAACACAGGGGCTAACATTATTTGAAGTGGAGAAAAGCTGATATTGTATCCGGAAATCATCCAGGGCGGAATGGGCATCGGAGTATCAAACTGGAGGCTGGCGAATGCTGTTTCCCGAATGGGACATCTCGGGGTGATTTCGGGTGCGGCATTAGACACCGTATTTGTCAGACGCCTGGGCGAAGGCGATATCGGCGGGCACCTTCGCCGTGCAATCGAAACTTTTCCGATTCCGGAAATCGCGCGGAGGGTGTATGACCGGTACTTTGTACCTAAATCTGACGGGCCACCTGCCAAGCCAAAGCTGCTCAAGATGTTTACGGCGGATGCTGACCAGGAGACGCTGGAAGTTGCCATTGTAGCAAACTTTGCGGAGGTGACCCTGGCGAAGGCCGGCCACACGGGAGTGGTCGGGATCAATCTGCTGGAAAAAGCTCAACTGGGCAACCTGGCCGCGCTGTATGGCGCTATGCTGGCGGGCGTAGATTATGTTCTCATGGGTGCCGGGATTCCACGGGAAATTCCGGGCGTGCTGGACAAACTGGCGGACCATGAGAAAACTTCGCTAAAGATTGAAGTAGCGGGGGCGGCATCTGATGATGACTATCGGACTTGGCTTGAGCCAATAGCGGTGCTCGGTAAAAAGCTGAAGCCCCTGAAGCGGCCAAAGTTTCTCGCCATTATTTCGTCAGCAGTACTGGCCCTCACGCTTGCCAAAAAGTCTAACGGCGTGGTCAATGGTTTTATCGTGGAGACGCCGCAGGCCGGCGGCCATAATGCTCCCCCCAGGGGCAATATGGAACTGGATTCACGCGGGCAACCTGTGTATGGCAGTAGAGATCAGGTTGACCTTCGACCGCTAAAAGATCTGGGTTTGCCTTTCTGGATGGCCGGAACATACGGGGCGCCGGGCAAATTGAAAGAAGCGAAAACCCTGGGCGCTGTTGGAATACAAGTGGGGACAGCTTTCGCCTTCTGCAGAGAATCCGGGCTGGATCAAAAGCTGAAGGACGCCGTGATAGCAGACGCGCTGGCTGGAAAAGCTGACGTGTTTACTGATCCCGCGGCCTCACCAACGGGATTTCCGTTTAAAGTAGTGAGCGTCGAAGGAAGTTTGTCCGATAACACAATCTATGAGAAACGGAAACGCGTCTGCGACATTGGGTATCTGCGCCGTCCGTACAAGCGCGATGATGGAACCCTTGGCTACCGCTGCGCTGCCGAACCGGTTTCGCACTACCTGCGTAAAGGTGGCGACATTAAAAACACGATTGGCCGCAAGTGCCTGTGCAACGGACTGACAGCAAACCTCGGGCTGGGTTACGATGAAGCACCTATTGTAACTGCAGGCGATGAGGTGCGGAACATTGGCCAGTTCTTGAAATCAGGCGAAACTTCTTACTCTGCGGAAGACGTGATCGAAAAGCTGCTTTCGTAGCAGATCAATTCGTGGAATTAGAAGGGTGGCCTTTGGCTGAAAAGTACCCCTGCGCAGGGTTATCCTGCGCAGGGGCCGTTGCTTTGGCCGCAGTCTTTACAGACGAAACACTCCGATCCTCCCACAGTTTTATAGCTTCCACAGTTCTGGCAGGATTTGCCAGTGTAACCGAGTTGCTTCGCGTTAGCAATGCCGGCTGCTGCACCGTTTGTTTCGGCGCTGGCCTGCCAGGTTTCGTGGATAAGGGTGGAGGTTGCGTGCGTTTCGCCGTAGCTGGGATGCATAACAGAAACGTCGCGGCCGGACGCGTAATAAGTGGGCAGAGCAATTAGGAGCCTTCCAATAAGATCACTGATGGACTTCGCGCGATAGATTCCGAAGGCACTGGTATCGCCCAGAAAGCCGTGAGGCGGGAATGACATGCCCGCGAGCTTGTGGCCGATTTCTTCGGGCGGCACCCCATGTTGCAGGGCGCAGGATATGACCCGGGCGAGAGAGTGGACAAGGCCATTGGTTGTTTCGCCCTGACGGCCGGTGTTTACAAAGATTGCCATAAGATCGTCTGAGTCAGGGTAAAGAGCGGTATTGATGTAAAGGCCCTGGGTCTCGGTCGGATCGGCGATGCGGAATCGGAAGACGTCGCAGTTGCTGCTGTGATGAGGCGTTGGACGACGCACGGCGGGCCAGGCTTCAGGAGCCCAGTGGCGCTTGCCGTTTTGCGAAACTGCACGCTGCGGCACAGAAACCAGTTCTTTGCCTGCCTTTAGAGGTTGCGCCTTTTTGGACCCGTCGCGGTAAACAGCCACACATTTTACGCCCATCCGGTAAGCCATCAGGTAGGCGTTACTAATATCCTCAACCGTGGCATCGTTGTCCATGTTGCAGGTTTTGCTGATCGAGTGCGAAAGGTGAGGTTGTAAAGCGGCGAGCGCCTGGACATGTCCTTCGATAGAGACGGCGTGTCGGAAAATCTTTATGTAGCTTTTCAAATACAGCAAGTGCTGCGGCAGCTTAGATACGGCTTCATCCAGCGATTTTGCACCGGAAATGGCATCAAGAAGTTCCTGTCGGTGAGCTTTATTGCGTAGATGTTTGTCTGCCTGCGCATCAAGAGTATTGCCGGGTTTTACGGCTGTCTGAAAGACTTTGATATGCCCGGGATCTGTCAGTTCCTCACATCCCTCAACGGTAGCGTACGTTTGCACGAAGTCACAGATTGCCTGAATCCGGGTCGAGTCATAACCGAGTTTTTCCAGGGCAGGCGCTACCGAGTTATTTACCATTTGCATGAAACCGCCACCACTTAGGGTTTTGTGCTTCACGAGGCAGAACTCTGGTTCGCAACCTAGAGTGTCCTGGTCTAACACAAGCCCGATTGTTCCCTGGGGTGGCACAGTCGTGACGGTATTGTTGCGCAAACCGTAGGTGAGTAGGGCATCGGAACAGCAGAAGCTTTCCCATTCGTTAAGGAGTACTTCAAGCGCGGCTTCAGTACAGGGCGAGCCCAAGCTTACGCTGTGCATCCGGAGGTCTTCAGCAGCCTCTTTATGACGCATCAGGATCTTGTGGTGGTCAGCGTAATTATACGCCGGGTAGTGCCCGAGTTGCTCTGCCATCTGCAGGCTTGTGCGATAGGATTCCAATGTCATTGCACTGGTGATCAGGCTCATCCAGAAGCGTCCTTCATCGCTGTCATACGCGATGCCGTTTCGCATGAGCACGGAGGCAATGTTTCCGTGGTTTAACCCGATAGCTCGTATCTTCATTGAGCCTTCGGCGTGTTTGCGGGTAGGGTAAGATGAAAGGTCTACTACCAGATCAAGCGCAATGGTCATTATTCGAACGGCATGGCGGAAGCCATCCCAATCTGGCTGATCCAGGTCTGCGAAGTATTTAATCAGGTTAAGAGAGCCAAGATTGCAGACGGACCAATCCGGCAGACAGATTTCAGCACAAGGGTTGGTCGTCCTGATTCGACCATAGGATGGTACAGTATTCCATTCGTTAATCAGGTCATCAAACTGGATCCCGGGACAGCCGCATCTCCAGGCTGCACTGCAGACGCGGTTCCATAGCTCCACTGCACTGATGTGTCCCATAATCTTACGCCGCCGAGTTTCGCCACTTCGCACAAGAGCAATAGGATGGCCAGCGCCGTCGGTAAATAGCTGCCCCTGGGGTGTCAGCGTGCCTGGAGAAAATATATGATTAGCAGCGTCTGGAAAAGCTTCGATAGCCACGCGGCTGAGAAGGTACCAGGTGCCATTGTTTTCGACCGCTTCCATAAAGGCATTCGAGACGCGGATTGAGTTGTTGGAGTTTTGTCCTGATACGGTAGTGTACGCGTCGCCATCCATACCACCGGAGAATCCAGCTTCGAGGAGGGCGTGGGCCTTCCTTTCCTCGTTCTCTTTCCACTCTATGAAATCTATGATATCGGGGTGATCCAGTTCGCAGCACAGCAAGGTGGCACTGCGGCGGGTGCGACCGCCAGAACGGATGTAGCCGGCACAGGCATCCCTCACTTTTAAGAAAGCGATCAGGCCGGAGCTTCGGCCACCACCACTTATTGGCTCCCCCGTTGCGCGGATTTCTGAAATGTTTACGCCATCGCCAGCACCCGTGAGAAAAATCTTCTGCTCATTCGATAACAGGTCTGCCATACCCGTACTGTCTTCGGAGAAAAGGGTATCGCTGACCCCGCTTAAGTAGCAAGCTGCGCCAGACGGTCGCTCCAGTTCGCTGAGAGTTTCAAACACTTTGCCTGCTTGCGAATCATAGTAATAGCGGCGCCGCTCACCGTTACCGTGTATCCCATACTCTGAATAGAGGCCGTAGTTGAACCAGACGGGTGAGTTGAATCCGATGCGCTGTGTCAGGAAGCCGGCAATCAATTCATCACGAAATGCTTCCGCTTCTCCATGTGAGAAGTAGCCGTTCTGCTCGCCGTGAAGCATAAGACAATTTGCCACGCGCAGCGCCAGTTGCCTCACACTGCTTTCGCCTCCGATGTCGGGAATGTCTGCCCGCCTGAAGTACTTGCTGGCACAGATCTCAACAGCATTGGCAGACCATCCGACTGGATGTTCAACCTCATCATTTTGATAAAGCACCTCACCGGTGCGATGATCTTTAATAACGACAGGTGAAGTTGCCCATTTTACAACATCATACGGGGAATTAACATCAGCGGTCCAACGGCGCTTTAACATGGAAGTCTCCAGGAGAATGGTCTGAAACAGCGGGAACTAGAAATTGCTGCGAAAGTGAAGCAGGTGCAGGGCGGCTTCAGCAGGCAATAATTGGGCCGCGTCAGGTGCCGATGAGATTTGATCAATGGGCCTGCCACACAAGATGCTGTATTTTGCGAGCTTGCGCGACAACTCATCTTGTATTTCACAAAATTGAAGGACTGAGTCAGTGGGTATTCGTGTGGCAGGATGACCACAATTTATGGTGTGTGCCGTGACACACATGGATCACCATAAGCGATGCAGGAAACGGCGTGGCATCCGCGCCACAGTATGTGGTCGGTCCAAATCAGTTTGATGCCACATAAACAGCGAGCGGCTACATTGTCCTAGTTCATTTTACTGGACTTACAGATCAAGTTGCGCAGGGGCACGTGGCGCGCGTGTCACGGTTTCTCGTAGGGAAACCAACCAAACACTTACAGGAGCTGAAAATGCTGCATAGTAATCGATCCACCCCGGGCCCCGCGGAAGGTTGCCTTTCCGCCACTCTCAGCGGTTTAAAGGGGACAACAAAGGAGTTGGGATCATCGTCCGCGAGGACAACGGAAGCGCAAATGCTCAGCCTGTATAGAAGGTTCGTGGCTACGGCAATTCTTATTACCCTTACATTCGGTACGTTCTGGGGTGTTTCCATTCTGACCAAGGCTGCGACAACGCGTTCGTTCGGAGCGCCGGACCCAGCCCAGATCCAGGCACATGCCCACGCACAGGTTTTCGGATGGATCGGACTGCTGATTATGGGTGTGGCTTATTTCCTCTACCCGAAGTTTAAGAGTGTGGATTCGCGAAACACCAAAGCTATCGTAGCCTCCTACTGGATGATGACAACTGGAATTGTGTTGCGCGCGATATGCCAGCCATTCTCAGAAAACGCTCTGGCCGGCGCAGCCGTAGCAGTATCTGCAGCGGTGGAACTGGGTGCGGCAGTCATGTTTGGCGCCGTCATGTTTGGTACATATCGCCGGTCTCAAAACGCCCGTCACATAAGCGACGTTTTCATTTTCACGTCGATAGCGTGGCTCATAGTGGCGCTGGCCATCAACCTCTTCACAATGTTACAGGTGGCCCTGACAGGAAATCCCATAGTGGGTGAAGTCTGGAATCTTCGCCGAATGAACGTTGAGGTATTCGGCTTTATCATTACGATGATCCTGGGTGTTGGAACCCGCATACTTCCGCGGCTGCTTGGTCTACGCGACATGAAATATGAAGTCGGAATCATTGTTGCGGGGCTATATACGGTGGGTGTTTACACAAAAGCGTTTGGTGAAATGCAATCGCTCGGATCACTACTGATATGTGGAGCCGCCGCATTGTACCTGGCAGAGATTAATCCTTTCGCCAGCTCGGCAAGAAATAGTACAGCTAGTAGCGATCATCTTGGTACCTGGGCAAAGGTAGCGTTTTTCTGGCTCATCGCCAGCGGCGCAATGATGCTAAGCGCAGATGTTTATGAACTGATGACTGGCATGGCAGCACCTCATGCATGGGTCGGGGCTTATCGCCATGCGGTTACTGTCGGGTTTATCACAACGTTGGCAGTAGGTATCGCGCTTCGGACAGCGCCGCTATTTCATGGCACTACGCTGCACAGTCAAAAGCTCGTGACCGTAACATTCTGGCTGCTGGTAATCGGTAATTTGAGCAGAGTGGTGTTCCAGATATTTACCCTGACAAAGCACCCGGTTGCCTACGCTGTAGCCGGCATGTCTGGCTATCTTGAACTGTCAGCCTTGCTGTTCTTCGGCTGGAACATCTATAAGACCTTTTCCAAGCCGGCCGAGGTAACCGAAAAGGTGGATTACCGGTGCGTGTTGTTTGCACCTACACCCGCACGCTAACTCGCTTAATAGCATTTGACTCCTGAGCGGCTGCAGCGAATGTGCTGCAGCCGTTTTTTTTCGGGTATAATTCGCGCGGTCCAATTGCGGCGCGAAGAAGGTGTGGCTTGCTGCTACATGCACTGTGGCCCGGGCGCCACAGTCTCTATCTGGCGGTGATGATTAACTCCTCCGCTCACCACGGGGTTGCACAAGATAACTAATTTGTTTTCAGCACTATAGAAGCCAACACTTTCGCGTCTGCTAAGCAATTTCCACGCGGCGTGAAAGCTGCATACTGGCTGCTGCGTCGCGCGACGCGACCGACCTTCGCGAGAAAGATGAAGTCAGTGAGCCCATTGGTCAACAAGATGACTCGAGCAACCTGCCGCCGTATCCTTCCGGCATTTGCGTCTGTATTCATTGCTGTCCTGTCAGTTACCACGCAGACTGTTACAGCCAACCCTGCCGATCCGGCGCTGGATAGTGATTATGCTGCCGGCCTATTCCATCACAAGTGCATCAGTTGCCACTCAGGAGCCATCATCGGCTCCGACTTGCAGAATACGTCCTCAAATTCTACAGCAAGTCTCGAAAGCGCCGTGCTCCGCATGCAGCGGTACACGCAGAAGCTTGAGCAAAAGGAAATCGACGCGCTGGTAGAACTCCTGCACGATCCCCTGTTCATGGAGCGGCTTCTGGATGCAGAGGAAGAAGGCGGAAAGCAGGCTACTGCCGAAGCTAAAACTGCGCAGCCAGAAGCAAAGGCAGACGAAACGACGAACAGCAATTGGGTAATCGCGCAAAAGCCGATTGCGGCCGATAATTCCAGTTCTGCATCAGAAGCCGACGGCGCCTTAGCTTCCGTTGCTACATCAGGCAGCGACATGGGAGCCGAGTTTTTCAATAAGTCATGCGCAGCGTGTCACTCAATAAGCGGCGCGAAAAGAACGGGGCCTAACCTGGCCGGTGCAGCCGCCTGGCCCGATTCCGAACTCGAAGCCGCAGTGCGGCGCATGGAAAAATACGCTGGGCCAATGGAAGACGCACAGGTTAAATCCCTGGTCGAGCTGCTGCATGACACCAATGCAGCAACTCGTCTGGAATCCGCAACAAAGAGCGTCGCAGTAAAGCAGAAGTCAAACATGGAGAAGCCATCAACAGGAACCGGTGAGCAACTGTTCCACGGGGAACTGGCTTTTGCCAATGGCGGTGTTTCCTGCGCTTCGTGCCATGCAATAGGAGATGGCGGCGGAAACATGGGTCCCGATCTGACGCATGTGTATGCAAAGCTCGGCGAGATGGCGCTCCAGTCAGCATGTGAGCAGGGAAACTTTAAAGTGATGAGCGCGGCTTACAGGGACCATAAGGTTACGCCTCAGGAAGCCATTCACCTGACGGCGTACCTGCGAAGCATAGATGAGAATCCTCCGCCAGCCACGGCTACTGCGGTTCCGTTTATTGGCGCCGCTGGTGCAGCAGCCTTCCTGGGCTTTTTAGGGTTAATTTTCCAGAAATACAAGGGCAGCGCAGCGCGCCCGAAATTACAGAGGAGACGGTAAATGGGCTGGATAAAAGATCTCTTTGCGCCGGAGCAGCGGACATGGGAAGACTTCTATCGCAACCGGTGGTCGTATGACAAGATAGTGCGCAGCACACACGGTGTAAACTGTACCGGCTCATGCAGTTGGAATATCTACGTAAAAAACGGCATCGTGACCTGGGAAATGCAGGCACTGGATTATCCGGTTATCGACAAGGAAATTCCGGGTTACGAGCCGCGCGGGTGCCAGCGAGGTATCTCGTGCTCATGGTACGTATACAGTCCGCTACGCGTAAAGTATCCCTATGTGCGCGGCGTTCTCCTGAGTGCATGGAGAAAAGCGAAACGGCAATTTGCCGATGACCCTGTAGGCGCGTATACCTCCATTATGCAGAATGAAGCTCTTCGCAAGCGCATCCATGAAGCTCGCGGAAAAGGCGGCTTCCGCAGGTCAAGCTGGAGTGAAGTGAATGAGTTGATGGCGGCAGCCAACATCTATACCATTCAGCAATACGGGCCCGATCGCATAATCGGCTTCTCTCCCATCCCGGCGATGTCTATGCTTAGCTATGCGGGCGGGTCGCGCTTCCTGCAGTTGCTTGGCGGCGTAAACCTGTCGTTCTACGACTGGTATTGCGATCTCCCTCCGGCCTTTCCTGAAACCTGGGGAGAGCAAACTGACGTTGCTGAAAGCGCAGACTGGTACAAGAGCAAATTTATCGCGGTAGTAGGATCCAATCCGTTAATGACGCGCACGCCGGATGCTCACTTCCTGGTAGAGGCGCGGCACCAGGGCGCTAAGGTGGTTGTCTTCTCTCCTGACTTCAGCCAGACGGCGAAGATCGCAGATGAGTGGGTGCCAATCCACCAGGGCCAGGATGCCGCTTACTGGATGGCAGTTACCCACGTAATACTGAAGGAGTTCTTCCAGCAGCGCCAGGTGCCGCAGTTCCTGGAATACCTTAAGCAGTACTCCGACATGCCATACCTCGTAATGCTGGACCAGGACGAGTCAGGGAACTGGCGCGCAGGCAAACAACTGCGTGCCGCCGATATCCCGAAGTTCGCATCGGAAGAAAATGCCGAGTGGAAACTCGCGGTGATCGATGCAATTTCAGGAAAACCTGTCATCCCTGGCGGCAGCATTGGGCACCGCTGGCAGAAGACAAAAGGACAGTGGAACCTGAAGCTGGAGGATTCCGTTTCCGGCGAAGCCATCGATCCGGTCCTTTACCTGGATTCCCAGGCTGAATCCATCCTTGTGTCGCTGCCTGATTTTACTGAGGGCTCAAACAGCGCCAATGTAAAACGCGGCGTTCCCAGCATAGTATTAGACGGAGTATCAGGACCCGTCAGAGTAACGACCGGGCTCGAACTACTGCTGGCTCAATATGGCGTACAGCGTTCGACGGAGGGCGAATGGCCATCAGACTACAATGATGAAAAGGCGCCCTATACACCGGCGTGGCAGGAGCAGTTTACCGGCATTAAAGCATCAACGGTTATTGCCTTTGCCCGCGAATGGGCAATAACAGCGGAGAAAACCGATGGCCAGTGCAGCGTAATCATCGGAGCAGGCGCGAACCACTGGTACCACAATAACCTTATCTATCGATCAATGATCGTGCCGCTGGTATTGTGCGGCTGCGTGGGTAAGAACGGTGGCGGTCTCAACCACTACGTAGGTCAAGAAAAACTTGTGCCTCAGGCTTCCTGGGGGCCTATCTCTTTTGCTACAGACTGGGGCGGGCCACCACGGCTTCAGAATGGTCCGTCGTTCCACTACATGCATTCCAATCAGTGGCGCTATGACCGCGCGTTTAACGAGGTATGCCCTGTCAGCGATACTTCGAACGCCATGGCAACCGGACACACGGCAGACAAGCAAATCCTGGCGGTACGCAACGGCTGGCTGCCCTGCTTCCCACAGTTCAACAAGTCGAACTTTGAGGTAATAAAGGAAGCAGAAGCAGCTGGCGCCAAGAGCGAACAGGAAATTGTCGACCATGTTGTAGAGCAGCTCAAAAGCGGCAAGCTCAAGTTCAGTATGGAAGATCCGGATGCACCGGAATGCTTCCCGCGGCTTTGGTATATCTGGCGCGGAAATGCGCTTTTATCGAGCGCCAAAGGTCATGAATACTTCCTAAAGCACTACCTGGGAACTCATCACAATTCCATAGCCGATGAGCAGGCGGAAGACCAGGTAGAGGACGTCGTCTGGCGGGAACAGGCACAATCTGGGAAATTTGACCTGATCGTAGATATGAACTTCCGGATGGATTCTTCCGCACTCTATTCAGACATTGTGCTGCCTGCGGCGACCTATTACGAGAAGAACGATCTCAGCTCCACAGACATGCACACGTTCATCCATCCGCTCCAGGCAGCGATACAGCCTTGCTGGGAATCGCAAAGCGACTGGGCAATATTCCGTGGTCTGGCAGAGAAGACGGCTGAATTAGCCGAGACGTATATTCCCGAACCGGTGCGCGATATTGTTGTAACGCCGCTGATGCATGACACGCCGGCAGAGATGGCTCAGCCGGTAGTGCGAGACTGGTTCAGGGGCGAGTGTGAAGCTATCCCGGGAAAGACAATGCCCAATATCCGGGTGGTGACGCGTGATTATACCAATCTGCATAAGCAGTTTGTGTCGCTGGGAAGAAATTTCCGAAACGGTGGCCTTGCGGTCCACGGCACGCACTATGATGTGGATGACCTTTACGATAAGTACCTGGAGACGCATCCCGTAGAACGCTGGGGCGGCGTACAGTATCCCTCTATTGCAGATGAGATTGATGCAGCCAATGCGATACTGCACTTTGCCGCCGAGACAAACGGTGAGTGTGCGCACCGGGCGTACGTAGCGGAATCCAAGAAGACGGGAATTGATCACACCCACCTGGCAGCTGATAATCGCGGAGTCCGGATGTCGTTCAAAGACCTGTGCATCCAGCCGCGGCGGGTGCTGACTACGCCGTACTGGACGGGTGACATTAATAATGGCCGCACGTATTCCGCCTATAGCCAGAACGTTGAAGAGCAGATCCCATGGCGAACACTGACGGGACGTCAGCACTTGTACCTGGACCACGAAACGTACGTAGCCTTCGGTGAAAACCTGCCGACGTTCAAACCACGACCTGAACTGGTGACCCTGGGCGATCTGCAGAATTCCGATGCCGGCCCGGGCACGCTGAAGCTCAACTATCTGACTCCGCACGGCAAGTGGCACATTCACTCCACCTTCGGTGATACTCTCCGCATGAAGACTTTATCGCGCGGAATCGAGCCGGTGTGGATCAATGACAAAGATGCGGCGCTGGCCGGCATTGAGGACAACGACTGGCTGGAAGTTTACAATGACCACGGAGTGGTTTGTACGAGGGCGTGCGTAAGCGCACGGATCCCGCGCGGTATTTGCATCATCTATCACTCCCCCGAGCGGACTATCAGCGTACCTAAATCGCCGGAGCGCGGCAACCGCCGGGCTGGCGGACATAACAGCCTTACCCGCGTGCGGCTTAAGCCACTGTTCATGATCGGCGGCTATGCCCAGTTCACATACGCATTTAACTACTGGGGTCCGCAAGGCGTTAACCGCGACACCTACGTGCTGGTGAAGAAACTTAAAAAGGTGACTTGGTGAAGAGGAGCAATTCCTGATGAATGTAAGAGCTCAAATCTCGATGGTCTTCCATCTGGACAAGTGCATAGGCTGCCACACCTGCAGCGTTGCATGTAAGAACGTATGGACTGACCGCCCCGGTGCAGAGTATATGTGGTGGAATAACGTAGAGACGAAACCCGGAACCGGTTACCCTACACAGTGGGAAGACCAGGATCGCTACAAGGGCGGCTGGCGCGTGGAGGATGTGGAAGGGTCTCCAACCTTAAAGATGCGCTGCCAGTCAAAGGCAGATGCGCTGCTAAAGCTCTTCTACAATCCGAACCAACCAGGCTTGAATGACTACTACGAGCCCTGGACGTACACCTATAGTGACCTCTTTGATGCTCCCCAGGGTGAAGACCAGCCAACCGCCATTCCCGTTTCACAGATCACGGGTCAGCCCATGGATATAAAAGCAGGGCCGAACTGGGATGACGATCTTTCAGGCTCCCCCGTTTATGCCGAGAACGATATTAATCTCAGCGAACTTACCGAAGACGAGCGGGAGCAGCTGTTTGAGGTAGAGCGAATCTCGATGATGTATCTGCCCCGGATCTGTAACCACTGTGCTAACCCTACGTGCGTGGCGGCTTGCCCGTCTGGTGCTATCTACAAGCGCGGTGAAGACGGTATCGTATTGATCGATCAGGAGAAATGCCGCGGTTGGAGAGCCTGCGTTTCGGCGTGCCCGTATAAGAAAATCTACTTTAACTGGAAGACCGGTAAATCAGAGAAATGTATTCTCTGTTACCCCCGACTTGAGACGGGGCAGGCACCAGCCTGTTTTCACTCATGCGTCGGCAGAATTCGGTATCTTGGCGTTCTGCTTTACGATGCTGATCGCGTAGAAGAGGCGATGAAAGTTCCTGATCGCTCCTTGATAGAATCGCAGCGATCCATACTTCTTGATCCCCATAACCCGGAAGTTATCGATGCTGCACTGCGCAACGGCATCAGCGAAGGCATCCTGGATGCCGCGCGCAATTCCCCGGTGTGGAACTACGTAATGAAGTGGAAGCTGGCGCTCCCGCTGCACGTGGAATATCGTACGCTGCCAATGCTTTTCTATGTTCCGCCGCTCCTGCCAATCCTGGGAAAATCGGAAAACGGTGTTTACGAACACACCAGTGATGGCTTGTTTGGAACGCTGGACAAAGCGCGAATGCCGGTGAAATACCTGGCCCGGCTTTTCAGCGCGGGGAACGTGGATATAGTGACCACAGCCCTGCGCAAGCTTCTGGCCGTACGATTTTACAAGCGCTCACAGACGCTGGATGACATTCCTGCAGAACAGGTCCGCCGGGCACTTCAGGACGCAGGAATTACACCAAAAGAAGCAGAAGAAATCTACCATCTGACTGCGCTTCCGACGCCAGAGGAGCGATTTGTTATTCCTCCCCTTCACCGCGAAGAAGCCATGTCACAAACATGCAACCCGGAAATCTGCAAAGGTTCCTGCGGACTCGGACTCAATACTATTCCGAAGAGAGGACACTAAGCTTATATGGATGCGTTATCAGCATCGAGTGTGGCACTGCTGCCAGTCCTGGCAGAGTTACTGGATTATCCGTCAGAAGGATATCACGATCTCTGCAGGCGCGCCTGCGCTAAAGTCCGGCCATGGTGCACATCAGAATCCGCAGAAGAACTGGACAGGTTTATAGCGGCCGTGACGGCAGTTGAAATTGAAGAGCTGGAAGAACTGCACACGCGCACTTTTTCACTGGCGCCTGTCTGCGTGCCTTACTTGGGCGTGCAGCTTTTTGGAGAGAACAACTTTAAGCGCGGGGAGCTCCTGGCTGGGTTGTCGCGGGAAGTTGAGAAACACGGTATTGCTACGGGTACAGAACTTTCAGATCATTTAGGAAGCGTGCTCAGGCTGGCAGCAGTCCTTCCAGATGATGAATTGAATGAGCTCATGACATGGTGCCTGTGCATTGCTGTAGAGCGAATGGCTCGTCAGATTGAGCCTGTCGAATCTCCCTATAAGCATCTCATTTGCGCGATTAACTGGTTTATTAACCGGGCACGCCAGGAGGTTACTGCTCATGTTTGACAGTTTCCTGTTCATGGGACTTCCCTATATTGCTTTAGTTGTTTGCGTAGCGGGTTCTATCTACCGGTTCCGATCGCATCGCTATAGCTACTCCGCTTTATCGTCACAGTTTCTCGAAAGTAAGAACCTGCGATGGGGCTCAATACCCTGGCATATCGGTCTTCTGGTACTATTGCTCATACATTTGCTGCCGTTCATCATGCCTACCGCGTGGTCGCGCCTGGTAAGCGGAAAAACAGCGCTCGTAGTTGTAGAAGCGATTGGTTTCGCGTCGGCCATACTGGCGCTGGTGGGTTTGCTGGTGTTGTTTTTCCGGCGACTTATCAACCCTTACATCCAGGCCGTAACAAGCAAGATGGACCTGGTTATTCTGGTTCTCTTTCTGGGGCAGATCGTACTGGGACTCATTACTGCTGCCACGGTGCGGTGGGGGTCTCAATGGGCCACAGGTACCACGACCCCTTACCTGTGGAGTCTACTCACGTTCAAGCCCGACATCAGCTATATTGTGGATATGCCAGCCGTAGTGAAAGCGCATATTGCAGGTGCCTGGCTCATCGTGCTCCTGATACCATTCTCCCGGCTTGTTCACATCTTCTCACTCCCGTTAGAGTACCTCTTCAGGAGGCCACAGCAGGTGATCTGGAATACGCCCAGGTTTGCTGAAGTTATAGCGTCAGATGTTCCCGCCGTGGAAAGCCGCCGGCTCTTTTTAAAGGGCGTAACAGGCATGGCCGCCGGTGGGACATTGCTCTCTGCGGGTGTTTTGGAAAAGACGGTAGGCTTCTACCGCGGTCCTGAACTTACGACTGAGGAAAAAGCCGCCCAGCTTGAGGAAAACCTGAAGCGGCTAGAGATGACCGCAGAGGAGAAGAAGTTTGAACTCGAGCGACTGCGCAATGATTACATCCTCGTGGCCAGTCTTGCAGAACTGAACGATAAAGTTGGCAAATATTTTATCGATTACCAGATGCGCCCGGCACTGGCATTTATAAATCCCGATGGACTTCCTCTTCTTATCTCGGCAAAGTGCACCCACCTTGGATGCACAGTGCAGGCGGACATGAGCGATGAGGGCAAGATACTTTGCCCATGTCACGTTTCGTGGTTTGACGTTAAGACAGGAGCGCCAAACGCAGGTTCTCCGGCTGCATCGCCTCTGCCTATCCTGGGCTGGGTCGTGATGGATAGCGAGAACAATATCGTGGCTAGCAAGGAACCGGGCAAGCCGCCGACCGGTGCTGTGCTGCCGGAGCTGGCTAAATCCTGCAGCGTATATATTGCGAGGGAGCATTCACAGGCATGAGTATTAAACCCGCGGTAATTTTCAATACTGTCACCTCTTTCATCGCTGAACGCTTTCCCTTGGAAAAAATGAGCTACAAGTCTCTTGTGGGGAAGAAAGAGGTTCCGCTGCATCGGATGAGCTGGGCTTATTATATGGGAGGACTCGCACTGTTTTTCCTTATGGTCCAGGTGGTTACAGGCCTGATGCTTCTGTTTTACTACAAGCCTACAGTCAGTGAAGCCCACGCATCGGTCGACTTTATTACGCAACACGTAACTGGCGGCGCACTGGTGAGAAATCTGCACGCATGGTCGTCGTCAGCCATGATCCTCTTTGTGCTGGTACACATGCTGACGGCCTTTGCCATGAAGGCATTTGAAAAGCCGCGCGAGGTAACCTGGATAACCGGGGTTGTGCTGCTCATAATCACATTCGCGTTTGGGTTTACCGGTTATCTTTTGCCGTGGAACCAGATTGCTGTCAACGCTACCAAAGTAGGATTTCAGTCTATCGACGAAGCGGGACGTTACCTGCCGGGATCGTTGTCGACGCTTCCTACGACTATTCGTGAAACGTTCCAGGGAGAGGCAAGTCTTGGCCAATCTACTCTCACTCGGTTCTACGTTCTCCATGTGGTGCTTCTGCCGCTCAGCCTTCTCGGCGTGCTTAGCCTACACCTGCTGTCCGTCCAGTTGCATGGTATGAGTAAGGGAGTGGATGAACGGCCGAAAGGATACGAACGGTTTTTCCCCTTCTTTATCATCAAAGACTTCTCTGCCTGGGGAATCGTCTTCCTGGTACTATTCATTATCGCACTCTGCCTGCCATTTGAAGCCTTCTTCGCCTTCCCCCTCTTTGAACCGTTTAATAGTCTCGGTTCTACGCCAGACGGCATAAAGCCAGAGTGGTACTTTTTCTTCGTCTACTATCCCCTGGAACTGCTCCCCTTCTGGATGATTATGGTGGGGATGACAGGGTTAAAGCTGGGGCTCTTTCTTACCCCGTGGATATTCAAAGGAACCAGCCGGTCAACCCTGAGATTGATCGCCGGCATTGCGGCCCTTTATCTTATCGTTATCACCCTGTTTGGCCAACAGATCTATGAAGCAATTAAGGGAGCACACTGATGCCCTGGAACACGCAAAAGAACCGTAACAACCTGGCGAAATGCCTGATGCTGAGCGTGGGGCTCATGATCAGTTCGACGGCTCAGGCATATCCGGAATACCAGGCATATTCTCAAAGCAACTCTGGCATGGGTGTGAGCTGTGGCATGTGCCACGTTAATCCTGATGGGCCGGATGGCGCTGCCCATGGACAGGTGGGAGGGCTGAGTAAAGTGGAACTGACCAGGCTTAACGAAGCACGGAGCGCATTTGAGCCGGGTATGATCGTCAATAGCCCGATTCTTAATGCCTTTGGAAACGAGATGGTGAAGCAGCTTGGGCGGAAGAAGCTTATCGAACTCAAGCTGGAGCCTGCTGCACTTGCAACGTCACTAAATCCGGCTACTGACCTGGATGATGATGGTGTTCCAGATGCACAGGAGTTTAGTGAAGGAACGCATCCGCTTCACAAATCCAGCGGTAACCCC
>JAKFFN010000379.1:0-4780 GCA_036675025.1 Candidatus Sumerlaeales bacterium | reverse complement strand
ACGCCCTGCTGCGGAGGGTTGATGAGGTTGGCGTTCAGAAGCTTTTTGGCTTTCGCGTGAGTAATATCGGCCGGGTAACTGCTGGTGCCGGAGATGCCGGCGGTGCGGCTCACTGGCGGATAACCAATGCCATAGATAGCACCACCATCACCGCACACACGCTCATCATTTCTACGGGCGGCCGGGCGTTGCCGAAATCCGGCAGCGATGGCGCTGCTTATCCGTGGCTAACTGCACTTGGCCATAAAATCGTAACTCCGGTGCCTGCCCTGGCGCCGCTGGTACTTGATGAGCGCGGCATTGAGGGTTCTCCATTAAGCAGCGCCTTTGCTGAGATTTCCGGCATCACCATTGATGCGCGGTTGGAATTCTGGGCGGGCAACCGACGTCTTGCTCACTTCACCGGCTCGCTTCTCTTTACGCACTTCGGCCTGAGCGGTCCCGCGGCCATGAACCTGTCTCGCCACATTGCCCGCCACCGGCAGGAGAACCCCAAAGATGACCCGGGTCACCTGCGCCTGGGATTGCCGCAGTTTGCCGATACTGCCTCGGCCGATACCTGGCTGCAGGCGCAGATCAGGCAGCACCCGCGTGCCACGCCGGCCAATATCCTAAATTACATCCTGCCCGAGCGCATGGCGGCGTTATTAGCTTCGGCAGTTGAACCCAACCGCTTAACGGATCTAACGCGTGAAGAACGCCTTCACGTGGCGCGACTACTGTCTGGTTCGCCCCTGGCAGTTAAAGGCGACCGCGGCTACTCTTTCGCCGAGGCAACAGCTGGCGGTGTGGCGCTTGAAGAGATCAGCTGGCGTACCATGGCTTCGCGAAAGGCCGATAATCTCTTCCTCTGCGGCGAGGTGCTGGATGTGGACGGCCGCATTGGAGGATACAATTTCCAGTGGGCCTGGTCAACCGGGTATCTCGCGGGCAGGGGCGCTGTGCGGCACATTGCCGGTGATGCGGGATAACGCAGAATACTGGCCCCTGGCCGGATTGTACTTCCGCTTGCATCTTCTTTTAATGCGTTGCTCTATCCAATTATGCCTAAATTGATCGAGCACGTCACCCGGATTGAGGCGGCGGGCAATAAGCCTAAACTCATAGACGAGATTATTGGCCGGGTAAACACTGGCGATAAAAACGTGAGCATCGCCCACATGCGCAGCCCCGGTGGTTGGGTGGAGCCGGGCCAGCGCCCGGAGTTTGACGAGTATACCTATGTATTGCGGGGCGCGCTCCATGTAGAGCACGAGGGCGGCGACGCGCTGGTAGTTAAAGCTGGCAACCTTGTCCATACCGCTCCCGGCGAATGGGTTCGCTACAGCACTCCCGGCGACGAAGGCTGCGAGTACATTGCCATTTGCCTGCCCGCATTTTCTCCGGATACAGTGAACCGTGATGAAGAAGATTAGCAAAAAGACGCTGCACCCCCAGCCGCAGATGCAGCGCCAGATCGGGCCATATACCGTAGAGCTGCTGGATCTGTGCCGGTTCCGGATGGACGGCGGCGGGTTGTTTGGTGTGGTGCCCAAACCGCTTTGGGAACGGGCCTATCCTCATGTGGATTCGCTGAACCGCGTTCATATGGCTGCGTTTGCCTTACTAGTTCGAGGTAATGGTCTCGTACTGGTTGCTGATGCCGGCCTGGGTGACAAGCTCAACCCGAAGCAGGAAGAAATTTACGAGGTGAATCAGCCGTCGCGGGTGCTCCCGCTGGCCCTTGAAGCGCGCGGCGTAGCGGTGGAAGATGTCACTCATTTTGTTTACACGCACTTGCACTTTGATCATGCCGGGGGCGCAACGGAAGCTGATGCCGAAGGGCGTCTGCGTCCGGTTTTCCCTAAGGCAAAGCACCTGGTGCAGGCAAGTCAGCTCGGTTGGGCAAATCAACCGACAGATAAAGACAAGGCCAGTTTTGATCCCCAGAACTGGGAAGCTGTTAACGATGCCGGCCTGCTTCGAGAGCTGGAAGGTAGTCATTCGCCGGCGCCTGGCATTGAACTCCGGATCGTGCATGGCCACACCAGCGGGATGCAGATGGTGCTTATCCAGGATGGCGATGACAATGGGCTGCTCTATAGCGTCGACTTATTTCCGACTGCCGCACATCTTAAGCCGCACTACCTGGCGGCCTTTGATAACCATCCACTGGCCGCGCTGGAAGAAAAACGGGTGTACCTGGAAGAACTCTACGAGCGCAAATGGCACCTGGCGTTTGGCCACGATCCTTATGTGGCCCCGGCGCGGGTAATCAAAGACGCCCGTGGACAATTTGCATTGGAGATTCCGAACGGGTGATCTGGCCTGATGCGCGTTAGCGCATTGAATGACCGTACCGTTATTAGTTGGTTCGCACACCAGGCGTAAATTTAAAGATGCGTAGCTTGCCATACGGGTCGTCAGCTTTATTGCTTTCGCCTGGCCCCCACATCTGCTCTGCCACGGTAATCAGCGGCGAATCATTTCCGCGGTACCAGACAATCCAGACCACTTCCCGTCCGCTGAGCCCGGCCAATCTTTTACGGAGCGCTTCGTGCCCGAACTCCCAACGACTGATCGCTTCGTCCACCTTTGCACCGGGCACGTAAAGCTCCACGCCATCTTCGATCTCGTTGGCTGTCACCACCAGGCCATCACCCTGCCGGTACTGCGGAGCCAGGTGTTCCAGGAGTTGCTTCCGAAAGCGCTCAACCCGCACCGTCAAAATGGTGTAAGCATTAAGAAGCAGGAAAACCGTGAGTGCACCGTGTAGTGCCAGTCGTTGCCCGCCTGTTTTTGGAAGTCGCATAAGCGCCCAACCGCCCAGCAGCACTGCCATCGGCATCAACGTGAGAAAGTACCGTGGCGGGCCCATCAGGTCGAGTTTGAAAATCTCGATGGCAGGGTAGAGCAGAGTAATGAGGACCAGCGGGAAGGCAACGATGAGGCCCATGCGCCGCATTACCGGCGTCAAGTCTCTCCGGTTTTTCACAAGGAGATAAATGGCCGTCACAGTAATAACAATTCCTACAACCAGCAGCGCGGTGAGACGCCAATCAGTTTTATAGTAGTCGTCCCAGATTTGGACGCCCGGCATGAGGGCCACCGGGTGGCTTAGGAATACCAGCGGTTTACTGGCCGATACACCCAGTCGCTCCGCAGTCTTTACGTGTAGCAGCGCGCCGGGGATAAAAACCATCAGGCCCAGGGCGAGAGAGAGAATCAGCGTGTAGGTTGTGCGGCGGTTTTCACGAAAAGAGAAGAAACTGATGACGAGCATGGAAACGAGCAACACGCCAACGGTAGCCGAAACGGAGAACCCGAGCACCGCGAGGATCATCAGAATGATGCTCCACATTTTGCGAGGCGTTGGCTGCTGGAGTTCAAACCACGCTCGCGTGATCCATACGGCAATCAGCAGCACCACGGTGTACATGCGTGCTTCAGAAGCCTGCCGCAGAGCTATACCATTACATGCGAATAACGCCAGTGCCACCAGGGCCGCCGGGCCGTTGTTTACCCGTTTTGCCAGTGGCCAGAACGAAGCCACCGCCAGCAGGTAAAACAGTACGCTCATGCTGCGCAGACCCACTTCGAACAACTGCTCGGGCCACAGGGAATACCACAGGCGTACGAGAGCGAAATAACCCGGAAAATGTCCGCGGTTCAGGCGCTCCAGAACCATCTCCTTCCAGCCCAGGCGGATGGAGTGGAGCGTATAAAGCTCATCGATCCAAAACCCGTTATGGCGAAGAAGCATGGTGAGCAAGGCTATCGCGCCTATGACGGCTGTTGCCGTCATCAGGCGGTGCGGAGCCAGGGTTTTTATGGTTTCTTCGTTATCAGGATTCATCAATGGGAAGTAGCGGGCTCCTTGCGCAGGTAGACCCTCACTGGGTCTTTCGTAACCGTTACGTCAAACACTTCCTGATAACCCGCTGCAATGGCAACAGGTCCGCTCGTCTGTATCTCTTTATCCTTTAAAGCGAGCACACGGGGAAGGTTTGTACTGCGGAGGTCGATCTGCGACTTCTTTCCCGTTACCACATTATAGTGGGCATATACGTGGAACTCCGGCTCGGCCAGATCCGGCAGGGCGAGCAGTTCATTTTCACCGACGGATTTCATCAAATTATCAACTTTCTTAGTAAACAGCCGGGCCGATTTGACAGGTTCCATAGCCGGTCGAATTACCGTGAAATCAAGCAGATGAATCACCAGTATGGCCAAGGCAACTGTGAGACAGCCCTCCGCCCAGGTGCGGCGGGATCTTATGAACAGCAGCAGAAAGACAGTGATAAGAAACGCCGCGGCAAACCATATAGCAGGAGAGATGGCTTTGTAGTCGAGAACCGCGTCGAGCCTCGGACTATGGATAATGGCGATGTGAGCCGAAAAGAGCACGCCCAGAAGTACCAGCAGAGCCACTGCGATGCTCAGTACCGTGACCAGCAGCCGAAGATAGGTTTTTGACATCTTATAAGGCGAAAGATGGCTGCTTACGTAAAGACCCGAGAGCAGGCACATGGCCGGTAAAAGCGGGAGCAGGTAGGGCACGCGCTTACCATGGGCGAGTACGAATATGGCAAACGGGAAGATTATCCAGCCTAGTAAGGGGGCAGAAAACTTCCCGTTGTGGCCACGGTTTCGCCACAGATTGACCAGGCTGGCGATAAAGAAGAAGGCCCAGGGCCCCATCAGCGAAGTAAACAGCCGCGGGAAGTAATACCAGAACGGATTGCCGTGGTCGCCTTTGAGGAAGCGGTTAACGGTTTCGCCCGATACCTGGTTTTCCACG
>JAKFFN010000402.1:0-25646 GCA_036675025.1 Candidatus Sumerlaeales bacterium | reverse complement strand
CGCCGCCCGCGGCTGGCTGCTGCCCGTTTCGGGGAGCCTGCGCTATGGCCGAGGTGTTGACGGCAACAGACTGGTAGGTGCGGTCCAGGGTACTGGCCAGCTCCTGCACGCGCATGTAGCCTTCGCGCTTGTCAAGCATCCGGCCGTTGGGGTCCAGGTGGATAAAAGTCGGGTAAGCTGCGACGCCATAAGCGCTGCAAAGATCCTGACGGGCATCGCCGTCGACCTTCACCTTGACGAAGTTGTCGAGGCGTTGTATAATTGTGGGGTCCGCGAGGGTGCTGCGGTCCATTTGCTTACAGACTCCGCACCAGGAGGTGCTGAAATCGACAAAGATGGGTTTTTTCTGCTGCCGAGCCATTTCCAGTGCCTGCTCGAAGCTGCTTACCCAGCCGGGACCGGCTGCGAATGCAATGTGGACGACAGAAAGCGCCAGGCCAGCAGACATAACTCTGACCAGCGGCGCGAGCCCATACGCGCGATTAATCTTCAACTCTAAACGACCTTTTGCCCATTACTGACCTGCGTCATAACTGACGGCGCAGGAATTTCAACAAAAACAAATGAGTCTGAAAGCAAGGTGCGACAAAAGTTCCCAACAGGGCGGGTTGGCCGAAAGTTTTTGGGACAGTCTTCCTTAAAAGCCGCTCACGTGCAGCAATATCAACGGATTAGACAATCGAAACTGAAAAGTAGATTGTTATAAGTTATAGTCGGCGGCGTGCTGGGAGCTAAAAAAGAACCAGCTCACCCTTTTACAGCTCCCGCCGTGAGCCCTTCCTGGATCTGCCGCTGGAAAATGGCGTACATTATAAGGGTGGGTAATACACCGATGGTGAGCCCGGCAAACAGTGCGCCCCAGTCGGCCTGGTATTTCTGCGACATGGTAAGGTTTGCAATGCCCAGCGGCAGGGTCTGCCCCTCTTCACTCGACATCAGCACCAGGGCCAGGGGGTACTCGTTCCACAGGCCGATGAACACGAAGATCCCGGCGGTGGCCAGGCCGGGCTTGGCCAGGGGCAGCATGATGCGCCAGAAAACCTGGTTCGGCTTGCACCCATCGATTACGGCCGCCTCCGCCAGCTCCCAGGGCAGGCTCCGGAAGAAACCCGTGAGCACAAAGATCGTGAACGAGAGCGAGTAGGCCACGTAGACTATGATGAGGCCAAGGCGCGTATCGAGCAGCTTGAAGTTCAGCCCGGGAATCTGGATCTGGTTCATCAGCGCGAACAGGGGCACAATGGCGAGAAAGATGGGGATCGTCATTCCCGACAGGAACATGTAAAAGAGCGGCCGGTTGCCCCTGAAACGAAACCGGCCGAGCACATAGCCTGCCATGGCGCTGATGAGCAGGATCAGCAGCAGCGATACGGTATCCACCAATACGCTGTTCCAGATCTTGTGGGCCAGTTCGCCCTTCTCCATGGCGTTTTTGTAATTCACCCACTGGAAATCCGTCGGCAGGCCCCAGGGGCTTTTAAAAATGCTCCAGCTGTCTTTAAGGCTGGTGGCCACCAGCCAGAACATTGGGTAGATTACCACCACGGCGTACAGGCAGAGGAATACGTAGATCAGGAGACGGGCGGGGGTGAGTTTTTTCATCAGCGCATAGCCTCCTATAACTCCACCGCATCGCGGCGGAAGAAAAGATTTACCACTCCTGCGCAGGCCAGCACCGTGATCAGCGTCATCACGCCGATGGCGCAGGCGTAGCCGTAATTGCCGTTGTTAAACGCCTGCTCATACATATAGGTAAGCAATACGCCATTGTAGCGCGCAGCGCGGCCCTCGTTAAACAGGTAAACGAGGGCAAAGATATTAACGGAGTTAATCACGACGTAAACCGTGGCAATCTGCATGATATCCTGCAGCAGCGGCAGGGTGATGTGCCGAAACTCCTGCCAGCCGCTGGCGCCATCGATGCGCGCAGCTTCGCTGTAGTCGGCAGGTATGCGCAGCAGGCCGGCATAAAACAGCACGATATAGAAACCGGCGATGGTCCAGATGTGCACAAGGATGGTCACGGGCAGCGCGGTATTCGGCTCGCCCAGCCACGCATGGGTAAATTCTTCCAGCCGCATGGCACGCAGGAAGCCATTCAGGATACCGAAGCTGGGGTTAAAGATAAACGACCACAGCACAGCCGTAGCCACGGCCGACATGATATTGGGAAACAGGAACACGATACGGAAGAAGTTTCTGCCGCGGCGGATTTTGGTCAGCGCCACCGCTGTCCCCAGCGCCAGTATCAGCGTCGCGATCCCTGCGATGATCACAATCTGCAGGTTGTGCCAGAAGACCATCCAGAACACGTTATCAGAAAACAGCCGGGTATAGTTGGCCGTGCCGACCCACGTCATTTTCTCAGACGCCACGTTGCCCGAGTGGAACGAGATCCACAGTACGTTGATCAGCGGGTAGATAAAGAAGACGAGAAACAGCAGCACGGCCGGCAGCAGGAAGCCAACCATGAGGCCGATGGGGCGGTGAATCGCGTCGGTCGATCGTCTCACAGGATTAGTCCCATTGCAGCCGGTCCTTACCCAGCGACTTGCGAAACTCCTGCGCCTTCACCTCACACCGCTCTACAAACTCTTGCGGTGTGATCACCTCGTTATACATATCGACAACCGCGGTTTCGATCTCGGTTTCCAGCGGGGTGTACCAGTCGCCAACGTTATTGAGCCAGGTTACCCGCGCGTTCTTTACCGCCTCGAACGGCTTAACCAGGTGCGGCGGCAGCTTCGGTTCGCGCTCGGTGATGATCGCCGTCATTGTGCCTTTTTGCTCGATAAACAGCGCAGCTTTTTCCGGTGATGAAACATAACGATAATACTCCGCCGCGGCATCTGGGTTTTTCCCCTTCACCGGCAGGGTCCACCCTTTTCCGTCGGCGCCTACAAAAAGCGCGGTGGGATCGCCCGCGCCATCTTTAAACGACGGCGTCTTCAGAAAGGTCATCTTAAAGTTTTCCGGCACCAGGTTGCTCATCTCTGCCTGAATCCATGATCCGCACGGGATCATGGCCGCGCGATGCACCAGCAGCTCCATCTGGCTTTCGGTGTGGTTCATGCCGATGCAGCCGCCCTGGAAGTAGCGCTCTTTCTTCAGATCCATCACGCAGCGCGCAGCTTTTAAGAAAGACGGATGTTTCCACGCGCCCGGCTCCAGGTTGATCATCTTCTTGTAAACATCAATGCCGCCGTCGGAAATGACCCACGGGTAATACACGCCATTCAGCAGGTAAATGGGGTAGCGGCCGGTGAAGGTCAGCGGGGCGATGTTCTGCGCCTGGATCTTCTTTCCCAGCACCAGGAATTCTTCATACGTCTGCGGGGGCTTCCAGCCATGCTTATTGAAAAGAGTCTCGTCATACCACCAGCCGTAGCAGTCGATGTTGAAGGGCAGAGTGTAAGTTTTGCCATTGAAGACGCCGGCTTTCAGCAGGTCGGGTTTAAAGGTTTCGCGCCATGTTTTGCCGGGGTTGCCATAGGCAGGCTGGTCGAGGTATTTGTCCCACGGCAGCACCTGCCCTTCCATTATAATAGGCCGCAGGTTCATGCCCCAGCCCGGCCAGGCGAGATCGGGCGGTGTGCCCGCAGCAAACCTCGGCACGAGGACGTCCCAAACGCGGGGGTTTCCGTCGACGCTAACTTTGATATCCGGATGGGCCGCGTTAAACTCTTTGGCAGCAGTCTCAAAAAAATCCAGCCCGTAACCGCCGCGGAAAGCCTGCACTTCCACGTTTTTGGTTTGCGCCAGGGCACAGGGCAGCATACTGATAACCACGGCAGCCGCCGCAGCTATTTTGCGATATATGCTATGCCCCATCAAACCCGAAATCATGCTACCTCCGCTGACAATGGCAAGAACGCTTGTGGCGCGAAAATGGATTTGCCAGTGTTTTTAGAGGTTGATTCTGCCGCCATGCAGGACTCGGCTTTCTCTATCACGACTTGGAGAACAGCAAGTGATGTTGATTTCAAGATTTGCAGGCTTACTGCTTCTGGCGATTTGCGTGACCGCACTGGCCGGCTGCTCCGGGGAAAGAGACCAGGCCGCAGACAATGCCCCGGCGGCGGTTGACGCTGCAGCAACGCCTGCCCCCACGCCCGAACCGACGCCCACACCTTCTCCCACGCCCGAGGATGACCGCAGCCGCACACAACGCGTAGCCGAACACCAGCGCCGCCTGCAGGAGCTTATTAGACAAAAGCAAATTGAACAGGAACAACAAAAGGCTGCGCAACCGCCCGGCACCGAAACGCAGTACCAATAATCAAACATGGTCCGGGGGGATACAAGGAGGAGCATCATGATGAAATGGTTTTTCATCGCTGCAGCGGTGGCTGTTTCGGCTGTGCCGTTTCCGGTGCAGGGGCAGCCGCAAACCGATTCCGGCACAACGTCAGCGGTTCAAACGACAACCACCGAAAACCGCTCCTCCGCCACCCTCTCCGAAAAGTTTGCGGCCGTGGGAGATGCCAATAGCGGGATCGGCGAAGCTCTTCAGAAAGCTGAAGAGGCCGAAGCTTTCATTGAAGCAGCGAAAGACAAAATTCCGAGAAACAAGCTTCCAATGTATTTTCGTATTATTAAAGACGCCACCGGCTCTACCACTTCGTCGGAAGAACTTGAAGACACCGATACTCGTTCCACAAAAACAAAGGCCCGGATCAAACGGGCCCTGAGAAAACGGGATGAGTTTAGAAAGCGGCTGGAAGAAGGCGTCTTCTGAGCGAAAGCGTGAAAGCGCGCGGCTTAGATCTCCCGCGGCTCCTCGTCCGCCGCCGGTTCTTCTTCCTCTTCGGCAAGTTCCTCTTCCGCGAAAGCGTCAACCATCTCCCCGTTTCCCGAAGCCACTTCTTCCGGGATTTCGAGCGTCAGGTAATCAGCCACGCGGCCTTTGTATTTCTTAGGAAGTACTGCCTCCAGCCAGGTATCGCCATTGTGCAGATGAACGAGCCGCTCCATCTGCCCTTCGCGGTGGATCAATGAGAGCAGATCGTGACGGTTTGGCGGCAGCGACAGCCGCACCCACTGCATGTCATGCCCCGCCAGTTCTTCCAGCACAGCCACCAGGTCGGTTAGTCCCTCGCCGGTCATTGTGCTTGTAGCCACCACGTACTCATAACCTTCCGCCAGTGACTGCAGCATAGAGCGGTCTTCCACCTGGTCGATCTTGTTCAGCACAAGAATCGTCGGCTTATCGTGCGCTTTCAGTTCCTCCAGCACCTGCTCTGTCGCGCGGCGTTGCTCCATTGCGCTCAGGTGGCTGGCGTCAAGCACATGCACCAGGAAGGTCGCCGTCTGGGCCTCTTCCAGCGTCGCTTTAAAAGCCTCCACCAGCGTGTGGGGCAGCTTACGGATGAACCCTACGGTGTCGGTCAGCAGCAGCGTCTGGTTGTTGGGCAGCTGGATCTTTCGCGTGGTCGGATCCAGGGTGGCGAAAAGCTTATCTTCTTCGAGCACGCCCGCGCCCGTCAGGGCGTTTAGCAGCGACGATTTGCCGGCGTTCGTATATCCGACGATTGCCGCCTGCGGTATAGGGATCGACGCACGGGCACGCCGCTGGTTCGCGCGCACCTGGCGCACGTGTTTCAGATCACGCTTCAGGCGGTCAATCTGTCGCCGCACCAGTCGGCGGTCGACTTCCAGCTGCGCTTCACCGGCACCACCGCGCAGGCCGCCGCCGCCGCGCTGGCGCTCAAGGTGGGTCCATGCGCGTGTCAGGCGCGGCAGGCTATATTCCGCCCGTGCCAGTTCCACCTGCAGCCGTGCTTCGCGGGTGCTCGCGCGATCAGCAAAAATTCCCAGGATTACTTCGCGGCGATCAATCACAGCCAGCTTCGTCAGGCGCTCCCAGTTGCGCTGCTGGCTCGGCGTAAGGTCATCGTCAAATATGATAACTTCAGCGTTAAGCGCCTCGCACGTACGCATGATCTCCTCGGCCTTGCCGCCACCCACCAGGTAAGTCGGGTTCATGTCGCGAAGCGTAACCACCTCGCTGCCGGCAATTGGCACGCCGTAGGTCGCAGTCAGGCTTTCCAGTTCGTCCAGGTGCTCTCGGGCCTCCAATGCGCTTTCGCCCTGCCGGCGAACCCCCACCAGGTACCCCGCCAAAGGCTTACGTGCTGTCTGTATAATTTCGTGCAAAAAGTTGTCCGTTTCTTATCGTTACCAGCAGTTGCCCACTGGCTTAACACAACTACATGACCTCGCACAAATTGTGCACCGCGATAAGCTGCCCGCCGAAAACTTCATTTCTGCTTGAGTACCTCACACGCCACACTGCATGTGGCCCTATGAACTCCACAGGAATGATCACGCCGCAATCCTCCCGTAAAGAAGTCGTTTCCTGGGCAATTTACGACTGGGCCAACTCTGCTTTTGCCACCACCGTCATCGCCGGATTCTTCCCCATCTTCTACGGCAATTACTGGCGCGAAGGTATTTCTCCCGCCCAGAGCACCGCGGAGCTTGGCAATCTTAACAGCATCGCCGGGCTGCTCGTTGCCATAAGCGCCCCGCTGCTCGGCGCCATTGCCGACCGCGGCGCGAAACGCAAAATTTTTCTTCTTCTGTTCAGCTGGATGGGCGCCGCAGTAACGGCTGCCCTTAGCGGCGTACCGCAAGACGGCTACGCCATGGCGGGGTTGTTCTTTGTGCTGGGCGTCATCGGCTTTCTTGGCGCAAACATCTTTTACGATTCCATGCTGGTCGATCTTTCCCGCGGCCGCAGCAGCGATAAAGTCTCCGCCCTCGGCTATGCCATGGGCTACCTCGGCGGGGGCGTGCTTTTCGCCACAAACGTAGCGATGGTACTCCACCCGGAATGGTTCGGCCTGGCCGATAAAAGCGCTGCCGTAAAAACCTCTTTCCTGATGGTAGGCCTGTGGTGGTTTATCTTCAGCCTGCCGCTTGCGCTGTTTGTAAAGGACGGCCATAAAGATGCTCCGCCCATCGGCGAGGCTGTGCGCCAGGGCGTACGTCAGCTGGTTGAGACATTCCGGGAGCTTCGTCTTTACAAGCCCGTTATCGTTTTCCTTGTGGCTTACTGGCTCTATATCGACGCGGTGGATACTATTATCGTAATGGCTACAAAGGTGGGGCTGGATATCGGGTTTAAAGATACCGATCTCATCACCGCTCTCCTTCTCGTGCAGTTCATTGCGTTTCCGGCAGCCATCGCGTTCGGCTTTATCGGGCAGAAACTGGGCACGCGCAACGGCATCTACCTGGCCCTGGGCGTGTACGTAATAGTATGCATTTGGGCCTGGCGGATGAATGAGACGTGGGAATTCTTCTCGCTGGCTGCTCTCATTGGATTGGTGCAGGGCGGTGTGCAGAGCCTTAGCCGATCTTACTATTCCCGACTGATCCCGCCGGATAAATCAGTGGAATTCTTCGGCTTCTACAACATGCTGGGTAAGTTCGCTGCGCTGCTGGGACCGTTCCTTGTGGGCCAGGTTGCCCTGCTAACCGGACGCGCCCAGAATGGCGTACTTACCCTGATTATCATGCTCGTGGCTGGTGGCATCCTGCTTTCAAGGGTTCGGGAAGAAAACGTTGTTAAAGTCTAAATCGACGTTAGACGCGCTGTAAAGCAGGTGCTGATATCGTAACCAAAGTGATTTTCTCACTGGACAATGCAACCTTGCCCTCATTGTTCTGACTCGTTACTCGCGCGCGGAGGTGTGATCACAAGTACGATGCCTAAGGAAGAATCAAACGGCCGACAAATGAGCCTGCGGGATATTGCCCGCGAGGCGGGCGTGTCTGTCTCTACAGTTTCGCGCGTGCTGTCGGGGTCCAAGACGACAGCGAAAATCAGCGACCAGACCCGCGATCGCATTCTCAAAATCTGCGAAAACATGAAGTTCCACCCGAACATCCACTATCGCAGGCTCCACGAAGGCCTGAGCCGGGTGATCGCATTCGTCATTCCTGTTCCAGCCCGATCCATCATGTTCTTCGATGAAAACGTCGGCAGCTTCCTGAGCGCGCTCGAGCCTCGCCTTGCTCGCCACGGCTTTCACATCATGATCATGTCGGCCACGGCGGATTTCCTGGCAGAACGCCAGCACCTGGAGATTCTCCGCAGCCACGCCGTAGATGGCGTCATCCTGTGGGATGTGTTTCGCGATGACGATGCCCTCCGCGAAATGATCGCAGAAGGCAAGCCGATCCTGAAGGCTGCATTCCCAAGCGACCTGCTGCAGGACCAGATCATCCCGGACAACTTCCAGGGAACGTACGATATTACCAGGCACCTGATCGACCAGGGTCACAGTGAGATTGCGCACGTGGCGGGCGGACACACCCGCATCGACCACGAACGTGAAGCCGGCTACCGGAAAGCCATTGAAGATGCCGGGTATAAGCCGATGCTGTTTGAAGGCGAGTTCAGTTTCAAAAGCGGGTACGAGTGGGCCGAACGGGTCGTAAAGAAGCATCCCAAGGTTACAGCCATCATGGCGGCCAACGACAGTGCGGCAGCCGGTTGCCTCCGCCGCTTGAAAGAGATGGGTCTGCGTGTTCCCGACGACATCGCCATTACCGGCTTTGATGGAACCTCGCACTCTCTCGTTACGGAACCGCCGATTACCACAGCCGCGCTCCAGCTGGATGAAATCGGGAAGCAGGCCGCTGACCGCATTGTGAAGGCTGTTACGAATCCTTCCAAATACAAGCCGCAGATTACAAAGATTACAATGCCTCTCATCGTACGCGAGAGTACGGCCCAGGCCGTAGAACAAGCCACATAGGTCCGGGTGTGATTCGTTCGCAGCGGGTCCGCGCGACGGACAACTGAATGCGTAACTTTTTCGAGTGAAGTAATAGATATGTCTAAATTCGATGCCGTGGCTGCTTCCGGCGAACCGCAACCTATCTGCCATGACCTGAAAAGCGTTTGCGTGTTTTGCGGTTCCCGCACGGGGACAGATCCGGCCTACGCCGCTGCGGCACGCGCTGTTGGCTCCCTTTTAGCCCGCCAGGGGCGGGCGGTGGTTTATGGCGGCGGACATGTGGGGCTTATGGGAGTGCTTGCAGATGCGGCTCTCGCTGAGAACGGAAAAGTCATCGGCGTGATACCGCAGTCGCTGGAAGATCGTGAACTTGGCCACCGCGGACTTACGGAATTGCACATCGTCGAAACCATGCACCACCGCAAGGCCATGATGGCGGAAAGATCCGACGCATTCATCGCCCTGCCTGGTGGCCTTGGCACCTATGAAGAAATTTTCGAGACGGCCACGTGGAGCCTTCTGGGCATCCAGGATAAACCACTAGGGTTCCTGAACGTTAACGGGTACTATGACCCGATCATCCAGCAACTCGACTTGGCTGCCGAAGCCGGCTTCCTCCTGCCGGATGAGCGGGCACTGGTGCTTGTAGACGATGATCCGGAGGCCCTTATTCACCGCCTGGAAACCTTCTGTCGTCCCGGTCAGCCCAAGTGGATGACGCTTAAGGAAACCTGATCCGGTCGGGTGCTTCAGTACCGTTTCCGCTCCGACCACTTCTCACTTTCCTGTCACAATAAACCTCTTGCACACCGGATGAGACACGCGGAAAGTTTACGTCTAAATGATGTGAATGAGGGAGTACCAAGGGAACCATGATGAACCGCCGCGATGCACTTGCGCGCCTTGGAGCACTGATGGCCGGTGGCCTTGTAGCCACTTCAAAGGCCTTTGGAAACACGACTCAGACCGCTGCTATTGACACAGCTACTACTGCCCCGGCCGTTGCCAGCGGTCAGCCACTCACTATCGCGCACATAACCGACGTGCATCTTTACGAAAAGAACGGCTCCGAAAAGTGGTTCGCCGAGTGCCTGCATCACATCCAATCGAACCCCAAGAAACCCGCTTTCATCGTGAACACCGGCGACAGCGTGATGGATGCATTAAAGGCCGATCGCGCACGCGTTGATATGCTTTGGAAACTCTGGCGCGATACGCTTCAGCGCGAAAACTCGCTCCCAGTCTACCATTGCCTTGGCAACCATGATCACTGGGGTCTTGCGCAGGACAGCGGCGCCGACAAAACTGATCCGCTCTACGGCAAAAAGCACGGCCTCGAAAACATCGGTCTGGAGAAGCCGTACTACAGCTTCAATCATGGCGACTGGCACTTTGTGGCCCTGGACAGCGTCAGCCCTGATCCCACCCACCAGGCCGGTTGGATCGGAAAGCTGGATGACGAACAGTTTGCCTGGCTTGAACAGGACCTGGCCGCTGTCCCGAAAGACCGCCCGGTGCTGCTCTACTCCCACCTGCCAATCCTTCACGTCTGCTGGATGCGCATGCAGAAGCCGGACGAAAACATGGCGTACCACATGGGCCCCCACGGCAGCATCGGCGATGCCCGACGGGTAATCGATTTGTTTTCAAAACACCCTAACGTGAAACTCTGTTTCAGCGGCCATATCCACCTGCTCGATAGGATCGAGCTTGCCGGCGTCACGTACATCTGCGACGGTGCGGTTTCCGGCGGATGGTGGAACGGCTTCAGACTGGACGTGCCCAACGGGTACTCCCTCACCACGCTGAATCCCGACGGTACGTTTGAGTACGAATATGTGACCTACGGGTGGAACGATAGCCGCGTCGAAAAGAAAGAGGCTTAAACCGGTCATTTGCAGTAATGGTTTTCATGAAGCACTTGCGCAGAACACTGGAAGACTTCCCGCTTCTATCATTTGGCATATGCGACAAAGGAGTATAAGTACATGATGAATCGACGCGAGGCACTTACCCGCATCAGTGGGCTGTTTGCGCTGGGAGTTTTTGGAGGAACCAAGGCCGTTGCTGAGTCGGCAAAGCCGGCTGCACCTGCTGGCGCACTCTCTGCCACCGGAGAATCTTTTAGCATTGCCCACATCACGGATGTGCATCTGTTTGATAAGCTGGAATCCGAAAAGTGGTTTGCGAAATCTCTGCATGCGCTGCAATCGCACCCGAAGAAGCCGCAGCTTATCCTCAACACCGGCGATTGCGTGATGGATACCTGCAGGATTGAACGGGACCAGGCCAGCGCCTTGTGGAAAGTCTGGCAGAACAGTCTTAAGCAGGAATGTTCGCTCCCTGTCCATACCTGCATGGGTAACCACGACTTCTGGGGTACAAATCACAAAGAGAATTCCAGGCTTCGAAAAGACCCCATGTACGGCCAGAAACTGGGCATGGACGGTATCGGACTGGACAAACCCTATTACAGCTTTGACCATGCCGGCTGGCACTTCGTGATGCTCGACAGTATTTCTCCTAAGAAACAGGGCGGCTGGATGAGCATGCTTGGCAAGGAGCAGATGGAATGGCTGGAGAAAGACTTGGCCGCTACCAAAAAACCAGTATTGGTCAACTCTCACGTGCCAATTCTGCAGGTTATCTGGATGCGCGGGACAGCGCCTAATGACCATTACGAATATACCGCCAGTAATTTCCACATGGTAGCTGAAGCCCGGGAACTGATTAACCTGTTCGCTCGCTCGGGTAAGGTTAAGCTCTGCTTCAGCGGACATATCCACCAGCTCGACCGCGTTGAACTCGACGGCGTGACATACATCTGCGACGGCGCCGTATCAGGTAACAAGTGGAGAGGCCCTGTGCGCGAAGTCGAGAATGGCTATTCTATTACGACGCTTCACCCGGACGGTAAATTTGATCACGAGTATCTGAACTACGGCTGGAAAAAAGCCTGACGCTTTATGCCGGGCGATAGTGATAGTTCTAAGGTTTCCTCGGAATTTTGCGATAGAGCGCCTGGTGCGAGTAGCGAAAATTGGCGCCAGGGCGCAAAGACCCGAAGGAAAGCAAAAGAAAGGATTTCAACAAAGCTCCCCACCCCACGATAGATTTCATGATCATCTTGACGCCGAACAATTTTCACTGACCTTCTCAGCCCCATGATAAATCATAACCGCTTCTCGCTCTCCCGCCGCCTCTGCGCTTTCGCCGCCCTTATCATATCGGCACTTCAGCCTGCACCTGCCGCGGCTGCAGAAACCAACTGGAAGAATCCGGTAAGCACCGAAACCCTGACCACCACGGGGTCCACGGAGTTCATCGTCCTTTCCCGCGGCGGCGACGCTGCCCATTACTCTGCATTTCCTGATGCCACCCGCATCGCCACCGGCGAAATCGTCTCCACCTTCTATAACGGATACGGCCATGTGAGCCTGCCGAAACCCGATTTTCCCAACGGCGGCCGCATCTGCATGGTGCGCTCTTCCGACGAAGGTCGGACGTGGACAGAGCCCCGGATTATCTTTGATGATGAGCGCGACAATCGCGATCCACACATCGCCCAGATCAAAGACGGCACCATGTTCTGTACGTTTTTCTCGCTGATGCCACAGCCCGGAGAGTCGCACACGACAAACAAACGCATGACCAGCGGCACCGAAATTATTGCATCTCACGACAACGGAAAAACCTGGGACACCACACCGCGCGTAATCGCCCCCGGCTGGTATGTATCGGCGCCGGTCCGCCAGCTAAAAGACGGAACCTGTCTCCTCGGCATCTATCATACCGATCCCGAAACCAAAGAACACCTCGGCGCAGTCGTCACCTCTAAAGACAACGGCAAATCCTGGAGCGAACCGAAGCTTATCGGCAAAGGCCAGGATCTCCCGATTGATGCGGAAACCGACGTAATCGAACTGGAAGACGCCCGCATTTTCGCGGCCCTGCGCAGCTCCAACAAAACTCTCCATTATGCCTATTCCAATGACAAAGGCGAAACGTGGCAGCCGGCTGTCGACAGCGGCTTCCGCGGCCATGCCCCTCACCTTACGCGCCTTAGCACCGGCGACATCATCATGACCCACCGCCTGCCCGACACCAGCATGCACATCAGCCGCGATGACACCAAGACCTGGGAAGGTCCCTACCTCATCGATAACGTATTCGGCGCCTACCCGGCCACCGTTGAACTGAAAGACGGCAGCGTGCTGGTGATTTATTACACCGAAGGCAAAGACAGCCATGTTCGGGCGAAACGGTTTAAACTCACGCCCGATGGTCCGGAGTTTCTGCCGGTAAAAGGCCGCTGAAGTATATGTAAGGCCAGGGTCTGCAACGATACTTCGGCGCGCGTTCCGGGTTTTACGTTACCTGTATCCACTGTGTAGATAAGGGGTGGCGTCAGTTTTGCTCCATCATCAGGACAAGGAGACAAAATAATGAACGTGCAACTCAAACCCCTTGAAGATCAGGTGATTGTAATAACGGGCGCTACCAGCGGAATCGGCCTTACAACCGCCCGCATGGCAGCTGACAGGGGCGCAAAAGTTTTGATACTGGTCGCCCGAAGCGAAGAAAACCTGTATGCGTTGGAAAAGGAAATCAACGGTAGTTCGGCCAGCGTAACCCAGGCTGTATCTGTGACCGGTGATGTTGCCGATAAAGAAACGCTGCGCCGCGCGGCCAATACTGCCATGGAACGCTTTGGCGGCATCGATACGTGGGTCAACAATGCCGGCGTAAGCATTTACGGCCGCCTGCAGGAAGTGAGTGAAGAAGACCACCGGCGCCTGTTTGAGACGAACTTCTGGGGCCTCGTTCATGGGTCGCACATTGCCGTAAAACACATGCGCCAGCACGGCGGAGCGCTTATTAATATTGGCTCAACCCTGAGCGAGCGCTCGATACCCATCCAGGGGATGTATGCCGCCAGCAAACACGCGGTTAAGGCTTATACGGATGCCCTGCGCATGGAACTCGAAGAGGAAGAGGCGCCCATTTCGGTCACGCTCATCAAGCCCTCGGCCATCGATACCCCCTACACTGCCCACGCGAAGAACTACATGGAGGATTTCCCCAATAATCCGCCGCCCGTATACGCGCCTGACCTGGTTGCAGAAACGATCCTGTATGCGGCAGAACATCCTGTTCGCGACCTGTTCGTTGGTGGTGCGGGTAAGGGTTTCGCCATGGCGGAAAAGTTCGCCCCGCGCATGACGGACATGGTGATGGAAAACATGACCATCCGGCAAATGCATAGCGGCAAACCGCGCATTGATCGCGACAGTCTGCACACCGCCAGTAACGATGGCCTCCGCGAACGCGGCGACTACGACGGCATGGTCCGAGAGATGAGCTGCTACACCGCCGCCGTCACCCACCCGCTGCTTACCCTCGCAACGGCTGTTGGCGTAGGCGCCCTGGCGGCAGCAGGCATCGGCCTGCTGGCGCGTCAGCAGCAGCCAACGCACTGGTACAACTCCTAGCCGACTAATCGACGAGGTTAGAATATTGTGCAGGTGCACGATCCCCGTGCACCTGCACGATTGTTGACTGATCGCAGAGCTCGATTTTGTCCAACATTCCGGGCGACGCCGTATCTACCCGCCTTGCAAAAAGCTGTTGTCATTCCCGCCCCGCCTGCTCCAAACCACTACTCACAGGAGGAAATGCAAATGGACGGCGGTGGCTTCTTTTTCATCTTTATCATTTTTGCGGTAATTGCCGTTGCGTTTCGGTTGGCTGCCGGCGGGTTTGATAGAGACCGCGTACGGCGCTACATTGAAGAGCAGGGAGGCGAGGTACTTGACGCCCAATGGAACCCCTTTGGCACCGGCTGGCGCGGTGAAAAAGATTCCCGCATCTACCGGGTCCAGTTCCGCGATCGCTATGGTAACATCCGCGAAGCCACGGTGAAAACAAGCCTGTTCTCTGGCGTTTACTTCACAAACGATATTATCGTCGTGCCCGCTGAATCACAAGCAGCAGCGCAATCATATGCGCCTTCCGCTTCACCACCTTCAGTTGAACAGCTGGACGAACTTGAACGCCTCCGCACGGAAAACGCGCGCCTTCAGCAGGAACTCGCCCGCGCCAGGCAGGAGCCCAAACCCCTTTTTAATTCCGACTCTGACAGCACGAACCCCTAACCCACCCGAACCTTAAATTTCTAATATACGCTTAGGCTAAACTCACTGGATCAGTCTCTCCGCTTGCCGTTCTCTTACGCGAAATCCCCGCTATCCAAAACAATTGTAACCGGACCCGCGTTAGTCAGGCTCACATCCATCATAGCCTGGAACCGACCAGTTTCCACCGGCACCCCGGTCTCCCGCAAAATCCTCACAAACTCCTCAAACAGCTCCCGCGCCTGCTCCGCCGGTGCAGCTCCTGAGTAGCTCGGCCTGCGCCCCTTCCGGCAGTCGGCAAACAGGGTAAACTGGCTCACCGCCAGGATGCTGCCACCCGTTTCCAGCACACTCAGGTTCATTTTCCCCGCCTCATCCTCAAAAATTCGCAGGTTAACGACCTTTGCCGCCATCGTACGCATGCTTTTTTCATTGTCGTCCGCCGCCATGCCGCCCAGCAGCAAAAGCCCCGGCCCGATTTTTCCTACAAGCTTTTCATCCACCTTCACCGTGGCATGGCTCACTCGCTGAAGAATAACTTTCATGCCCTTTGATGTGGACGAAGCCGCACAACCCCGCCAGCACAATTTTTCAATATGTGTGCTTGATCATAATTTGTGGCAATGGAAAGCCATCTGCGACACTAGTAATCGCTAGTCGTAAGAAAATATCCTACAGTCCGGCCGGGGCACAAGCGGCAGTGCCGCAAGCCTGCAGGCCGCCAGTGGAGCAGCAATGTCAGAAACTTTCACGATTAATAATGTGTATCCGTGGGGCCGCCGGTTTTTCGAGTACGCACGCATGTTTAACCTGCCGGAAGACGTGGCCGGAAAGCGCATCCTCGATTGCGGAGGCGGCCCTTCCAGCTTTGCCGCCGAGGCGACAGCCAAAGGCTGGAATGTTACCGCTGTCGATCCTCTTTACCAGTTCCCAGGCAGCGAAATTAAGCGCCGAGTGGAAGAGACACGCAACGAGATCCTCGCGACAGTAACGGACCATTCCGATCGCTTTTCCTGGAAAACCATCTCCTCGCCAAAAGAGCTGTGCGAACTGCGCATCGAGGCGATGGAACTGTTCCTCCAGGATTACGATGAAGGCCTGCGCGATGGCCGCTACCTTGATGCGTCGCTGCCCGCGCTCCCCTTTGACGACCAGCAGTTTGATCTTGCCCTCGTGTCCCACCTGCTCTTTCTCAACGATTCCCTCGACCTTAAATTCCACGTGGAATCTTTTGAAGAATTGACCCGCGTGGCAAAAGAGGTTCGCGTGTTTCCGCTGCTGAACATGGACGGCGAAACCAGCGATCTTCTCCTGCCGGTATGGAAGTCGTGCAAAAAGCGCGGCTACAGCGCCATGCTACAGCCCGTGGATTACCAGGTTCAAAAAGGCGGCGCGATCATGCTGCGCCTTTCGCGAAACCCTCTCTCCGGCGAATGAGCAGCGCTGCAGCCCCCGGACCTGTTCCCTTCGTCAGCGTAGTCATTCCGACTCATGGTCGTCCCGAGGCTGTCATCACATGCCTGCGAAGTCTGCAGCGGCAGACCATGGACCGTTCGCACTTCGAAATAGTTATCGCAGATGATGCCAGCCCGGTGCCGGTTGAAAATGCCCTGCGTGCGTCTGCGCCTGATCTAGCCGGGTTCTGTAAGATTATCCGACATGAAAGAAGTCATGGCCCCGGCGCCGCCCGCAATGCGGGGGTAGCCGCCGGCCGCGGCAAACTCATCGCCTTCACCGATGACGATTGCCTGCCAGCTCCCAATTGGCTCGATCAGCTCTGGACATCGCACCTGGAACATCCCCATGCGCTCCTCGGCGGACAACTCTATAATGCCGTGCCGGAACTTCTCGGCGCAGAAGCCAGCCAGGTGATTTCTGACATCGTTTACGCCTGGTACAACGTCGATCCGCTCAACGCCCGATTTTTTTCCACCAACAATGCCGCCGTACCGCGGGAGATGTTTGTGCAGCTTGGGGGCTTTAACGAAGCGTTCCGCGGCGCCAGTGAAGACCGCGATTTCTGCGATCGCTGGCGTTTCGCCGGTAACCGCATGGTTATGGTGCCCGAAGCCCGTGTTGGCCACGCCCACCGCCTCACCGTAAGCAAGTTCATCCGACAGCATTTCGGCTATGGACGCGGTGCAGCCACCTTTCACACCGAGCGCAGTTCCCGCGGCAGTGGTCGCATACAGGATGAGATGCCGTTTCACCGCGCACTTCCCCGGCTTGCCCGGGCGCGGCTGCAGCAGGAATCGTTGAGTAAACAATTCGCACTAGCCGGCATGATCGCCCTGTGGCAGATAGCAAATGCCGGCGGCTATGCGTGGGAGCGGTGGAGTCCAAAAGGTTAACCGACGCTTCACCACCTGTTTTACCCCCGTGCCGACAGCGCACTACTTATTCCCCGACGCCTTCCGGCTCGTCCGTCAGTTCTTCCTCCGGCTGCACCTGCGCGGCCTTCTCTCCGAACGATCCATTCTCCAGGAACGCCGAAGTCAACTGCACCGTCTTCGGCATCATCTGGATCACCGGGTGCGGATAAGGTACCAGCGCAAAATCCTTTGCGCCTTCAAGCTTCGTAGATTCCACCGTCACTGTACCATCGTTATCCCCCGCCAGCAGCGGATTAATGCCGCGCTGGCGACCCGTGCCGCCAGCAATTATCGCGAACTCACACGTGGGCACACCCGCGGAAGCGCACGCCCCCGCGTCGGCCGGTTTCAGCTCCTGCCCGGCCGGACCGAGCAAGAATTTGTACAGCCCCCAGTTGCCGAAGAACTCCGCCAGTTCAGCACCCTGGCTCGGCGGCGCAATCATCACAATGCGTCCTACGTTCTCAAATCCATGCCTCGAAAGGCAGGTCCGCACCACGATACCACCCATTGAGTGCGTCACAAAATGTATCTTGTAATCAGGAAACCGTTCCAGCTCGCCAGCCAGTTTGTCCGCCAGTTCCACCAGGTTATACTTGGTCGAAGGGTAGTCCCAGTTCACCACGGTGTATCCGCGCTGCCTCAGGTGGCGGGCCATCGGCGCCATGTCATACTTCCCTTTGCCGATGCCATGGAGCAGAAACACGATCTCGCCTTCCCTGGTTTCTACCATGGAAGAATCCCCCGCCGCCCCTGAAACGTTCTCATTGACGGCAGAGGGTCCGCTGTAAAAAAGATCGCCCGGCTGGTAGCGATTGGTGCCGGCAGCATTCGATGCATGACCACCGCCCCAGGTTAGCCCCATGGCAAGACAGACCCGACCTATCAGCGACCGAAGATGTCGAAGCGACCGAAACACGGATCACTCTTCCCCCGTTATCCTCTATTCACTCTCGGTGCTAAGAGTAACTTTGTCTGTCTGGAACACCGTCTTGCTGACCAGCGGCGACTGACTTTTCACCTTGGCCGTCGGTTCAGCATCTTCAGGCACGGTGATAACCGTCTCAATACCCACTGCCTGCAGCGCAGCCTTGGCTTCCAGCACTGTCAGGCCCGTAAGGTCAGGCATGTTCAGCGACTTACCCGGAGGTCCGGCGCTGATCATGAGGTCGACCTTTACAGCCTCGTCAAAGCCTTCCTTGCCGCTCGGCGTCTGGCTAATCACATTCCCTGCGGGCACGCTGTTATCTTCAAGAGGCAGTATGTTTCCCACCTCAAGCCGCGCACCGCGAATTTTGTTAACGGCGTTTTCGCGCGTCTCACCCACTACGTCGGGCACTACGAATTGCGAGCGGCCACTGCTGATCACCACGCCAACATCCGTATTTTCTTTCGCTTTGGCGCCGGCCGGAGGCTGCTGCGAAACAATCTCACCCGGTGCAACAAGTGCGCTGCTTTCCGTACGCAGCTTGATCACGCCCAGGCTTTTGTCGCTAAGCACTTCAAATGCTTCGTCTACCTTCATGCCGCTCACGTTAGGCACTGTGGTTTCCGGCGTCTTGATATATTCGGTCATCACCATGAACCCGATAAGCGCGCCAAGGCCCAGCACAAGCGCGGTAAAGAAAACCATTTTAAAGATGAGCCAGAGGAATCCAAAAAGCAGGGAGAACGGCCCGTAGTTATTGCTGCTCGCCGCGGCGCTACGACCCTGGCGGATGTCAGGCAACCGCCGTCGGATGCCCCGGCCCGGCGAAGTATTAAGCGCGCGGGCGTGCGTACGCGGCGACACACGCAGGCGAATAGTATCGCCACCGGCGCCGCTGCTTTGCGGATGCGATGCCGTGCCCTTTGGCGGCGTGGCCACGCTGCCCCCGGCCGCTATCGCTGTGGCTGCAGGTACTTCAGAGGCCGCCGTCTGGGCTGGGTCGCCCGCGGCCTTGCTTAGTTTGGCAGATGCCGCGTTGGCAGCAGTGGGGCCGGAGGTCGCCCGGGCAGGAAAACTGCTCGTCGATTTGGCGTCTGCTCCCGGCTTCGTCTCGATTTTTGAGCTGCCTTTATCCGGCAAAATTGACGAAGTGGTCGCCTTGACCGGCGGCACAGAAACTGCCGGGTTTACCTGGGTATCAGAAAGACCCGACGTTGGCTTTTCGCCAGTGTTGGCAGAGGAAGAAACCTTGAAACTAGAAATGCCACTTGCCGGTTTATCGGCGTCTGCCGGTTTTCCGGCAGCGGCCGGCGCCGCCGCGCTATCACCCGCAGCCGGTGCGCTGCTGAGCGGCTTGCGCGGCGCTGCACTTCGCTGAGGGCGAACCGGCGAAAAGCTGCGGGGCTGAGACGGTATCGAGACTTCGGTATTATCGCCTGACGATGCGGTCTTGTCGCGCCGGGGAAAAGCCGAGTGGCTCTCCGACTCGAAAGGCTTGCCTGTGTTTTTCGTTTTATCGTCCATCCAAATACCTCTGGTTTGCCGCCGGACCACAGCAGATTTCCTCTGCGCTCAGTCGGTAAACCCTTATCCTTTCACGCCGCCTATGGTTAGGCCTCTGGTCAGATATTTCTGAAATGCAAAAAACGTCATAATCATGGGGAGACTGGCAAGAAGGGCGGCGGCCATGACTACGCCTACATTTCGCGGGCCGGCGCTAAACTGCAGCGTCTTCAGGCCAACCTCCAGCAGGTAGAGATTCTGGTTACTGGTAACCACCAGCGGCCACAGAAATGCTTTCCAGGCCCCGATGAAAGTAAAGATGGCCCACACTGCCAGCACCGGTTTGCTCAGGGGTAGAATCACCCGGGTAAAGATTCCAGGCTCTGAACAGCCATCAATCCGCGCGGCTTCTTCAAGCGCCGATGGCAACCCCTGGATGTATTGCCGCATAAGGAAAATGCCCACCGGCGCCGCCACCTGCGGCAGCACAATAGCCCAAAGGCTATCATGCCAGCCGAACCCCCGTGTAACTAGCAGGAACAGCGGAATGATTGTAACCTGCCCGGGGATCATGATAGTGGCAATAATCAGCCAGAACAGCACATTGCGCCCCGGAAATGTGAACTTGGCAAAAGCGTAGCCGGCCATGGCACTGAAGAGTACGCTGAGGATCGTGACCATCAGCGCAGTCACGAACGTGTTCTCGAACCAAAGGAGCAGCCGGCCACCGGGCATCAGCGCCGCGGGATCAGAAAGCGGAAGCCATTTGAGCAGCCACCCGTGCACCGGTGCATTTACAAACTCTTCGCGCGGGATCGCGGTCACGTCAAACAATCCGCCCCGCAGGGTGGGTTCATAGAAGTTATCAAGGGTGAGGTAGGCGGCGGCCCAGCTCTTCATCTCTGCCGGCGACGTCAAGGTCTGGGCGTCCAGGGAGCCCAGCATGCCGCTCATCGGCACCCGCGACTGCAGTTCCGACTGCGGCGCAAAAGCCCCCAGCGTCATCCACACCATCGGCACGAAAAGCAGAAGCGCCACCGCGCCCAGCAGTAGATAAATGGCTATTTTAGAAAATCGGGTCATGAACAGTTAATTTACGCACCAGGGGCGTGCGCCTGAACGTTGGCAAGGAAAGTGCCATCTCACACTAAATGCGCAAGGGTAAAGCTATCAAGGCCAATACAACAATACCACGCCCGCCCGTCGCACAGCCCAAACTCCAAACCTGTCCATATTACGTGCACCCATTCCCCGGAGCGCCGGCTTTTTCGCCGTAGGGCAGGCGTCTCGCCTGTCACCGTGAGACCCAAACCCGTACGGCAAAGCTGCAGAAGCGAAACACACTCCCTTCTGCCTTCTGCCTTCTGCCTTCTGCCTTCTGCTTTCTACTTTCTCCATTCTACGTTCTACGTTCTACCTTCCCCCGCTACGCTCTGCTTCGCAGCTTCCGGTTTGCGCTCCACGTTAGCCGCCGGCACCTGTCGCACAGTGGCAACCGGCGCACGGCCCGGCATCGTGGGGTATTTCACCCTCTGGTGGAACCGGCTCTGCAGTTCCCGCGCAAAAGCGTCTTTAATCACTTCCAGGTCTTTAAACGTCAGTGGGCTGTTCGTCAGCTGGCGGTCCTCATATTTCTCCGTCACGGCCTCATGCACCGCCCGGCGAACCTCCACCTCGTCCGGTGTTTTGCCGGCAAATCGCGACGTCGCAATTGCCTCCACCGAGTCCGCCAGCATAAGGATGGCCGTTTCCACCGACCGCGGTTTCGGCCCCGGGTAGCGATACTCATCCTCGCTGATGATTTCGTCAGAGCCTTCCTGCTCCGCCTTCTTCAGCGCCTGCACATAGAAAAACTTGATCAGGCTGGTCCCGTGGTGCTCGGGAATAAACGACACCACTTTTTCCGGCAGGCGATAAGCCCGCGCCAGTTCCACACCCTCTTTCACATGGTTCTTAATGATGAGGGTGCTCATAGCCGGGCTCAACTTAGAATGGATGGCCTTCTGCTCCGGGGTCGACTGGTTTTCAGTAAAATACCCGGGCTTGATCATCTTGCCGATATCGTGGAAATACGCGCCGGCACGAACAAGAAGATAATGAGCCCCAACGGCCTCTGCACCAGCTTCCGCAATTTTTGCCACGTTCATTGAGTGATGGAATGAACCCGGCGCCTTTTCTTCCATAAGCTTCAGCAACTGGTGATTTCCGCTCGTCAATTCCAGCAGCAGAACATCAGTCGTCACCTGGAAGATGTTTTCAAATATCGGCAGGGCTCCCACTGCGAGCACATAGCACACCAGTCCATTGACGACCGCTGCAATAAGACCCGCCTCGAAATCCGGATGACCGGGATTCATTATAAGGCTGACGGCCAGCGCCATCAGGCAGTTGGCCAGCGCAATGTAAACGCCCGTAATCAAAACTTCCCGGCGCTCCTGCAGGTTGCGCAGGCTGAGGATGGCAGTGTATCCACCCACAAGGCCGATTAGCGTGTAGGGAAACGCAAGTCCCGTCGCCACCGCAAACAGGCCGCAGGCCATGGTGGTGAGAACAATCGCCAGGCGCTCGTCAAACAGCATAACGGTCAGTATGCCCACCATGCCGGCAGGCATCGCAAAAGCTCCCAGCAGCAAGCCGCCGCCGAGATTCAAGATGACCCGTCCCAATGAAACGGCGAACACTACCGGCAGGGCCACCATCAGCACTGAGCGATAGTTAAATTGCAGGTCGCGGTTAAATCGCTTTGCATAAATGCCCGTGAAGGCCATCGCCATGGCCACTACGATGGCGCCTCCCAGCAGGCGAAGAAAATTGTTCTGCCGCTCGCGGTTGGAGAGCTGCTGCAGCGCCTCGGAAATCATCGAAGTTACCTGTTCGCCCTGCTGCACGACTACCGTGCCGGGTTTCATAACCAGCCGCGGATTAACTGCCGCAAGCGCCGCTGCCAAGCGGTCTTCAGTTACTTCACGGTCAAACTCAATGTTTGGCCTGAGCAGTTGCCGGAGCAATTCCGCGTAGGCAACCTGGATCCGTTCAGGAAGCTGATATGCCGGCAGGAAAGCGGATTCTACATAATCGAAGGTCTCGCCAGGATACCCCAGAACCTGGCGCAGGACCTGCGACGTTACCCGCTCGTCATCATTGGTTAAAACCAGTGCGCGGTCACTACGCATTGCCGAGTTCAGCAGGCTTTTGTCAGCACTGATGCCGCGCACCTCAAGCAGGTGATGCAAGATCGTTTCAAGGTCGGTATAGGTACGGGAAGTTTCCGAAGCCGCCGCCAGGGTGGCGAGCGTTGATTCCTGCAGGTCTACACCAAACCTCCTGTGCACATCTGCCCGCAGGCTGCCGTCATCCACAGCCGGCTGTGTTGCCGTGGTGGAATTTAACCCGATATACTGGACAACCTGCTTTGCATTGACAATCAGCTCCTGCTCCAGCTTGCGGTCATAAGAGAAAACCTTGGCATGATTGGCCTGGAGCCGGCGCCGCTGAGAATCGGCCTCTTCACCATCAGGCATGGTGATGGTGTACGGCGTAACGACCGTCGGGTATGGCCAGGCTTCGCCTTCGGGAGCGGTCAGAAAACCCTGGAAAATGTTTGGAGACACGCAAATTGTGAGCACGAGAAACACGAACGCCATGGCGCCCCAGGCCGCCGCCTTCTCTCTGCGGCTCCGCTGTTGGTGCAAAAGGCTCCGGGCCGATTGCTGAGCCGCATTGGACGTAGATTGAAGCTGTGCGAAGATCTTATTGCGAAGGGGTTTGTTCATGGCATAAATGGCACAGCAATATTGCGCCGGTGGCTACGATAGGTGATGATCAAGGCTGACATGGCAATCAGGATCAATAGTTAAGTGTTCAGACGCCGGCAGGACCGGACGCAGACGACTCAACGGCTGATCCATCGGCCTCCAGTTCAGGTGCCTGCGGCCACTGGGATTCTGCTGCAGCATCCAGCGGAAGTTCTTCCTGCATGGCGCGGGCTTCGGCTATCTCGTAGGCGCGGATGATCTTCTGGACGAGTTCATGGCGAACCACGTCTTTCTGGTCGAAGTTAATGAACTCGATGCCTTGCACGTCGCTGAGGATTCGCTTTACGTTGACCAGGCCGCTTTCCTTGCTGCTGGGCAGGTCGATCTGCGTAATGTCACCCGTGATCACAGCTTTACTGTCGTAGCCCAGGCGGGTCAGGAACATCTTCATCTGCTCAACCGTTGTGTTCTGTCCCTCGTCCAGGATAACAAAGCTGCTATTGAGGGTTCGGCCACGCATAAATGCCAGCGGAGCGACTTCTACCACGTTATTTTCCAGCAGCATGCGGACGCGTTCCGGCTCCATCATGTCATGGAGCGCATCATACAGCGGGCGCACAAACGGATCAAACTTTGCCATGATATCGCCAGGAAGAAAACCCAGCTTCTCGCCGGCTTCCACGGCGGGGCGGACAAGCACAATACGTCCGACTTCGTTGGCCATGAGGGCATTAATAGCCATGGCCATGGCAAGGTAGGTCTTGCCCGTTCCGGCGGGGCCGATTCCAAACACGATATCGCTGCGGCGGATGGCGTCCAGGTAGCGTTTCTGGGTGGCCGTCATCGGGGTAATGTTGCGCTTGCGGCTTGGCACCTGCACGCGATCAGCGTACACGCGCTCCATTTCCTTGCGGCCTTCTGTCTGGATACCCTGGATAGCCGTGCGCATCTGGCGGCTGTTGAGCCCGCCCTGTTTACGGCTGAACTGGACGACGTCGCGGATAAGCGTAACCGCTTTACCGACCTCCTCCGGCTCCCCTATCACCTTAATTGTATTGCCGCGAGGGATAACCTTTACGGCGAATTGGGACTCGATTTCGCGAAGGCGTTCGTCGCTCTTCCGGGTGAAGTCCAGCATCTCATCCTGTGAGAGCTCGATGACCTGTTCGTGGGTCTGGCTCAATAGGTTTTTGGTATCCTCCAGGGACTGATTACCAGATGGCTGGTAACATGTCCATAGTCTAGGGAAATTTACCGGTGCGGGGTCACGCAATTCATTATCCGGCAACAACCATAGCCGTCATCAGAGAGCGCCGTCCACCGCCACCCATCCAGGTAACCCGGGTGCCCCCACCCGGGCCTCCAAAACACACCACATTGCCCCACCGGCGCAGCGCCAAAACAAAGTAGCGTTGGCATTCTGCCGACAAAGTATCCCAAACCCAAACCACATTCCCAACCTGCAAAGCGCCAACCACCACCACCCAACCAGGTAACCCGGGTGCCCCCACCCGGGCCTCCAATACACACCATATCCCCAACCCGCGAAGCGCCAATCACCATCACACCCCAGTCCGCAAAGCGCCGTTCCGCGTTTCTTCCACCAACGGCCTTTCCCGGAGGGAAAACACAGCGATAGCCGGAGGTCAGGAGCTCCGGACGCGGCAGCGGCCGGTGCTCCGCCACCTCCGGTAAACCGCCCCCACGATCCCCTACCCCGGAGGGGTTGCACACTGATGTCGTCCACCTACACCGCACTATACTACCATATCGTCTTTAGCACAAAGCACCGCATACCGCAGATCCATTCTTCCTGGATTACGCGCCTCCACGCCTACATGTCCGGCACTGTTACGAAACTCGACGGCGTCGCTTATGAAATCGGCGGTGTAGATGATCATGTTCATCTCCTCGTGCGACTCAACCAGCATCACACCATCAAGAATTTCGTGCGCGATCTCAAACGCTCCAGTTCAAAATGGGTTCACAACGAGATAAACATTCCTGCGTTCGCATGGCAGGAAGGATACGCCGCGTTCACCGTAAGCCCATTCGAGCAGACCGGCATTAAATCTTACATCCGAAATCAGGCCGAACACCATAAGACGATGACGTTTATTGAGGAACTCAAGTGGATGCTTGAGCGCGCCGGCGTGGAGTACGATCCTAAGTACCTGGATTAAATTGCGCACCCGTTGTGAGCT
>JAKFFN010000401.1:0-25657 GCA_036675025.1 Candidatus Sumerlaeales bacterium | reverse complement strand
GAACCTGTAGCTGGATCGCTGAATGGCACCATTATCGTTGTGAAGAGCCGGACCCAGTATTCCGCCATCGGGGCAGGACACATAGTATTCGCCTACCCAGCGAGACAGTTCGCCCTCGGGCACTGCTGTGTCAGGATTCAGAATACAGATGAAAGCGCTTTCAGGGGAAGAAGCCGCCGCGCCCAGGTTGCATCCGAGCCCGTAACCAACGTTTTCCGGTGAACGCACCACGCGGACATTTTCATCTTCCGGCAGCTTTGCGTAATCATTGGCATCAGACGGATTGTCGACGATGACGGCTTCCCATCGCTGGTTCTGCTTCTGAAGTGATTCAATGCATCGCCTGACATACGCGCTGGTTTCGTAGTTAACTATTACTATCGTTACCAGCTCATGGGCTGTAATTGATTCGATATCTACCATTGAACACGCTTTGACATGGCTCTTGTATGCTGAATAAAAACTTGCGTCTTCAAGTGAAAGGTTGGGTAAGCCTTCTGGTTTACTTTGCGTTACACTATCCCTCGCGCGACTTATTGCCGGGTTTCATAAACAGCTAACATATCAACGAACTAAAGGCTTGGAATCAGCATGAAAGAAAACCCTCTTCGCCAACTGCTCGACTACGGGCAAAGCTTCTGGATGGATACCATCAGCCGGAGCATGATCCAGGACGGTACGCTCCGCCGGATGATCAAAGATGACGGCCTTCGCGGCGTTACATCAAATCCCGATATTTTCCAGAAGGCTATTTCGGGCAGCGATCTTTACGATTCACAGATTCACAAGCTGGCCCTCGCCGGAAAATCTGCTGTGGAGATGTATGAGGGCCTGGCGGTAGACGATATCCGCAAAGCTGCTGACGTATTGAAGCCGGTCTATACAAGCTCTAACGGCGTTGATGGCTACATCAGCCTGGAGGTCTCGCCTTACCTGGCCTTTGATACGGAAGGTACCATCGCAGAGGCTCATCGCCTGTGGGAAGCCGTGGCGCGGCCGAATGTTTTTATTAAGGTGCCTGCAACACCCGAAGGTATCCCGGCGATCCGCCAACTGATTGCCGATGGAATCAACGTGAACGTCACGCTGATCTTCTCCCGTGAGGCCTACGGCGAAGTTATGGTCGCGTATATCTCTGGTCTGGAAGAGCGGCGTAAGGCTGGCAAGTCTGTGCGCAACATTGCATCTGTGGCCAGCTTCTTCATCAGCCGTATTGATGTGCTGGTGGATGGGCTGCTCGCGACACGGCCAAATCCCAAAGCTCATGCTCTGCTCGGACAGGTGGCAATTGCGAATGGAAAGCTGGCGTATCAGGATTACAAGCAGGTGTTTGGCGGCAAGCGCTGGCAGGCACTGAAAAAGGCCGGTGCAAAGGTGCAGCGTCCTCTCTGGGCAAGCACCAGCAGCAAAAACCCTCTTTATGATGCGCTTGTCTATGTGGCCCCGCTTATCGGAAAAGACACTGTAAACACAATGCCCATGGCGACCATTGATGCATGGCGCGCGACCGGCGTTGCCAAGCCAGACACTGTCGAAACCAACATCAGTTACGAAAAGCAGGTTCTTAAAGACCTGGCAGCCGTCGGCATCGACATTGAGAAGGTAACCTGGCAACTGGTGGAAGAAGGCGTGCAGAAATTTAATGCACCCTTCGACAAGCTGCTGATGAGCATTTCCGCCAAGCGCCTGTCGCACCTCGGGTTCCACAAGCAGGATGAAGTACTCGGCAAATACGAGAAGCCTGTAACCGCCGCCATGAACAGCATGAGTGAAGGCCGGTTTGGGCGTCGCCTGGCATCTAAAGACCCGTCACTCTTTACCGAAGACCGCAGCGAGTATAAGAAGATCGCAAATCGCCTGGGCTGGGTTGATGCTCCCGTTAAAATGCTTGAGCAGGTTCAGGAAATCAAGGCCGTGGTCGAGGCAGCACGCCGCGACCGCATGAAGCACGTAGTGCTGCTGGGCATGGGCGGCAGCAGCCTGTGTCCGGAAGTATGCGCGAACGTGTTTGGCGAAAAGAGCGGTTACCCGCAACTGGTGGTGCTGGATACGACGGCGCCCGAAGCGATTCGCGCCGCGCGCTCTTCCATGGAAATTAATAAGGCCGTGTTTATCGTTGCCAGCAAATCCGGCGGCACCATCGAGACAATGAGCCTTTACCAGTACTTCCGCACGGAACTCGAGGCCACCGGCCTCAGCAACCCCGGCAGCCATTTCATCGCCATTACTGATCCGGGCACAAGCCTTCAGAAGCTGGCGAAGAAGGAGAAATTCCGCGCGACGTTTATCAACCCGCCAGACATTGGTGGGCGCTACAGTGCGCTTTCGTTGTTCGGCCTTGTGCCGATGGCGCTGATCGGCATCGATATTGAGCGCCTGCTGAAACGCGCGATTGCTTTCTCAAAAGACATGGCGGATCTTGTGCCGGCACAGGCAGATGCCTCGGTGCGCCTGGGCGCTATCCTTGGAGTGTTGGCGGAACAGGGTCGAGACAAGCTGACGCTAGTGGCCAGCGATAGTCTGGCGCCGATGGGTGCGTGGATCGAGCAGTTGATTGCCGAAAGCACCGGTAAACTAGGCAAAGGAATTCTGCCGGTGGACCTGGAGCAGCCGGCTGACCTGCGCAAGTACGGCAACGATCGCCTGTTTGTGGGAATCAAACTGGATGGTGAAGAGGGAAAGGATACGCATCTGGATGCACTGCAGGGCGCAGGGCATCCGGTGGTTCGCATCACTCTTGCCGATGTGTATGATCTTGGCGCGGAGTTTTACCGCTGGGAAGCAGCGACGGCAATTGCCGGTGCGCTGCTGCACATTAATCCCTTTGATGAGCCTAACGTAAGCGAGGCCAAGGCAAACACCAATGCGCTGCTTGAGGAGTATCACAAGCAGGGCGAGGTGCCAAAACCGAAGTCGAGCTTCACAGAAAAAGATGCGGCTGTTACATTCGGTAAGTCCGTAGCCAAGCAGTGTGGGCGGGCGCGGAACCTGAAGGATGCTGTGAAATGCCTGGCCGGCACGGCTGAAGCGGGCGATTACATTTCGCTGCTGGCGTTTATCCCACAGACCGATGCCAACCGGAAGATGCTGGAGCGGGCGGCGGCAACCCTGCGCGACCGGACCGGCTGCCCTGTAACCATCGGGTTCGGTCCCCGTTATCTGCACAGCACCGGCCAGCTTCATAAGGGCGGTGCGAACAATGGTATTTTCGTCGTGATAGTGGATGACCCCAAGCGCGATGTGGAGATACCGGGTGTTGATTTCTCATTCGGCACGCTTATCCGCGCACAGGGCATTGGTGATTTCCGCACCCTGGAGCACCATGAGCGTCGCGCGATGTTGATCGATCTCGGCGGCGGAAAACTCGGCAGCCTCGTGTAAGGATTTACCACATTTAAAGATAAAATGGCCGGGATGCAGTTTGCATCCCGGCCTGTTCTTTTTACCAGTTGCTGGTTAATCAGCTATTTACCGGGCTGATAGATTTCGGCACCCGCTTCGGCGAATTCGCGGCTCTTCTCTTCCATGCCTTTTGTTAGTGCTTCCTCTTCGCCGATACCTTGCTCCTTCGCGTAGGCGCGAACATCTTCCGTGATCTTCATACTGCAGAAGTGAGGCCCGCACATACTGCAGAAGTGCGCTTCTTTCATGCGCTCCTGTGGGAGCGTTTCATCATGGTAGGCGCGAGCCGTATCTGGATCAAGCGAAAGGTTGAACTGGTCTTCCCAGCGGAACTCGAAGCGCGCCTTGCTCAGTACATAATCGCGCTCCTGCGCAGCCGGGTGGCCCTTCGCCAGGTCGGCGGCATGAGCGGCGATCTTGTAGGCGATAACGCCCTCCTTCACGTCGTCCCGGTCCGGCAGACCAAGGTGTTCCTTTGGCGTAACGTAGCACAGCATCGCTGTGCCGTACCAGCCAATCATGGCTGCGCCGATGGCCGAGGTGATGTGGTCGTAGCCCGGAGCAATGTCTGTCGTCAGCGGGCCGAGGGTGTAGAATGGCGCCTCATGGCACCACTCCAACTGCTTCTCCATGTTCTCCTTGATCATGTGCATGGGCACATGGCCGGGGCCTTCGTTCATCACCTGCACGTCGTACTCCCACGCGATGCGGGTGAGTTCGCCCTGGGTCTGCAGTTCGCCAAACTGGGCGTCGTCATTGGCATCAGCAAGGCAGCCGGGACGCAGGCCGTCACCGATAGAAAACGAGATGTCGTAGGCCGCCATAATTTCACAGATGTCACGCCAGTTCGTGTAGAGAAAGTTTTCCTTGTGATGCGCCAGGCACCACTTCGCCATGATGGACCCACCGCGGCTTACAATCCCCGTAACACGGCGCGCGGTCAGTGGAACGTACCGCAGCAGCACCCCCGCATGAATCGTGAAGTAGTCTACGCCCTGCTCCGCCTGCTCAATCAGCGTGTCGCGGAAGATTTCCCACGTCAGATCCTCCGGCTTGCCTCCCACCTTTTCCAGCGCCTGGTAGATAGGCACGGTGCCGATAGGAACAGGGGAGTTGCGGAGGATCCACTCGCGGGTTTCATGGATGTTCTTGCCCGTGGACAGATCCATTACAGTATCCGCGCCCCAGCGAATTGACCAAACCATCTTTTCCACTTCCTCCTCAATGGAAGAAGCGACCGCGGAGTTGCCAATGTTCGCGTTGATCTTCACGAGAAAGTTACGGCCGATAATCATCGGTTCGATTTCAGGGTGGTTGATATTTGAGGGGATAATGGCGCGGCCCCGGGCCACTTCATCGCGCACAAATTCCGGGGTAATTTCCTGCGGTATGGCCGCTCCAAAACCCATACCCGGGTGTTTGCGGAACTGGCGGTCGCTGGCGCGCTCGCCGACGCGGCCCATGTTCTCACGGATCGCGATGTATTCCATTTCCGGCGTAATGATGCCCTGGCGGGCGTAGTGTAGCTGCGTTACCCGTTTACCCGGCTTCGCGCGCAGTGGCTGGCGTTCATTGTGAAACCGCAATGCATCAAGTTCAGGATCTGCGAGGCGCTGCCGCCTGTACGCGCTGGATGATTGGGCGATTGTTTCCACATCCCCGCGCTCCGCAATCCAGGCCTGCCGAATCGGCTCCAGCCCTTTGCGGACATCGATAGCGGTTGAAGGATCTGTGTAGGAGCCGCTGGTGTCGTACACGCGGATGGTGCCGTTGTCTTCGGTCGAGCCGTCAAGGAGCCGCGTCGGGCGCAACGTGATCTCGCGCATGGGAACGCAGACATCGGCGCGCGAGCCGGTGACATAAATTCGTTCGCTGGCGGGGAACGGATTCCTGGTGATGGCTTCGTTGGTTGGAATAGCTTCCGGGTTTTTGCGGCGGCTGCCGTTTTCAAGCGCGGCATTGACGCCGTTTGCAGATCCATTCTGGCTCATCGCGATATGTCCTTCAGTTTAATTAATAAGAAGGCATTGCCAAAACAAAAAGATCCACGACGGACCTCTTGCGCGGTCCGAACGCCATCCCTTCGCCGGCATTACCCGTATCAGGTTCCAAGGGTTTCGCAGCACCGCGGTTGCGGGGCCGGTCATCTCAGGCCAAAAGGCCTCCCCCGGCGTTACTAACCTGTGGCTACAGCAATGGCGGTAAAAGCGTCAATGGATAAGTGGGAAAGTATTTGGCGTGCCGGTTTCTATAGAAAGGATGGCAGCCGGGTACTGGATGCAGGGTTACCATTTGGTAGCGCAGATGTAGGCCCCGGACATTTGGCGGCCCCTGCATAAAGAAAACGCCGGTGGTCACTCGAACCGCCGACGTTAAAAAGTAGCATCACTTATTCTAACTTACTTCAGGTTGGCAAGTGCCTCGCCGATTCGCTCGACGCCCTTCTTAAGTAGTTCCTGCGAAGTCGCATAGCTGAAACGCTGGTGCTTTTCAGCGCCGAAGGCTACGCCCGGTACGATGCTGGTTTTACCTTCCGTGAGGATGTACTTCGCCAGCTCCATGGAGCCCTTTAGAACTTCACCGTTAAATGACTTGCCATGGTAGGCACTGAAATCAGGGAACGCATAGAAGGCGCCATCAGGCATGTTGCACTTGACGTCAGGTAGCTGGTTCAGCGCCCCCACCAGGTACTGGCGGCGCTCGTCGAAGGCCTTGCGCATCTTTTCCACGTCTTCAGCCGTATCTTTCAGGGCAACAATTCCGCCGAACTGCGCGAAGCTGGTGGCGTTGCTGGTGCTGTGGCTCTGCAGTTTGTTCATGGCAGACAGGATATCTGCGGGGCCGGCCGTGTAGCCAAGGCGCCATCCGGTCATGCTGAAGGCCTTGCTGAAGCCGTTCACAACCAGCGTGCGCGCGAAAATCTCATCGCCTGCAGAGGCAATGCTGAAGTGCTTCGTATCACCATACACTAGCTTCTCGTAGATTTCGTCGCTGATGCACAGGATGTTCTTGCGGACAATAACGTCAGCAAGGGCGCGCAGTTCCGCTTCGCTGTAGACGGCGCCGGTCGGGTTGCTCGGGCTGTTGATGAAGACGGCGACAGTCTTTGGCGTGATTGCCGCTTCCAGCTGTTCCGGGGTCATCTTGAAGTTCGCTTCGGCAGTCGTCTCAACGATCACCGGCGTACCCTCGGCCGCCTTAACCATATCATAGTAGCTGACCCAGAAAGGTGCAGGAATGATGACTTCATCGCCGCGATCAACAATGGTCATGATCACGTTGAACAGGCTATGCTTTGCGCCGACAGAAACGAGCACCTGGCCGGGTTTATACGTCAGGCCGTTGTCTTTCTGCAGTTTCTCGACAATAGCGTCTTTCAGCGCCGGCAATCCGCCGCTGGCCACATACTTCGTCTTACCTTCATCCAGGGCCTTCTTAGCCGCCTCTTTAACCTGGCTGGGTGTGTCAAAGTCGGGTTCACCGGCCGCAAAGTTAACTACATCGATGCCCTCGGCCATCATAGCTTTGGCCTTGGCGTCAATGGCCAGGGTCACAGATTCAGAAAGCCCGTTTACGCGCGCGGAAATCTTCGCCACTGTCGTACAGATCCTGTTCCTAAAAGTATTTGGCGTGCAAGGCAAGTACTGCCTCCGCGCCTAACAGCGACAATTGCCACTGCCCGTGATTATTCAGCGCAGCAAAATAAAGGCATGGTTTTCCCCGTAACACACCGCATGATCAGTATTGTAGACTACGGCGTAGGCAACCTTCAGAGCGTGGAGAAGGCGCTGGCCTATACTGGCGCTGAAACACAGCTGATTTCCAGTCCCGAAGAAATTTCGGCGGCAGAGAAACTTGTGCTGCCCGGGGTAGGAGCCTTTGGCGATGCCATGCATATACTGGAAGAACGGAACATGGTGCCGGTGTTGCGGGAGTATGCTGCCTCTGGGAAGCCGCTGCTCGGCGTGTGCCTTGGTATGCAGCTGCTCTTCGAGAGCAGCGAAGAGGACCCGGGTGTCAGAGGCCTGGAGATTTTTAAAGGAACGGTTAAGCGGTTCCCCGCTGATCTGCCCCTTAAGGTTCCACACATGGGATGGAACACGCTTAAAGTAAGCGACCAGAGCCGCGTACTCGCTGGCCTGGGCGCGGAGCCCCATGTGTACTTCGTACACAGCTATTTCGTTGAGCCAGCCGACAACGCCGTAGTGGCTGCTACGACGGAATACGGAAGTCCTTTTGCTGCTGCGGTTGAACAGGAGAACGTGGCCGGTGTGCAATTTCACCCTGAGAAAAGCCAGGCAGTAGGACTTCAGATACTTAAAAACTTCGCCCAGATTTAGCCTTACTGCTGAACCCCGTCGATATCTTCACACCTCGGCATTTGCACGTGTAAAAGTTAGTTGAGTTTTTAATTGTTTTTTCAAAATCGGTTCGAGTAGGGTTGAATCATGACCGATCTAAAAGAAGACTATTATTTCGGATTTGTGCCCCGGCACGAAGCCGGCAACCCATCCATCGACTGGAAAGTTTACCACTCGATTCTGAACGTCGTACTGACGTATTCCGCTGTAGAAGCACGGCTTGCGCGGTTCCTGGCAGAATGGGACCTTTTTCCTTCAGCTTTTAACCTGTTAACCATCCTCGCGAGGACCGATGGCGAAGGTATGCACCTGAGCAAGATCAGCGAACTGCTGGCCGTCAGCCGTGCTAACGTTACCGGCCTGGTCGACGTGCTGGCTCGTAAAGGCCTGGTAAGGCGAGTATCCAGTTCCGCAGATCGCCGTGTTCGCCTGGCTATGCTTACCCCGGAAGGCTCGCAGCTCATCCAGGATATCCTGCCGCGTTACTATCAGTTTAATGCCGGGCTCTGCAATTCTATCTCAGACCAGGATTCAGAAACAATGGTGAACGTACTTTCCCGCATCCGTGAGGCTGTAGAAAATGAAATGAAAACCGCTGAGAGTCCGGAAACTGATAACGGAGCTCTCCAGTAGGCCCACTCTTTGCAGAAGAGGGCCGCAGCGGCAGCTGATTGGCCATTTTTCTTACAAGCTGCCAGCTTAAACCCGGAGACGAATGCATAATGGGCAAATGGAAGAAACCCTCATCTCAAAAGCGCAACCGACAGGAAGATAAGCCTGCGGAACAGCAGGAATCGGAAAACCATGTGGAGCCGTTTGAAATGCCACCGATGGATTCTGGCGACACAGATGCGCAGCTTAGCGAGGATCAACTGGACCTTGATGAGAGCGAAGTTGAGGACGGTGCCGGCTTTTACAATGAGCCGTCCAGCGCAGACGATGACGCCTTTAACGTGTCTGTCAGTGATGAGGATGTTCCAGATGACTTGCCGCAGATAACGGAAGAATTACTCCGTCAGCTTCCCAAGGCAGAGTTGCATTGCCACCTGGATGGCTCTGTGCGGGTAGAAACGATTCTCGAACTGGCGGAGCAGCAGAAAGTGCGGCTGCCCGCGCATGATGCGGATGGCCTCCGGAAAGTTCTTGTAGTGGGTGATGACTGCCGGAGCCTTGAGGATTACCTCAAAGCCTTCGAAGTGACCCTGTCAGTGATGCAGGACGCGGAAAGCCTGGAGCGCATAGCCTATGAGCTAGTGGCAGATGCCGCCGATGAGAACATTCGATACCTGGAAGTGCGTTACTCGCCGATTCTTCATACCCGCCGCGGGTTGCGGCTTACGAAAATAGTCGATGCTGTAAACGATGGGCTCAAGCGCGGCGAACGGGAATTTGGCGTTGATACGGGCGTGATCATCTGCGGTATGCGAAACATTAACCCTGACATCAGCTACCAGCTTGCGGAACTTGCGGTTGCTTACAAAAACAGGGGAGTGGTCGCTTTCGACCTGGCTGGTGCAGAAACGGATTACCCGGCGAAACGGCACCGCGAAGCATTCTTCCTGATCCTGCGAAACAACATTAACTGCACACTGCACGCCGGGGAAAGCTACGGCCCTGAGTCCATACACCAGGCACTGCATTACTGCGGCGCTCACAGGATCGGGCATGGTACGAAGCTGAAGGAAGATGGCGACCTGCTCAACTACGTGAACGATCACCGGATCCCGCTGGAGATTTGCCTGACGTCGAATGTGCAGACGCATGCGGCTAAGTCTTTCGAAGATCATCCGTTGCGCTTCTACTATGACTACGGCCTGCGGACGACGATCAACACGGACAACCGCCTGATGAGCGATACTACAGTATCAAAAGAACTCTACCGCGCTCACCTGCACCTGGGCTTTGATCTTGAGGAGATTATCGACCTGATTATCTTCGGCTTCAAAAGCGCATTTCTGCCATACCGCGCAAAGGTGAAAATGCTGAGCAAGGTTTTCGATGAACTGAGTGCCATGAACCTGTCGGCGAAAACTCAGCGGATATGTGGTATTGATGCGCTGGCGGAGAAGCTGTAGTTCAAGTCTCTGTCTTAGCGACAAGACAGGAGCGTGTCTGTGAAGATTAAAGTAGTAGTTCATGACGCGGAGGAAGGAGGGTACTGGGCAGAGGTGCCTGGTATCACTGGCTGTGTAACTCAGGCAGAAACCTTTGAGGAGCTTCTTTCGAATTTGTATCAAGCTGTGGAAGGGTGTCTTGAGGTTGATATTAATCCATCATCCCTTGAACCTGGGGCAAGAATTTTAGAAATTGCCGTATAAAATGTATTACATTGGTTAAAAGCCGGGCCGTTTAGGGCCCGGCTTTGTTTATGCAGTCGTAATTGTGAGTGAGGCATCCGTTTGTAGCAACGTGTCGGGGGGAAGTTCAATCGTCAGGCTCTGCCCATCAAACTTCGGCGTAACCGAAATAGTGTTTCCGGCCACTTGAGCCGTGACAGATGCTGCTGGACTCTTCGCCTGAAGTTGCAGGGTCACCAGCTTCAGCTGTCCATGCTTCAGATCGATTTTCCACTCGCGACCATTGCCCGTATCCTTCTGCTCAAACGTACCCCAGCCCTCCGCCGTTGTGAATGCGCACCGGAAGTCTTCAGGCGTTATGCGTGGATTAAATGCCAGGTAGCCTTTCGGCCCGTGGTAATCAAAGCCTGATAGCGCCAGTAGTACGCCCCAGCTTGCCATGGCGCGCGCGTAGAAATCGCTGCACTCGATCTCGTTATACGGGTTCCGTTTCGCAGGGTCATATCGATCATGAACCGCCCTGCATATTGCCAGCGCTTCGGTCAGCATGCCTTCGTAAATCATGTGGCTTGCCACCTGGTATTCGACGCCGCTCCAGACTTCGTCGCGGTACAGCACACCATTATCCAGGTGCTCGCTTTTCGGCCATGTGCAGTTGAACAGGCCGGCCTCCTGCGCCTCGGCAAACACCCGCTGCGCCGGGAATACGGCATTATATACCCCGAGATCGGGGGCCCAGTTATACTGCCATACGCTTTCCATGGCGCGTCGCACTTTGTCCGGCGAGTACACGTAGCCAAGGCTCATCTGGTGTGCCCAGTTCTGACCGAAGAGCTGATCCGACAGGCAGCCCGGGCCATACTGATGCCGCTCGTGTTCCTGCAGGTCAACTTCCTGGAAGAAGTATTCCCCATTCCATAGCTGTTCTTCCGTCCAGCGGCTCCCTTTCTCAAAGATGCCACGAAGCTTGTCTGCATATTCAGTCTCGCCCATTTCCCGCGCCATTTCTTCACCGGCTCGCAGGGCTGCCAGGTAAAGGGCACCCACAAACGTATTGGGACCGTAGAAGTCCACGTCGTAGGTGTTATGCTGAGAATCATCGAGTATCCCATCAGCGTTGCCGTCGCGGCTGATGGAGTAATCCAGCACCTTCTTTGTCGCCGCCCAGTTCTTTTTTAGAAAGGCATTATCGGCAGACATCTTGTGTTCTCGGTAAACCTTCAGCACTGTGCCACACTGGCCGTCTGCGGCGTACTTGCCGTCATGCCGGAACCCTACCAGGCCTGATTCTTCCAGCCCTACCCCCGGCATCAGGTCCTGCCGCTCGCGCAGGTTCCGCTCCAGTTCCGGGAAAAGCCGCCCGGTTGTCTGTACGTAATTATAAACGTGAGTGCAGGTGCCAACGCAACAAACCACACCTTCATAGGCCCAAAAACGCCCGCTTTCCCACCACATCGTGGTTCCCGTAGCAAGGCAGCACGAGGTCAGGTGAAGCCTCTCCAGCAGCCAGAAGGGGAGCGTACTGTCGTAGAACGTGTCGCGCCACTTAAACGTCTCGGTGGTTAGCCGTTCACCGTGTTCGAAAAGGTAATCCATTACTGCGTTGGCATCAGGAAATAGCGATGCGTAATAGTGACCCGCTTCGCGATTTGGAGCAATTGTATTCGGGAAGTGCCACGTCAGCGCGTGGGCAAATACCTTTTCGTCGCCAGGTTGCAGAACTGTAGGTTTTGTGACAATGCCCGAAGTTCGCACTTCGTCCAGGGGATAGGCGGCACCGTCTGACGCCGTGACAACGCCTTCCGCATCGCTTCCAAACTGTTTAAGTACCTCCGTCGCGGCGGCATCATCAAGAAGCGCTTCATTAACTCCCCAGGCCAAGGTTCCAACGTCAGGGAATTCTTCGAACTTCTGTGGGCTGTCGCCGCGGGGAGTATCGGCAAATTCAATGTGATCTACCTGGATGTGGCCCCAGCCTCCGGTGTGCTGGTCAACGATTTCCAGGTGGGCTTGCTTCCCTTCAAACTCCGATACCTTCCAGCTTTGCCACTTCAGCGGCTCCTGGTTCAGGCCTGCAGCTTCGCGCGCCTGTTTGCCATCTACAAAAAGCCGCAGACCCACCTCTCGAACATCTTTTCCGCCGCCAATCTTAAAATTTATAAACGTGCGCTCGACGGTGAAGGGATTGGAAATCAGCTTGCCTGTTGTTGCATCGCGCTGGCGGAAGCTGCCCGCAAAGCCTACCCCTTCCCAATCGGCCACCCTCTCCTGGGTAGGCAGGTTACCCGTTGTGGGTGCATCGCCAAAAGCTGTGCCTTCGATCTTCCAGGCTGCCAGGTTCATTCCCTCAAAGTCTTCAAAAACGATTGGATCACGATCAGGTAATGGCGGTTCCGGCGCGGCCTCTGCGCTGTGAAAAATACGACCCGTAGAGTCACCGCGCACCACTGCCGACTTCCGGTTACCGGCCACCGATGCCGCATGAGCGGTTTTGCCAATAGGATTTTCCAGCCAGCTGGCCGTGCCGATTTCCAGCCGCTTGTCTGATACATTCTCGACCGTTACCATCATAATGGTCGCGGGCAGGCCGGAGTCTTTGGCGTTTAGCGGGATGAAAGGAGAGAACCCTTCAAGCGTGACCTTTACGGGTGCATTTTCGCTGCCGTAGTAGACCACTCCCACAGGGTGCATGTTGCGGAAGCCGACACCATCAAAGCCCGAATGATCCAGCATGGCGGTCGTCGTCTTATCATCCTGTTTCCAGTAGAGGCCAAGGCCGTGGCGCACCGGCTTTGGAATCGTACGGCGGGCATAGGCTGCGGCGCCGTGGGGATGCTCTACGTGATCGTTAAAAATTTCCCAAAGGCCCAGGGAGCCATCACCACACAGGTAAATCTGTCCGGCGCCAATACCGCCAACGGGCATTCCAATGGTTCGCGCGGTTTTGCCCATGTAAACTTCGGGCTCGCCGCGTTCTGTCAGCGACTTTACCCACCCGGGGGAGAGGTTTTTGTCTTTGGGCACCAGGTGCGGAGCCATGCGTACTTCACCGGCGCCGGCGGCCCATCTCGGCAGTCCCCCAAGCAGTAATGCGGCGGAAGCAGCGCCCGTGCGGGAGAGAAACTGCCGTATGGACAGGCCTTCTGTGGGTTTTGACGGGCCGCTGCAGCAGGATGATGCTGGACCGCAGCAGTTGTTCGAATCGCTTCCCGGTAAAATATCCGACACGTCTCATCTCCCGTGATAAAGTCTCATGAGGAATGAAAGGGTCTATTTTACAGGAGTCAATCTTGTTAGTAAAAGGAAACCGGCCCTGTCAGCCGGGGCTGACAGGGCCGGTTAAATAGCTCTATCGGTACCTATATCAGGCGGTTGGTACAGGCTGTTCAACTGCCTCAGGCATAGGCAGATTCTTGGCTACCGCTTCCAACTGCTCTTTCGTATGCGCGCGCACGTAATCGCGGAAGGTCTGGTCGCCAGTGGCCCAGTTACAATAACCCTCGTACAGATTTCCAATTGCTGTGGCAATATCGTGGCCCGGGTATTTTTTAACCGCCACTTCTGAAAACGCGCGGTCGTTTCCGGTACCGCCGCCCACGAGGATATCATAAGCTTCGATCATCACACCTTCGGGGCCCTTGGTCTTCATGCCGCGAAGGCCGATGTCGGCGATGGCATTCTGCCCGCAGTTGTTCGGGCAGCCGCTGAAGTGGATGCGGATGTTGCGGCTGGCGTCAGGGAAGCGCTCTTCCAACTCGCGGCTTACGCGGCGGCCAACTTCCTTCGTCTCTGTTACCGCGAGGTTACAGAACTCAATGCCGGTGCAGGAAACCAGGGCGCGTTTAAAGATAGACGGCTTGTAATCAAAGCCATACTCGTCCATCCGTTGTTTCAGCGCTTCCAGCTTTGCTTCCGGAACGTGCGTAATAATAAAGTTCTGTTTGTTCGTGGTGCGTCCGGTTTTGGTATCACTGAACTCTTCCACCAGTTCGGCAATCTGCAGCAGCTGGTCACCGGTGAGGCGGCCGGCGCGTACGCCGATTCCCACGTAGTAAAGGCCTTCCTGCTTTTGAGGCTGGATACCCAGGTGGTCAGTTTCTGCATCGCGCGGCGCAGGGTTAGGTACGCCTTCTTCCAGCTTATAGCCGAGCTTTTCCTCGATCAGCTTCAGGAAAGCTTCGCCGCCAATGCCGATCTTTGGATCGTGCAGGTAGAATTTCAGGCGGGCCTGGCCGCGGTTCTTACGCAGGATTTCGGTATCACGGTAGATCTCGGAGATCACACGAGCGACCTTGATTACCTCATCCTGCTTCACAAAGACGCCCATTTCAGCGCCGAAGTAGGGCTTGGTAGAAAGACCGCCGCCAACCATCAGGCCGTAGCCGAGCTGGTCGCCCTTCTTTACGCCATAGAACCCGACTTCATTGATCTCCGGCTGTGCGCACTGCATGTGGCACGAGCAAACGGAAAACTTGTATTTGCGCGGCATGTTGGAGAATTCTCTGTTGTTCACCATCAGCGCGGTGATGGCCTGCGCGTGGGGCAGAGAATCGAAATACTCGTCTTTGGTGATGCCGGTAACCGGGCAGCCTACCACGTTACGGGTGATATCGCCGCAGGCGCCGCAGGTCGTCATGCCGACTTCTTCAAGGCGACGGTAGATCTCGGGGATGTTGTTGATCGTAAACCAGTGGTACTGGAAGTCCTGCCGGGTGGTAATGTCGATCAGGTTACGGCCGAAATCGATGGCGATATTTCCCAGGGTCCGCAGCTGTTCCGAGGTCAAGTGACCGTTAGGCACCTTGATCCGCTGCATAAAATGGCCGTCGTTCGGGCGTTGCTGGTAAAGGCCGTACCAGCGGAATAGCGCAAAGTCTTCGGGCGGAATTGTATCGAACCCGGTCTCCGCATAGCGCAACAGATCAGGAAGAATGTCCAGTCCGTCCTTGTTCTTCTTGATCTCTTCAATGTTCAGCTTATCGGCCATTGCCCTCTATTCCTACTAAATTGGTAGACATTAATTTCCCTGTGTTCTACAGGCGACACAGGAATGCATTTGATAAATTCCCCGCGAAAATTAAACGACGTGAGAACGGATGGAATTTCGCACCACGGGATCATTGTGCAGGGCGTCGGATGCCTGCTGCCAGGTAAACTTCCCGGTTGCCAGCAGAAGGGCGATTGGCACCACCCGTTCAACCGGTTTTGACGCCTCAATATGATCGCTCACGGGCGCATTCCGCTGTTCATCGGAGGGCGTATCGGTCTTGTAGACGCTCTTTATAAGAGCGCGCCGTGCAGTATCCTCGTCGGAGCCAATCAGGTCGGAAATAATACCTGTGGTTCGATAGAACAGCTTGTTATTAGAAATCCGCAGGTCGATCATGCGGTTTCCATAAACTTTGCCTTTGAGTATATGGGCGCCGGTGGTCAGGGCGTTGAGTACAAGCTTGAGAGCCAGTTGCGGCGGACCGTCAAAAATCTCGGGCTCTTCGCTTTCTTCGCCTGCAGAGATCGTGGTAATCGGCGGGGCGACTTCCACGACAATGCTGGTGCCGGGGGTAGAGCCGGCCTGGGGAAATACGACTGACGCAGTACGTGCTTCCTTTTCATGGACCTGCTCAACCAGGTCGTCGCGGCCCTCGAAATCACCGAGGAAGACCACGAGGTCGCTCTTGCTGAGCGTTGCCAGTTTATCCTTCTGGAAATCTTCCAGGCTCACCTGGAAGTTCTCACCGTTCTCAGATAAGTCTTTCCCGCTGGGGAGTAGCGCCGGCCAGCCGCCGTCCAGGTAGCCGCGTACATCGTCAAAACTGGCGCCATAAGTGGGCGGACATTCTGAAGCGTCGATAAGCCCAAGGATACCGCCGTCAGCACGCAGAGCGGCAGGGGCATGGTCGTGGTCGTGATCGTGGTCGTGATCATGATCGTGGCCGCAGCCGCCTTCGATGAATACCGGCGCGGTGGTGCCGAGGTAGAAAATCCGGCCGCCTGCGTTGAGGGCATCGCCTCCTGCTTCCACAAGCTCGGCCAGGGCAGCCGTTGGCATATAAGCCTCACGAATGGCAGCTTCGTAGTCGCCCAGTAAAACGCGCACCACGTAGTTGAGTGCCATCAGGCGCTCTTCGTCCAAGGCATCTGTTTCGCCGCCGGCAGCGCGCGCGGCGTGGAACATGGTTTCGAGCAGAATCTTGGTGGCACTGCCGCTCTTCATGCGGGTAGAACCTGTAATCGGTTCCGGTCCGACAATAGGATTGAGAATCGTGCAACGGGGGGATTCTGCGGCTTTCAGGGTCACGTCTTTGAAGGATCCCTTCCACCCCTCAATGGGCGTGTCGCGGGCGAGTTCAACGGGGTTAAAGCCCATCAGAACCGAATGGCCTTTGATGCCCTCATCGATCATATAAGAAAGCTGGCCAGCAATGTAGGGGGCGCTTAGTCCGCAGGTGATACCGACGTAAAACACAGCTTCGGCACCCTCGGCAGCGGCTTTCAGGTCGGCAATGCCCTGGTTGGCATCATCTTCGGCGCCTTCCTGGGCGGCAATAAGCGCGAGGTCGGTACCGGCAATGGTGTACCGAAATGGATTCCGGTTTTCGCTGGTTGCGAAAAACTTGTTAAACGCGCGCGCCGCAAACATGGCCAGTCGTCCGCTCGTGCCTGCGCCGCTTAGCACCACGCGACCTGTCGGAAGGCGAAGAATCGCAGCCGCTTTGTCGGCCAGTTCTGCCAGTTTCTCGTGAGTTTCCGGGTCGTTCATGCCTATGTGACCGCCGTAGCCGCCGAAGATCTGGGCGTCAGTCGAACGCAGCAGCCGCACGATTTCAATGGGGCTGGCAACGTCAATGTCGCGGGTCAATTCATTGGGCGTTTCGGTAATGGAACGGCGGGGTTTAATAGACAAGAATATGGCCTTTCGATCTGCTGGCGCCAGCACGGCTGGACGGTACGTGATTAGTTTACCCTTTGAGGGAAATTCGCGGGTTTGCCCTCTATGCAAAAGTTTTCCACAGGCTTGGGAAAAAATTTAATTCCAATTAAGCCAAGCTTTGAGTTTCCAAAGCTTTAAGTCGATATATTAAGTACATAACTAAAAGTTCCGTGTTAAGGTGCTGGTGCATCGCTACTGCTCCTTCTTATGATTTCAGAGAAGGAAACCACGGAACGGCAAGACTTGGGAATTCCCGCACGAACCCTTAGGGATACGTATGGGAACATAAAATTGCGGCTCATGAATTTCGTGCGGCGTATGCATTGCGATTGAAGATTAGAAGTCGGCGCTGCGGAGGTTTCTTTGGGAACGAACCAGAGAGTCAAACGGGTTCCTGGCAAAAAAAAATTCCCCCGGACCAGCTGCTGTCCGGGGGAAATAGTTTTTGGTAAAGCCAACGGTTTAGTAAATGGTCCAATTACCAACGCTGGAAGTGAGTGCGCCGCCGCCGCCAACAAGCGGTCCACCGGTGCTGTTGAGAGTTGCGTAGGCAGGGTTGCCGACGCGGTAGAAGTCCGGTGAGGTGGCATCCGTAGTGTTTACGAACATCGGATCTGCGCTTGATGCGGGCTCTCCAACGAGAACGGCGGGAACAGTACCGAGATCAAATGCCGGATTGTTCAGCGACTGCGGACCTTCAGTGACTATAGCTGTGTGGTCCATATTGAACGTACCAATGGAAGTCAACTGCAGCAGGTTTAGCGAGTTGCCTGTACCGTTGCCCGTGAAGATGGAATCAACCATCTTGATATGGATGGTGCTGGCGTTCGTAGAAGTCTGCAGTTGTGGGTGATTGTTCAGGGCAGCGTTATTTGCAAACGTCGTCTTTTCATAGTAAACGGGAGTCTGTGTTGAGCTACCGAGGCGGTTATAGGATCCGTAAGAGCCGTTATTGGCGACGATAGCATTCATCACGTATGCACGCGGGCCGCTGTTTCCAACCCCTTCATTCACACCTATCCAATTATTCCCCGCAATAATAACCCCGTTTACATAGCTGGCGCCTTTAACCATATCCAGCCATAACCCGGTGAATTGGTTGTTGAGAATGTACGAACGATCTTCCGAGGTTACCCATTCAAGACCGCTGGCGCATCGTAAGCCGCTGCCATTGTTGAATGTAAATGAGCAGGCATCGTCGATGGTCAGGTGACGGAATGCCATGGTGCGTGTTCCCGTCTCCGGTACAACCGGAGAATCGTAGTATGTACGGTACATGTAGAATCCGCTCCGCCACGAGTCACCCTCAAAGCCGCGGATGTGGGTAAACACGCAGTTGCGCATCAGCACTTCCACTCCGTCACCTTCCTGGCGATCATTGGTAATGCTGCCGATGTGGCCGCCACTGACTTTGAAATGCTTGTGCGCACCGTCCTCGGGTACGAGGGTAAACGGATCCGTAGCAACTGGAGCATTCGACCCGTTATTGCCGCTGACCAGGACGTTTTCCATTTCGAGATAGAAGTTATTGTCCTTGTTAACGATTCCGGCGGCGGCCGAAGTTCCCGTCATTGATGGAATAACGATGAGATTCTTGAGCCCGATGGAGCAGGTCGTTACCGACTCCACTGGAATATCGATAAGCAGTCCTGCATCGCCGCTCCAAACCGTTACGTGTCCGGCGAGGGCGCCGTCATTTTCAAATCCGGCAGGATTTGGCTGCACAGCCAGTATGGGGCGCGATGCTCCGGTGCCAATGATAGTGGCCGGCACGTCCATAGTAATCATTTCATCATAAACGCTGGAGTCTGTAATCTGGATAACATACTTCTTGGTTGCGTCAAGTACCAGCGAGTCCAGTGCGCCCTGGATCGTGTTGAAGCTGGCTCCACCCGCCTTGGACACTGTAATAATTTGTTCCGTCGGAGCTGCCGGAGCGGCAGGACCTACGTAATCAGCGCCACCCGACAGGGGAGTGTTGCCTGACGCACCCTTGGCGTAGTGCACAGACGCAACATCGTAGAAGTTCGGGGAAGTAAAATCAGTTATGTCGGCAAACTGCGGATCTGCCATCGTCACTGGCTTTCCAACGATTTCTTTGTAATTGCCGTACGGACGGTTCAGGCTGAGCGGGCCGGCCATCACCAATGCGGTGTTAACGAAGGTTATGGAACCCGATGTGATGTTGTTGATTGCATTAGGCGACTGATTACGCCCGTTGCCTGCCACCACACAGTCTTCAAAATAGAGCGGCTGCGGTCCCGCACCATCCGTACGAATGGTTTCATAGTTGCTGCCGCTGGCGTTGGCAATCGTAGTGCGTTTAAAGCTGGCAAGGTCAGTTGCTGCTCCGCTCATGCGGAAGTTCTGGCGAGACTGTGTAGCGATTATTGAATCTTCAATATCTACGCGCTGGCCGGAATTTGTACTTTCGTAAATGCCTACCTGGTTGCCGCTGATGATGGCGTTCTTGATGGATCGAACGTTGGGGCTTTCACCGTTAAACCAGATGCCAAATGAGGTGTTCATTACGATATGGACGCCTTCAGTGCCGCCCGCAATTTCAATATCGCCCTCAACTGATGCACCTTTGCCATTCATGGCAGAAAGCACGCAGTCATCTTCAATGCGCAGCCTGCGCACTCCGGTGCTGTCGGTATTCGGGATCAGGATACCATCCGATGTGCCTGCACCGCTAACTTCGCCGCGAAGGTGGGTAATCACTGACCGCTGCAGCAGGATTTCGACACCGTCGCCTTCAAATTCTCCGTCGGCCGTGCCGCCTGCCACGATACCGTCATCCCCGAAATGCTTATGGTTATCCACATCATTGGCGACATTTGTTAGGCCGTCAGTGCTGATCGGCTGATCCAGTCCATTATTGCCACTGATCACTACGCGGTTCAGGTGAAGGAACACGTTGTTGTTGGCAACATGGACTGCAGCCGATTGCGGAAGCGAAGTCTTTGAGGGTATAAGGACCAGGTTCTGCAGGCTTACTGTACCTGTTGTCATAGACGAAGGCAGCTTAACGACCATGCCAGAGCTGGCAGCGCGGCCTGCCACGTTAGCCTGTAAGGCAATCGTAGGGGCACCTTCCGCTGTTCCGACGATTGTCACCGGCACGTCAACCGTCACGACTTCGTCGTAAAGTGCATTGTCGGTTATCTGGATTACGTTCGGCTGGCCCGGATTCGGATCAGTTGCGAAGTGGCCAATAGCCGCCTGCACTGATGCGTATGTGGGAGTGCCTGTTTTAGCCACAGTAACTGTCTGGGCACCTGCGATGCTCCCGGTTCCAATGGCACATAAGGCAATTATACTTCTATAAAAATGCATGACGTTATGAGACTCCTCTCGACTTGAGTGAAATGCCACTGATCGAAAACTCCCCCGTTCAGCAGGGAGTGAAATGAGCTACCGCACATCTAATATGCAAGTATAAAAAGTAAGGTCGTTGAAGAAAGTGATGAATGAATTACCGGATGCACACCGGGACTGACACATCGGACCAGAACGAGCCATCGGCCTTAACCGGGGCAATTGCCAGGCTGAAGAGGTTTGACTGCCCGGGTTCGTGGTTCCAAGTGCCGACTTTGCTTTTTATCGTAGCCGGATCGAACCACGTCTCGAAAAATCCATCTGTATCTACCGCAGCATAGATGGTAAACAGGGCTTTGCCGCCGGCCGGACCCATGAAATAAAGAGCAACCCGGCGAGACTGTTCGCCGGTAATACGCCCGCGCACACGGTAGTCACGCCCTGTCCTGAACAGGTGACCCGGAAGGTTCCTTGTAATCAGGTGGATATTGTTACCCTTGAAAATTTCCGGCTCCAGGTACGATTCGCCGGCATACTGAGAAGTGCCGGTACCATCATTTTGCGATACCGCCATAGTATCTTCGGCCAATGAACCTTCTCCGGGCACATCCTGAAAGACTACAGGCAGAGACTTGCCGGAAGAATCCTGGACGTGAAAATGGAGATGAGGCGTCGACGAAAACCCGGTATTGCCACTGAGAGCGATGGTCTGACCCCCGGTTACGAGATCTCCCTCTTTCACCCTGGCGCTGCCCGGAGCCAGGTGCAGGTAGTGGGAAAAATAGCCTTCGCCATGGTCGATGATGATGGCATTGCCATCGCCGAAAAATTCGTTGCTCGGGCCGCCGGCAGTGCCATCTTGTTTCACCCGGACCACCCGGCCTGCTGCTGCGGCGCATACCTCGGCATCCAACGGCATGGCGAAATCCCACGCATACTCGTTAAAGCCGGTGTGCGTGAAGTCGCCATGGTTGCCCTGGATGACTTTGTAGCTTTTCCCCGCGGGGAAGGGCAGTTTTATCTTAAGAGGAATTGGCCGTGGTTGATTCTCCAGCCCTCCAGGCAGTGGCGCTCGCGCTGCGCCGCCGGCCGGTGTTTCAAGTAGTGACACACCCTGCCCTGCCACCGGCAACACCGGCAGGCTCATCAGCATGAGCAATCCAACAATTGCGGTACTTTTCTGCATGGGATGAAGACAGAAACTCACGGCAGACTGCAAATCAAGCAGCAAAAGTCAGCGCTCTACAGCCGTAACGGTAAGTGTTGTCGTCTCGGCTCCGTAGTTTGACAGCGGCCCGATGCGATCAGCTCCCACGCCTATTTCAAGCTCGTAGTTCCCCGCGTGCGGCGGCGTCTTTATGCTCATCGTCACGCTGGTCGCCTCGCCAGGGAGGATATTACCCGGCATCTCAACCCTGTGGGCAATGCCGGTGGTAGGGGAGTTGACCGTGCGCCAGCGGGCAAAGAGATAACTGCTGCCATACGAGACGTTCTTTTCTGCGCCAAACCGCGGGATAATATGGCGCTTCAGCCAGCGCGTGTTGCCGGAATTCTGCGGGATAACTGTCACGGAGACAGGATCATTTACATACGCAGAAACATGCTCAGGAATAAGCGACCAGGTCGCCCGGGGCTTGTCTGGCGCTGTGGTGTCATGTTTTTCCGCGCGGGCGATGGCATCATAATCCGCTTCAGAAATAAAGCTTTTGGTTTTGAGCATGTTCAGCACCAGGCGCGCCACATGGTTATGACCGCGGCCGGTCAGGTGGATGCCGTCCGGCTCCAGCATATACTCGCGCGGGCGGCGGACAAATTCTTCTTCAAGGTCCATCATCGGCACATCCTGCGCGGCGGCTACTTTGCGAATGATATCATTATACTGGCTGTGCAGGCCCCCATTGTCGCGGCCATTGGGGGCAATGAAATCATTTTGTTGCAGAAACTGCTCCGTGTACGCCTTCAGGTCTTCAGGCTGCGTAGCCAATACGGGAACCGCGTCCCACGACCGTACAATAGATATCAGCTCTTCCAGGTTCGCCTGGAACTGAGGCGGCGAAACGCGAAAGCTTCCCTTGTTGCTACTGCCAGATGCCACCGCCTGCTGCTTCACGGCATCTTCGTCATCAAGAGGTTTGGTTCCCAGCGGAGCACCAATAAGCTGGTACAACCGAACATCCTTCAGCAGATCATGAAGCATCCGCAGACCGGCGTTGGCCGCGCCCAGCTCGCGATCGGGCACACTGAGAGCAGGGAAGTGGTCGCTCCAGCCGAAGCATAGCACCACAACGTTGGGCTCCAGGTGCTTCAACTGGGGAAGGCGGCGCAGAGCCTGCTCGGTAGAATAGCCCGGCACGGCAGCGCTGTAGAAATGCACGGTCTTGCTGGTCGTGCCTTCCGCGGCAAGCTGCTCGGCGATATCGGGAAAAGTGCGGTAGGTAACGGCGCTCACGGAATCACCCAGGCAGAGCACCTTCACCGAGTTTTTCTCCTGTTGCGCGTTCCACACCGGGCGCTTCCACGAAAGAAGACCCCGGTCATCCACATCGAGCCCCGCAAGGTTGCTGCCGGGTTTTAACTTCCAGAACAGGTGCTGGTCATACTCAAACCCGTTTGAATCAAACCGCTCATTCAGCGCGGCCGTGGCCTGCTTCAGCAGGCGCTCCTGGGCAGAAAAGTCCACCTGCGGCCGGCTGAATCCCATCAGGCGCAAAGCTAGCTCGCTCAGCAGCAGCGGAATCACAATCAGCAGCACGATAACGCTGACCCGGCGCACGATAATCTGCGCACGCGTCCGCTGGCGGTGCTTCATTTCCCGTTCTATGCGCTGCAGAATTTGGCTCATGCCAGGCTTTCAGTTTATCCGGATAAGTCTATTGGCGTGTAAAGAACAGGGCAAGCAGGCCAATGGCAAAGAGGAACCTGTACCACGCGAACACGTCATAGCTGCGGTGCTGCACATACGTAAGCAAACCTTTTATGGCGATCATGCCGACTATGGCCGAGGCCGTAATTCCAACGATCAGCGGGCTCCAGTCTTCCGTGCCGCGCAGGTCGCGCGACTTCAATACGACCGCCCCAAACGTAACCGGAAGCGCTGCCAGGAAAGAAAAGCGCGCCGCGGCAGGGCGGGATAGTCCCAGGAGAAGGCCGCCGAGAATCGTTATACCGCTTCGAGACGTGCCGGGGATGAGCGCCATCGCCTGGAAACACCCGATGAGCAGCGCATCCTGGTATGTGATCTCTTTCACATCCCGCTTCTGCTTGCCATACCGCTCCGCCACAAGCAGCGCCATTCCAAACAGCGACATCGTAATTCCAAGCATCCAGATATTGTCCTGGTTTTTATAGAAGAAGTCTTCGATCGGGCGCTCAAACAGCTTGCCTAGTACAGCAGCGGGAATGGTGGCCAGCGCAATCTTGGGGAGCAGGCTGCCCGTTTTGCCGCCCTTCCAGTTTTTCTGGCGAAGATCACCCACGTACGAGGCGCATATCATCAACCAGTCGAAGAAAAAGAAAATGATCACGGCCAGCAGCGTGCCGATATGCAGAGCCACGTCAAACGCCATGGCGTTTTCGTGTTCCGGCCATTGCAGCGCCCACGGGATGACTACCAGGTGCGCCGAACTGCTGACGGGCAAAAACTCGGTGAGACCCTGGACGATGCCCAGGATGGCGGCTTGCGTGTTATTCAGCAATGAAAAGGTACTCCAGAGTCTTTCTTAAGTAAAAGCAGGCAATGGCACAGGAGCCGTCGCCCGAAAGTGCTACCGTTCAACCGGAAAGAATTTTCGCAAAAACGTGTCCGCGCAGCAGAAGCTTTTTTTGTTGCCGTCTCACGGCTGTGAAGTGCCAGTAGCCTCATGGCTGGCAGTCAGAACCCGAATAACCGCTATGTGGTGGTGGCCACATATAACGAGGCAGGTAACCTGCGCGCGCTTGTGGCAGCCATTTTTGAAGCAGTCCCCGACGTCTTCCTCATTGTAGTTGATGACAACTCGCCCGACGGCTCACCCGCCATGCTGCAAGAAATGGGGGCTACCGATCCGCGGTTGCGCCCGATCATACGTCAGAAAAAAGACGGTTACGGCGGGGCAATGCTGACTGGCTTCCGGGCGGCTATAGACGCCGGGGCTGACGAGATTGCGACGCTTGACGCCGACTTCAGCCACGACCCTGCCGCACTGCCCGACTTGTTCGCGGCACTGGATACTGCCGATGTGGTCATTGGGTCACGATATTCTGGCGGAGTCCGGGTGTTGAACTGGCACCCATCGCGTCTGCTGCTCAGTCTCTTCGCCAATCGCTACGTGCGGGCCATTCTTAATCTGCCCGTGGCCGATGCCACCAGCGGCTTTCGCGCGTACAGGCGCGCCGCACTGGCCACAATTGTGGAGCAGGGGATCAACTCAGCCGGCTACTCGTTTCTGGTCGAGGTGCTTTACCGCCAGTTTCGCAGCGGCTGGAAAATCACCGAAGTGCCTATCATCTACACCGAGCGCAGGGAAGGGCAGTCAAAGATGAGCCACGGCGTGATAACCGAGGCAATATTTCGGCCATGGCTGTTAAAGTTCCGCATCAGGCAGCGTTAACGTCCCCGCCAAAATTTCTGTTTGCCGCGAATATGTAACGCGGGCAAGGCTTTGCAGTATCATGGGCCACTGGACAGACAAATATTTCGGTAAGCTATACCATGAAATTTACAGTACTTCGATCCTGGAGCCGCAGCGCGCCCTGGAAGAAGCTTCCTTTGCCGCCCATGTGCTGGACCTGGGCCGCCGCACAGTGCTGGATCTCGCGTGCGGGTATGGCCGCCACGCACGGCTGCTGGCTTCGAGCAACCGCGTATACGCCCTGGATAACAACGTCGAATACCTGGCGGAAGTAAAAGCTGATCTGTCGGACCGCGTCGCGAAGAACATCCTTCCGCTCCATGCAGACATGCGTTCCATACCTCTTTCCGATGCCGCCATGGATGCAGTGATCATGCTGTTTAACAGCTTCGGCTATTTTGACGCGGGCAACGATGGCGCCGACATTGCATCGAAAGGCGAGAAAGGCGCCAGCGGCCAGGTATGGCGATTGCCTAACGTCTTTTATGAGCGCCAGCTGGTTGACCCGGCCTTTGGACGTTTCAAAGATCCGGATGCGTCCCAGGGCAGCAACGCGGCCGCCGGCGCAGCAGTTACAGTAGCTTCCACAGAACAAGAAACGGAAAACGTCCAGGTTCTGCGCGAAATCTTCCGCGTGCTGAAGCCAGGCGGCGGGTTTCTGCTCGAGGTGCCAAACCGCAGGCCACTGCTGGAGGTGGTTGAAGAGAATCCCCGCCGCCTTATGGTCATGGAAGA
>JAKFFN010000329.1:0-4862 GCA_036675025.1 Candidatus Sumerlaeales bacterium | reverse complement strand
ATTTTGCATTCTGCCGCGTGCTTTACCTGTCCCATGTTCGCTCCCTTGCTCATGTATATAATATACTAACATTAGTGGATTGACGCAATAGGAAAAGATCATCCGGGGCCAACTTGTGATAGAGAAAATCGGAACTAATTGTTCCGTTGCGGAACCGGCCGTGCAGATGTATTATAAGCCTATGCGAAAGCGTACCAAGGCCACGGGGCCCTATATGTAGGCCGGGCGGAGTGAGGCCGCCTCCCGATATGCTGACATGATTTACTTTCTTGAGTCCAATGCTAGGCCCGCTACAATCCGGGCCGGGAGATCAAAGAATGGCGCGTTGTATCGGCCGGTGTGAGACCGGAAACCAATTACTGCACGTTTGAGCATTACCGCTCTTGCTGGATGCGTTCCAGCCCAAAGCGTGCCGGGCCCCGCTTAACCTTGGAGATGCTACGGACTGGCCTTGATCAATCCAGGACCGCAAGCCCATAACCAAGCCGCGCCCGGCCGCTCCCTTCCATTAACTGCCCACTTGCGCCCCCATCCTTTCGGCCGCCAGTTCCCCCCTTTGCCTCCGGCTTTAGGCTTTCATTGTGTTTACAGGTTTTTGATTTAAGATTGGGATCCTTATGGTAGGATATTGGGGGCCGCCGTTCCTTTAATCCATAGCGGTTTAGTATGATATAGGGTAACATCAAGCGGGCCGGGGACTTGACAAACATAGTAAAAAGGTAGTATCATAAGGGTATGAGTAATCAGGACTTACAAGCGGATAGTAATCTAGTGCCCATAAAGGCACGTAATAAGCCGGGATTCCATAACCAAGCGGCTCTAAAGGCAAGGGGGCGCGGTCAATTCCTGGAAGCGCTCACGGCGAATAAGGGCGGAGCTCTAGGAAAACGGGGCTTGATCGCGAAAATTTTAGCCAGTTTGGAGAGGGACTTGGATAGTCCTTTGCCTGAAATCTACCAGCCTGCACGCGCTGAAGCCTTGAAAGTGGCAATAGCTATGACCAAGGACGACAAGTCCGGAGGATTGGAAGAACTTCTAAAGGGTGGCTCTAACATCCAGATAAACTTTAATAGCTGGTTTAGCCAAAGGTCAGGTAATGACCAGGCAAATCCTGCCGGTCAAGGCTTGATGGTCAAGCATAACCCCCCCCCCGATCCCGGGGCCTAGCCCCCTCGTTCAAGGCTGGGTGTTGGGTAACACAAGTCGAAGGAAAACCTTGGGCCCCCACGTACCCTCCAACACCGCAAGCCGGGGACCGGCCTACCAAGCCCGCGGATTAGGCTACGGCCGGGGGCAAGGCTGGACCCCCGTGGAATCACGGCTGCGTGTCTAGGCGCTCGAACCTGGCTGGAGCATTGGGGATGGTTGGGAGGAAGAGTCGGAGTGGGGAGTCTGGCCAATACCCCCCCCTCCCCCAAGCCTCTAAAGGCTCAAGAGAAGGAGAGAGTGTCGGCCAGAAAGAGTCTGGCACCAGTACGACGCCCTGGTAGGCTACCCCCCCAGCAGGCCCAGATGGCATCCTGCTGGCGCACCCGCCACGCCTGGCGGAAAGCTCCCCCGTCCTGTAGGCTTGTCGGTTATTACCCCGAGGCGCTGGACGATACTGTGTGGTTATGTCCCCTGTGGCAGATGCCTTCGTGCCGCTGGCCCCGAAGATGTCTCATGGGTTCCTGTACTGACCACCAAACCCGGGCTATAGCCCCCGAACGGCTTACTCCCATCATACCACCCCTCTTCTCTTCAAGTCAACCCCATGGAACCAAAAAGAAAAGCCTATCGCCGGAGGCAAAGGGGGGAACTAGGTGAATTGTTGAAGGTTGAGGAAAGATTCCGAATACAGTAATGGACTCGCCTTGGTATCGGCGGTACAATCGAAATATGAGCAAGAGGATCTGGGCTGTAGCCTTCATGGACAAAGACATTGTGTTTTTTCTGGATCGTGGAGAAGCCTACCGCGCTTCGCTGACGGCCAAGAGCAAGATCCATAGTTTTCCAGCGCTACCGGCTGCGGTGGATTGGGCGATAGCGGCTAAAGCCAAGATGCTGGCCAACAAGGAGAAGTTCAAAGACTCTCCGCGCCATCCGAAGGTGGCCCATCATGCGTAGCGGCTTGGACCCCAGGAACCCCGCCTTCCGGTACATGGGGCCGCGGGAGGCCGCCAACACGGTCATGTTCATCGACGGCGCTGGCCGCCTCGCCTGGGTTCCCTACGAGGCCCTGAAGTGCTACTTCAAGCGGGCCATGGCCGGGCAGACCTTCTACGACTGGCACAATGAGCTTATCGTCAAGGAACACAAGAAATGAAACTGACCCTCAATACCTTCTACAAGAACCAGGATCAGGAGGGAAACTCAATCTCCTGCCTGGAGTGCAGTCTTGAGACGGCCAACGTCAATCTGCGGAACAAGGTTCTCCAGGCCATCAAGTCGGCGCTCGCCGGGCCCGCCCCGGCCGTCGAAGAAAAGCAGTCTGCCATCGGCTTCCACTCCCAGGGCCCGGAGGACGAGTGAAAATTGTCAGAGTGGAACCAGTAGGGGCCAAGTCGGCCCTCCTTGACTTTTTGGACTTGTCCACCCTCCCCGGCGACGAAGTGTACGAGAAGGCGGGCGCGATCTGGTGGATCGTCTACGACGGCAAGACGCCCGTGGCCTACGCCGGGATCAAGCGCCACGGATCGACCATGGCATTTCTCTGCCGGGCCGGTGTCCTGAAGGAATACCGCGGCCGGGGCCTGCACGCCCGGCTTCTGCGCGTGCGCGAGGCATGGGCCAGGCGCATGGGGCTGAAACACCTTATCACCTACACCGCTCCCTTCAACCTCCAGTCAGCCAACAACCTGATCCGCGCAGGCTTCACGTTGTACAAGCCCGAGGACGAGTGGGGAGTCGAACACGCACTCTATTTCTGGAAGGACATCTGATGGCCAAGGAAGAAGGCGAGAAGAAGCAAAAGGGCTGGTACAGGTATAGGCTGCTATTCGGCGCGACTCGCGAAGGCGGCCATTACGAAGTGGAGCTGGTATTGCAGAAGCGCGGTGCCACGGAGCTGAAGGATTTCTCGAAGGAAGAGGCGGAGCAGATCCTCCGCAACGTCGGGAACTTCATGGCCAAGAACGCCGACTTCAAGAACCTGCGAGAGGATTTCTAAGTGGCGAAGAAAGAGGCGGGTCCGTTACTCGTAAGTTACGAGGAATGGAAACGGAACCCCACGCCGGTCCACGCTAAAGACCTATTCAAGGATATGCCCTTGGAGGTCTTCATCGAAGACTGGCTCACCATCGAACAGCAGGATCCTGAAACGGATTCCTTGACGCAGATGCCGTGGCATCTCTGGCCAAAGCAGAAGCTACTCTGCCGATGGATCGAAGACAACCGATTCGGCTTTCTTGCCAAGGCGCGTCAGCGTGGTGGTTCGGAAATCTTCGCAGCCTATGCGCTGAAGGTTTTCTTGTCCGAAGTCAAAGCGGAAATCCTGGTATTCTCCCGCGGCGAAGATGACGCTCGATATTTCCTGGAAAAGCGTGTCAAGTCCAAGCTATCCGCTCTCCCCCGCATCGTGAACAGCAAGGGTGAAGAATGCGTCATCTGGCCAAAGCTGACTCTCGAAACGTACAAGGTCAGCAGCTCCTATGGGAGCAGCATTTCCGCTATCTCGTCTCACCCAGACGCAGGCTCCGGACATACGGCCCGGCTGGTTATATTGGACGAAGCCGAGAAGATCGAGGACGCCGCGGCAATCTGGACCGCCGTAAAACCCGCGGTGTCGCAGAACCCGAAGGGTCAGCTCTTTGCACTTTCTACTGGCCAGAAGCACGGAACCTGGTTTAAGCAGTACATCAAGAAGTTGTACGACGGCAAGGTCCGCGGTATCGCCCTGCACTTCCTCGGATGGGATTCTGATCCGAAGTGTAACGCGGCGTGGTACGCTGAAGAAATGACGCAATGGGACAGCGAAGTGGATATGCGCTGCACCTATCCGTCCATCATCGAAGACATCTTCCTGTCCAAGGAAGGAAAGGTCTTCCCGCATTTCGATAACAAAGAAGGAGGTCGGCATGTTTACGATTTCGAAAAGAGATTCAAGCAAAGTGAGCTTTGGGGAATGGATATGTACCTGGCTTATGATCCGGGTTTTGATCCCCATCCTGCTGCTTTCCTACTTTGCATGTACAATCGGTATAGTGATATTCTGTACGTTATGGACGAGCTTGTCCTCGTCGGCGTCGAAATTGCGGAGATGGGCAAGAAAATCAAGAACCTTGTTCAAAGCAAACCCTGCCGACCCAAGAAAGCCGTCGTCGATACCTACGCGAACCGCACGGGCGGAGCGGGCGGAAAGATCACGGAAAGAAAGATCCTCAATGAGGTTACTGGAATCAATTTTGTGGGTGCCAACAAAGCAGACGCGGATGGATCTCGTCAGCTCGTCTCTAAACGGTTGTCAGACAATAAACTCGTCATACATCCCCGTTGCACCAAGACCCGGGGGCAGCTCGAAGATTGGGTATGGGGGGACAATGGGAAGCCTGTAGACGAAGGCGACGATACCATTGATGACATTCGATACATCTGCACGGTTCTTCCGAACAGGGCACAGAAGCCTCCGGAACCCGAAGAGAAGCCGCAGGCATACTCCGCCGCGGCACGCAGGGCTCGTCAGAACGCGAAAGCGGAGTACGAGATGCGAAAGCACAATGCAGGCGGAGAAAAAGACCACTATTCATGGCAAGGCGGCTAAATGAACTACTTTCTGGACACGGAATTCAACGAACAAGGGGGTCAGATTGACCTCATTTCCATTGCCCTGGTGAACGATTTAGGCCGTAGCTTGTGCGTTACGTCCTCGGAATTCGACCTGAAGG
>JAKFFN010000336.1:0-25886 GCA_036675025.1 Candidatus Sumerlaeales bacterium | reverse complement strand
TGTCCTGCCTCAGTTGGAATTGGACTTTCGGCCTGGGAAATGTTCGTGAGAATCACATCCGTTGGAGGTTCCCAATGAGCAAGCAGTTTACCCCCGAAGAAAAGGCGCTGCTGGTCAAGCGGCACCTGCTCGAAGATGTTCCCATCAGCCAGCTGTGCGAGGAAAACGCTATCCGCCCGGCGGTTTTCCAGAAATGGCTGGAAGAGCTTTTTCGCAACAGTCCCGAAGCCTTTAAGGTGCAGGGCAAGCGGGGAAGACCATCCAAGCAGTACTGCGAGTACCAGAAGATCCGCGATCTGGAAGCCAAACTTGCCAGGAAGGATGACGCCATGGCGCAGCTTCTGGCCGAGCACCTGAAGCTTAAAAAAAAACTTGGCCTGCTTTGACTGAGCGGTGGGTGGAGCCTGATGTTCGTGACGAAGTCATCGATTGTGTGCAGCGCTGGTCTGGCTGGACAGGCAAAACCTGCCAGGAGATCGTTCAAATGATTGGCATTACCAAAAGCAAATTCTACCAGTGGCGCAGGCGCTACGGCCTGGCCAATGAACATAACGGGCACGTGTGCCGCGATCACTGGCTGCTGCCTGAAGAGAGGCAGGCCATCATCGACTATGCCCGCACGCATACCCTTGAAGGCTACCGCCGCCTGACTTACATGATGATGGACGAGGACATCGTTGCTGCAAGTCCGGCAAGCGTCTACAGGATCATGAAAGCCGAGGGGCTTTTGGGACGGTGGGCGCCCAAGAACGCGCTGCGCGGCAAGGGCTTTACCCAGCCCGACGGGCCCCACCAGCACTGGCATATCGACATCAGCCACATCAGGGCAGGCGACACCCACTGCTACCTGTGTTCGGTGATCGACGGCTACAGCCGCGCGGTGGTTGCCTGGAACCTGAGCCCTTCCATGAAGCAGCGCGACGTGCAGATTGTCATCCAGCGCGCCCATGAAAGCTACCCACTGGTCCAGCCGCGGGTGATCTCTGACAACGGCTCGCAGTTTGTCGCCCGCGAATTCAAGCAGATGCTCCGGCAGTGGGACATGAACCATGTCCGCACATCCACCTACTATCCGCAAAGCAACGGCAAGATCGAACGCTGGCACGGAACGCTCAAGGCCGAGGCCATCCGCCGCCACATTCCCGTGGGTCTCGACGATACCCGCCGCATCATCGGCAATTACGTCACCTATTACAACACCGCGCGTCTGCACAGCGCAACAGGCTACATTACCCCGTGCGACATGCTTGCCGGGCGCCAGCACGAAATCCATAACCTTCGTGATGCCAGGCTTGAAACCGCCAGACTCCGCAGGCGCCAGGCTCGCCTGACAACTGGCCTGAACTATGCGACAAATCAAACCGGAACGGGGAAACGGACGCAGGCTCTGGAGGAGTCCACCCTGTCAGGGATACCCGGTTCCGGCATACAACCCAAGCCGCCCGCTACCGCGGCCGGCCCCATGCTAAACCTAAGGTTGGAGCCGGACAATGCCTAAGAAAACTCACCACATAACTCGCGGATTTTTCCAACCTACTTGTCCATTTTCCACTGAACCAAGACATTTTGCAGTTTTGCGGTCAGGAGACCAGGTGCAATAGTACCTATAGGACCTATGGGACATATGGGACCTATAGGACCTATGGGACATATGGGACTAATGGGCCCTATAGGACTAATGGGACCTATGGGACAAAATACGACAAATACATAAACCGGACCGGGTGCATAACGCTTATGGACAATGAGACCTATGGTGAGCTGTCCGGCAATTGAAGTTGTGGAACAATGGCTGTACGGAGCTGTTGGCGTGTGACTGATAGGACGGATATGGTTTATTGATTTCATGGATGTGGTTTTGCCATGATTGAGTGGCGTGCGGAATTCCCGCATAACCCCTTATGGACCCTTACGGACACTTAAAAGTGCGGGAACTGGTTTTCGCCTGAGGACATTATATTGTTCTGGATTGCTACTCGTGGTCAGAAAACTCGGGGTCGTAGACATCGGCGGCGGGAATCTCCCAGTATATGGGCTTTTCATACTGGGGCAGCTCGACCCACGCGTTGTTTTCATCGCGGTAGGTTCGCTTACCTTTGTACTTGCGGTAGAAGCGGGTGCCATCGGTATAGTAGATGGGCAGCTGGGTGTGATGTTTCATGGGGGGTGGATCTCCGGATGGGAGTGATGGGACCGATGGGCAATAGGACCTATAGGACCAATAGGACATATAGGTGATAGAGTACATATATGTTAGAAAAGCTCAAGTGGTTCTTGCGATGATCAGGCCGGCGACAATGAGTATGGCAGCGGCGGTGCGCCAGCGGGTCAGGGGTTCGCGGAGGATAATTACAGAAATCAGAGCGGCGAAAAGCACACTGGATTCTCGCAAGGCAGCGACCATTGCTATGGGGGCAACGGTCATGGCCCACAGGATGATCCAGTAGGCGGCAAGAGACATGCAGCCTCCGGCGATGCCCTGTTTCCAGTAGGGCCGCATGGCAACCAGCCCGGCGCGGCCCCGGACGGCCAGGAGGATAACCAGCATCATAATGGCATCCAGGAGAAAAAGCCAGACAGCGTAGCTGTGGGCTGTAATGTTCACGCGGGCGCCAAGGCCATCGGTAATAGTATAACTGGCGATAAAGACTGAAGTCCCAAGTGCGTAGGTGACGGCCGTGCGGTCGAGGCTGGCAACTTCGCTGCCTCCGCGCACTGACATAAGGCAAACGCCTGCGAGCAGAACCATAATCCCGACCATGGCGACCGGGGTAAGGACCTCGCCGAACGCTAGCATCATGACTACCGAAACCAGGAGCGGCGCTGATCCGCGGGCGAGGGGGTAGACCTGGCCCATGTCTCCGGCATCGTAAGCCCGGATGAGGAATAGCTTGTAACCGGTATGGAGTATGGTGGAAGCGATAAGCCAGGGCCAGGCTACTGCAGTGGGAAACGGAACAAACGGCGCTGCGCACAAGGAGACGAACCCGGCGCAGAGGAAGATCAGGGTGACTGACAGAAAGCGATCCAGTCCGACTTTCACCACGGCATTCCACCCCGCATGAAATGCGGCGGCGATGAGGACGACTATGAAGACGTAGGGTTCCACGGCTAAGTGCGGAAACCGTTATGTGGGATGGTTATGCGTGGCATAATCTCGTGAATGTCCTCGCATACGGTGACAAATACGCGTTCTTCATTTGCCACAAAAAGGCACAGAACTCACAAAAGGACATCTTCATATGGGGCTAAAAGTCCGGACACAAATATTGAATGAAGATCCTTCAGCCTCAAGTCGTCGAATGCCATGCAACGAGACGTGTCTGCAGTAGGTGGATGACGTTGTGGTGCGGAATGCTAAAGCGGTGGAAAAGCCGCGCTAAAGCGCGCTGGGGCCATGTGTGGGATGAACGGTACACCCCGCCTAAAGGCGGGTGCAAAGACTGGCCGGCTAAAGCCGGCTGAAAGGCCAGAACCACGTGGCTTCCACCGACTTAATGCGTGAAGTAAAAGCGTCAGGTAAAGGCGTCGGATCAAACTATGCAGTTTTTCGCGAGTGAAAGCGTTGAGGTAAAAGTGTTGAGGTAAAAGTGTCAGAGCAAACTATGCAGTTTTTCTCGAGTGAAAGCGGTTGAGGTAAAAGCGTCAGGTCGATGGGGTAATGCTCATGTTACCCATTTAAACCCAGCCCATTAACGTGAGTTATCCAAACAGAACAGCCCCGATTCCACTTACAATAAAGCCTATTTCGTAGCTCCGGATGGCTATGGCAATACGGAAGAACCGCCTGTTTTGTCGGTCGTTCATCCTCGCGATTCTCCCATGGAAGCAGATGAAAACTATGCCCATGACGATAAACATCAGCCCAAGGATCACATCCTCAATTTCCGTTGTCACTTATTTCCTCCGGTTGATTTCCCGATATAGAGCTCAACAAATATAGTCGATCCGCTCAAAAGCCTCTTCCGACAGTTCGTCCATTTGCTCTGCCAGGTCGATTTTCTTTCCTGGCTTCATTTCGCCGGCACCGAGCTCGATACTTAAGGCCGGCACGTAGGCATCCTGTTGCTTAAAGAAGGCGTCAGCGAATTCGTAAATATCGGGACCATCTTCGGGGGGCGGAACATCTCGAATTTGACTGGTAAAATTAACTTCGTCTCTGCATTGGAAACGTTCCAGGCTCTTGCCTTTGTCGAACAATTCATACTCCGTATAGCTGGCGCAATCACTGTTGCCGAAGAAAATGGCCTTGGTGGCAAGTGCTTTAGAAAGAGCGCTGGCGTCGGCCACGCTGAGGCGGTCATTCGGTCCAAATGTGCACGAAACAACAATAGCCCATGGGTGTCCGACAAAGCGCAGAACGAGGTAGCTCGGGTCGACAATCTTGATTTCTTCGCCGAGGATATCGCGCTTGTGATTTTTTGCGCCTTTATGCCGGGCGAGTTCGGCAGCGACTGTTTCAACATCAGCAAGAACGAGCACAGCAACTTCTTCGGTATCGAAGGTTTCGACTCCGCGGAGTTCAGCTTCCGGAGGTAATTCCGCTTCTTCCATCTCAGGCTCTCCATCAGGTGTAGTTAGATGTGTTAACGAAAGGGCGGGATAACTGTGTTTCCAGGAGGTGCAGTTAACATGGGATTCCTGTTGAGATGAAGCAGATGAAGTCAAGGCGGATTGGAATTTCGTATCTGCCATTAATGGTATAGGGGGAACGTTCGGCCCAGTTCAGGTCGCCGTTGACTCTTTCGCTGGGCACTGCGTTTTTGGTGTCACGCCTTGATGATAAGAGAAAGATAGACCATGACCTTTAGTGGTTTCCGATTTGGTGTTGCTTCGATTGCGATTGTTGTTTCGATGGGTACTGGCGCGGCAGCGCCGGCGGATACCAACCGGCCGAATGTAGTTCTGATCTACGCGGATGACCTCGGTTACGGGGACCTCAGCTGCTACGGTGCGACCAGGCTGAACACTCCGCATGTGGACAATCTGTCGCAGAACGGACTGCGTTTTACGAACGCCCATTGCACGGCGGCGACCTGTACGCCTTCACGGTTTTCTATCCTGACGGGCCAGTATGCGTGGCGGAAGAAGGGCACGGGAGTACTGCCGGGAGACGCGCGTCTGATTGTGCCGACGGACACGACCACGCTGGGGAAGGTTTTTCAGAAAGCCGGCTACCAGACGGCGGTGGTGGGCAAATGGCACCTGGGGCTGGGGCCGGAGGGCGGGCCGGACTGGAATGGCGAGGTGAACCCGGGGCCGAACGAGGTGGGATTTGATTACTCATTTATTTTTGCTGCGACGGCAGACCGCGTGCCGACGGTTTATATCAGGAATCATGAGGTGGTGGGGCTCGACCCAGCGGATCCTATCCAGGTGAGCTATGAGAAGAAGATTGGCGACGAACCGACGGGTAAAGAAAACCCGGAATTGCTGAAGATGAAGGCGTCGCCGAATCATGGACACGACGGTACGATCGTGAACGGTATCGGGAGGATCGGCTGGATGACGGGTGGACAGCGGGCGCGGTGGACGGATGAGTCGGTCGGCAGCGACTTCACGCAGGAGGCGGAGGAATTCATCGAACGAAACCGCGCGAATCCTTTCTTCCTGTTCTTTGCCCTGAGCGATCCGCATGTGCCGCGGATGCCTGGTACGAGGTTTAAGGGGAAGAGCGGTCTCGGGTATCGCGGTGACTCGATCCTGCAGGCTGACTACATGGCGGGCCGCATTATGCAGAAGCTGGACGACCTTGGCCTGACGACTAACACCATGGTGATTTTTACGAGTGACAACGGCCCGGTGCTGGATGATGGCTACCAGGACGGCGCGGTGACGGAGTTGAACGGGCACACGCCGGCGGGGCCGCTGCGCGGCGGGAAGTACAGCATTTTGGAGGCGGGCACGCGGGTGCCGTTCATCGTGCATTGGCCGGCAAAGGTGAAGCCGGGTGTGAGTGATGCGCTGGTAAGCCAGTTGGATTTCCTGGCGAGTTTTGCGGAACTGACGGGTCAGACGGTGCCGGAGGGTGAAGCAACTGACAGCACGAGCACACTGGCAGCACTTACGGGGCAGTCGGACAAGGGGCGGGAATCGGTTGTGCTTCAGGGGCGAACGCTTGCCCTTAAGCGGGGCGACTGGAAGTATATTGAACCGAGCGAGGGTGATGCGGTGTTGAAGTTGACAAATATTGAATCGGGGCTGACGCCCGAGCCGCAGTTATATAATCTGAATACGGACATCGGCGAGCGAAACAACCTGGCAACGCAGGAGCCGGAACGGATGAAGGCGATGCAGGCGGAGCTGGAGGCGATCAAGGCTGCAGGAGGCGTGAGGGGCGTGGGGTGGTGAGGCGCGCGCGCGAACGCGCGGCGCAGGTAGGAGAATGTAGAAAGTAGAATGTCACGCGGTCGGTTGCTCCAGCTTTGCGGAGGTTTGTACAGTTGTTATGTTTGACGGACGAGTTGGCCTTACGGGAGGCATACAACTGTGACAGGCGAGACGCCTGCCCTACGGATCTTTAGTCTGCCTGCGCGCATGCGGATTTCCCGCTTGTCTTTCTTGAAAAGACAGGCACACGTTCTGAGGCACTATGATGTTACCTGCCGAGATTATCCGTAAGAAGCGTGATGGCGGAAGACTTTCTGCCCACGAGATCCAGGATTTTATCCGCGCTTATGTTGCGGGCGATATTCCTGATTACCAGGTATCGGCGTTGCTGATGGCGGTTTTCTTTAACGGCCTGGCACCCGACGAGACGGCTGCGCTTACGCGGACGATGATGAGTTCGGGACGGACTTATACGCTGGCATCGGGCCGTCCGCTGATTGATAAGCACAGCACCGGCGGTGTAGGTGATAAGGTGAGCCTGATACTGGCTCCGCTGGCGGCGGCGTGTGGCCTGGCGGTGCCAATGGTAAGCGGACGCGGCCTGGGGCACACGGGCGGCACGCTGGATAAACTGGAGAGTATTCCGGGCTTCAGCATTCACCTGTCACCGGAGCAGTTTGAGCGGCAGGTGAGCGAACTTGGCGTGGCGATGATTGGCCAGTCAGATGACTTTGTGCCGGCGGATAAGAAGCTTTACGCACTGCGCGATGTGACGGCGACGGTGGAGAGTATTCCGCTGATCTGCGCGAGTATCCTTAGCAAAAAGGCGGCATCGGGCGCGCGGGGTATCGTGATGGACGTCAAGTGCGGGACGGGTGCTTTTATGCAGAACCTCGAAGACGCGCGGGCGCTGGCGGAAGCGCTGGTGGCTACAGGCAAGGCACTCGAGCTTCCGGTGCGGGCCGTCCTTACCGATATGAACCAGCCGCTTGGTCAGGCCATTGGTAATGCGAATGAGGTGTGGGAAAGTGTTGAGTGTCTGCGCGGGGGCGGACCGACGGACCTGCGAGAGATTACAATTGAACTGACGGCAGAAATGTTGCTGCTGGGCGGAGTTGAAACAGACCTCGCCACAGCGCGGGCTACCGCGGGCGAAAAGCTGGCGTCGGGTGCAGCCTACGACTTGTTTATTGAGATGGTGGAGCGGCAGGGCGGCAACTCTGCATTTGCAGATGACCAGAAGCTTCTCCCCCACGCGCGGTTCAAAGAGAAATACACGGCAGCGCAGGACGGCTATTTCCAGGTAACCGACTGCCGCGCAATCGGCATAGCAGCACTGACGCTGGGGGCGGGACGGCGAAAGGCTACGGATGCTGTCGATCATGCTACCGGCCTCCACATGCTCGCGCGCATAGGTGACAAAGTAACGGCGGGGCAGCCACTGGTCAGGATTGATTATAATGACGCCGATGCGCTGGCGGAATGTCGCGCTTACCTGGACCATGCCTTCGCGATTGTAGACGAAGCGCCGCAGCGACCGGAGCTGATCCTGGAGAAGATTTCCTGATGGAAACGACGCCGGGCGCGGCTGAGCCGGTGAAAACGGAGCCGGTGAAAGCGGAGCCGGCGATGGCGGAACCGGATTGGATCGCGATCACACCCATGCGCCTTGAATTGGTGGAGAGCTACCGCGAGTGCCTTGGGACAGTAGCAAGGGAGCGTAAGTACCTGATGATGACTGATGCGCCGTCGCCCGAGGAATCGCGAGACTTTGTGAAGTATGTGCTGGAGGCAAACTTCCCGTTGTATGCGGCGGTTATTCCAGGCCCCACGGTGGTGGGCTGGTGTGACATCACACCCTCGCGCTACGAAAGCCGGGCACATGTGGGTACCCTGGGCCTGGGTGTACATAAAGATTTTCGGGGCCAGGGCCTGGGCCGGTTGCTGATGGAGCGCGCACTGAAACATGCGCGGCGGGTATGGCTTGAGCGGGTGGAACTGGACGTGTACAGCAGCAACACCAGGGCGCTGGCGCTTTATAAATCGTTTGAGTTCGAGGTGGAGGGCGTTAAGCGGCGGGCGCGGAAATTTGACAGCGTGTATGAAGACGTAATAATGATGGCGAAGTATTATTAGCCGGAATCAGCGCAGGCGCAGGGTAAGCCAGGTATAGGGCTTGTCTTCGTGGTTGCCGGAAAGGCTTTCACGGTAGACCGGAGTATTCTCACCGGCATTTTCAGTGAGGCTGACATTAAGACCAATGCGGTGCCCGGCCGGCGGTTTTCCGTCGATGACGCTCCAGGGAATCGCAAGCTCCTGCATGTAACCTCTGTCGGTTATCCGGCTGGCGTGTTTTATGGCAGAGTCATCAATGGAATTGTAAGCCCAACGGCCTTCGTGCCCGCGCTTTGCCACCAGCACGTTGTCTGCGGAGAGAAAGAACTTATAGCTTGTGATCGCGGGACGAGTGGCGGCCCTGCCTTCTGTAGTGACAACATCCAGGGCGATGGTTAACCCGTCGTTGTTTTCCGGCTCTGCGGATTCTGTGTGCACCTGCGGATCTGCGATCTGGCTGAAAAAATAGAGATGCGCGTCATCGTGTGCCACTCCCCCACGATAGCGGGAGGAGCCGTCGCGGCGAGTGAACAGCGGCGTGGGACCAGCCCAGGCAGCTTCGTTGTTATAGCCGTCGATGCTGAAGGTGTGGTTCTCGGCGTAAACTTCAGGGATGATGTGGCCTTTTATCATCCAGACTTCGGAGTTCATGAAGGAAAACGCATTGGTGCTGGTGACAGCGATGACGGTCTGGTCGTCGAGAACCGTAATGCTGTTCCAGAGTGCAAAGCGGTGGGGCGGGACATCGAAGGGCACGGACTTGCGGTTGAAGCTGCGCGCGGAAGAATTACCGATTACGACTTTCATGTCGGCGTTGTGGAGGTTGTTTCTGCGGTCTTCGGTGCCCTGGTAAGAGAGCAGAGTTTCCCCGGTGCGAAGCTGGCGAAGGTAGGGTGCGCCGGCGTAAAGATGAGTGGGAATGGGTTCAGCCAGAGCAGCGGTGCGGTTGGGGTGGAGCGCGCCGATGGGAGCGGGCCAGGGTTCGTTTGTAGGTGTTCGAAGAATGGCCGGTTTGAAATGGCCTAGCCACCTGAGGTCTTCGATGGCGCAGACAATTTCGTCGCCGCTATTGAGGAGCAGCGGGGCCGGCATGCCGTCACGGGCGCCAGGCCGAAAGCTTACCACTTTAGGTTTATCGGACCACGTAAGGCCGCCGTCGGTGGAGCTGACCATGGAAATATTCTGCTCGGCGGAGGTTCGGAAAACTCCTTCGTTGGCAAAGTAGAGTTGAATCTCGCCGCCAGGTAGCTGGATGGCTGAGGGTTCCCAGCAGCCATCACCAAACTTGTGGCCGGCCTCGTAGACCAGGCGGCCGTGAATCCAGGTTTTACCGCCGTCGTAGCTTTTGCGCGTGCGAATGCCGAAGGTGCGGGTGCCGCTGATTTTCCACGGGCGGGGATTATAACAGCACAATAGGGAGCCGTCGGCGAGCTGGATCACATCGGGCGCGGCCATATTGATGCCGTCCTGGTGCCACGCCACAGGCACGGCCTCGCGCCAGGTTTTCCCTTTGTCTTCGCTGCGGGTGGCGAGGATCGAGCCGTCGCCCTCATACACGCAAAGCAGTGCTCCGTCGCGCAGCTCAATCATGCGGGCGTAGCCGGCTCTTCGCAGATTCGGTGCGGACACGCGGACCATGGTTTGGCGATCCCAGCCAATACGGATGCCGTCTGCCACAGGACGCGGCATATGAGCGAGCGGAGCTTTAATGACAGTAGTTAAGTGGTCATTGTTAAGGCCAAACAAGCTCAGCAGCCAAAGGCAGAGGGAAACAGCATCAAATAACATGTCGCGCCTCTCTTGCCGTCAAATGGTGCTGCCCGTTACTGCTAAAGCAACTGGCACCGAAGCAGTGCAGTGCAGCAACTGCGAATCAATGAGAAAAGCAGGCAGGCGTTGTCACGTGTGGAGTGCACATAACCAAGTTTTCGATTTCAGGCATGCGATCGTGCTTGAGTTTTTGCAATTCGAGTGCACATAAATTGTCATGCAATGACACCAAGAACTTCCCACATGCCTTCTGCACATTTTGATCAAGATAGAGCCATGGCGCTGCTGCTGCACGGGACTGAGGGAATCGCGGGTGAGAACTTCTTCAAGGCGCTGGTGCAGAACGCCGCAGAGGCGTTTGAAACTGACGCGGCATGGCTGACCGAGTACCTTCCGGAGACGCAGCGCCTGCGGGCGATCGCGTTCTGGTATATGGATCATTTCATTGAGGATTATGAGTACCCGGTTGCCAACACGCCGTGCGGAGTTGTGGTCGATCGCGCGGAACTGGTGGTGTTTCCGGACCGGATCGTGGAGCTGTTTCCCACGGATCCTGATTTGGCGAAGCTTGGCGCTGTCAGCTATATGGGTGCGCCAATGGTTGACCCCGAGGGAGTAGTTATTGGCCATTTCTCGGTTATGCATTCTGAACCGCTGGTGGTAGACCGCCGCATGAGCGCCATATTTGAGCTGTTTGCTTTGCGGGCTTCGACCGAACTGCAAAGGCTGCGGGCGGTGCGCCGGCTGCAGGAGGTGAACCTGGAAGCGGATGCACTGCGACAGGCTGTTCACGAGCTTCCTGATCCGGGCGGCATTGTGGGAGATAGCCGGCCAGTGCGGCATCTGAAGGATGGCATAGCGCGGGTAGCGCCGACCGACGCCACGGTGCTGATCATGGGTGAAACGGGGACCGGCAAGGAATTGGTAGCGCGGGCGATACACAAGGCAAGCACGCGGGCTGAGAAACCGTTGATCCGGGTGAATTGCGCGGCGATACCATCGAACCTTATTGAGAGCGAGTTTTTCGGCCACGAGCGTGGGTCTTTTACGGGAGCCATCGCGCGGCGGGAGGGGAGATTTTCCCTGGCTGACGGCGGCACCATTTTCCTGGATGAGGTTGGGGAAATTCCCGTCGATCTGCAGCCGAAGCTGCTGCGCGTATTGCAGGAGGGCGAATTTGAATCTATCGGCAGCGCGAAGACGCAAAGAGTAGACGTGCGGGTGATTGCTGCGACTAACCGCGACCTGGCCCGGCGCGTGCACCAGGGCGAGTTCCGGGAGGATCTGTATTACCGGCTTTGTGTATTTCCTCTACAAACGCCGCCGCTGCGCGACCGGGATGATGATATCGCGACCCTTGCGCGGCGGTTCGTGGTTCAGTTTGCGGAAAAGATGCGGCAGCCAGCGCCTGCTATTCAACCTGGAGACATGCAGCTGCTCAGGTCGTATTCGTGGCCGGGAAACGTGCGCGAGTTGCAAAACGTTATTGAAAGGGCAATGATACTGGCAGGCAGTGCCCATGTATTGGATCTGCGCAATGCCCTGCCGAACGGCGCCGGGACACCCCAATCGGAAAAACCCAGGGTAGAACACGAAGAGCCAGCACCGTTCCTTACCTATGCGGAAATGAAGACACTGGAACGACAAAATATCGAGCGGGCGCTAACTGCAGCGGGTGGAAAAATTGCAGGTGCGACAGGGGCAGCGGCGTTGCTTGGCTTACCCGCATCAACATTGGCTTCAAAAATGAAGGTTCTTGGCATTTAAGGAGTTAAGAAAAAAAAGATTTCGCTTCCGGGGTCTCGACATTCCGCGAATCACGATATTTCGTGACGATATGCGCAAAATGTTGCAGTTTGCAACTGCCGAAAAATCAGCACATCACCAAAGACCAATATTCTGGCACAATGCTTGATTAATAGCACCGCCCTCGAGACGCCAACGGATGCGATCGACCCGAAGCGCCACGGACTATTTCACCACGTTATAAGGGAGTACCATCAGCATGACCACAGTAACAACCCAGTTCGTAAATGGTATCGATACTGAAGCATTGCGTAATGCCGTATCTGAAATGACTGCAAACCCCGCGAAGGCGCAGACGCGCTGGTCTGTTTCAACCGTTTGGAAGGGCGGAACCCGTTCAGACACACAGGTGGAACAGTGCCAGGTTGGCGGCAAGACCATCAAGAAAGACTACACGATTTCCGCAGATGAACCCTTCGAGCTGTGTGGCACGAACAAGTTCGCCAACCCGCAGGAGTATCTGATGGCTGCGCTCAACGCATGCATGATGGTAGGCTATGTTTCTGTTTGCGCGCTGGAAGGTATTGAAGTGGATAACATTCGAATCGATACGCAGGGAGAGATTGATCTTCGCGGATTCCTGGGGATCGACCCGAACGTTAAGCCGGGCTATGAATCACTGCGGTACGACGTACACATCAAAGGCAAAGGCACCCTGGAACAGTTCCGCAAGGTTCATGAAATCGTCACCACGACCTCACCCAACAGGTTCAACATCACGAATGCCATCAGGCTGCATTCCCGGCTTCACATCGGGTAACGATTCCCATGAAGACCCAGCCACGGGCGGCACTTTGCGGCGTTTCCCGTGGCTGCTTTTTTATAAGAGTGTGTCGGCCACCTTTAAGAACGTGTTGCCGTTATTGATTTCACCAATGATGGTGTAGGCCGCCGCGACCTGCACATCGCTCGTGAGTCCGAGTTTTTCCATCATTCGAGCGCGATACGTATATACGGACTTAGTGCCCAGGTTGAGCTGGAACGCGATTTCCTTAACAGATTTATCTGCCGCAAGCAGGGCAAACACCTCGCGTTCACGGATGGAAAGACTGCGAGCGCGAATGCGCAGCTCCGACGGGGCGGGCATTCCGTCGAGGCGGATGCTGTTGCCGCTGGCCAGGTTATCCAGACGGTTCGTAATTGCCTCATACTGGTGCTGCAATGACTGCAGGTCGTTTCGCAGGCGCGCTATCTCGCTCATGGCCAGCTTGACGTCGGTCACGTCGCGAAGCATCAGCACGACCCTTGCCGTATTGTGTCCGGAATCCCATACAGGCGCAATATAGCCGTCGGTCCAGCGGTGACGGCCGGGAAACCCGATCTCTTCTGGCGTAAACGGCGCCTCCGGAGTCGGGCCGGCGGTGCCATTGAACCCTCGCTCTATGGCAGGCCAGGTGGCCTTGGTGCGGAGATTCTCATCCTTTAACATGTTGTATTCCTCCATGATGATCGGGTGCATTCCCCAGAGTTTTCGCCATGCTTCGTTAACATAAACCGCGTCGCCCGCCGGCGTATAAACCTCGACGCTGTGGGGCTGACGCCCAAGCAGACTCAGCGTTGCGTGCTCCAATTGCTCGAGCACGCGGATGCCGCAACGCTGCGTATCAACGTGTTGTTCAGCCCAGCGGCTGGCCTCTTGCTTTATGTCATCGGTATGGATCAATTTTATCTGAGACCGCAGGGTTGACCGCTCACAAAAAAATTGCAAGTCTTATGAGTGACGATTCGCGTCAGAAAGTTTCGGACATGGGTGCGGAGGCTTCTGCCGGAGTTAGTCCACAGGATAAGCCATCGTCGAAAGCAGTGCGTTCTCCGCCTGACGCGAATCCAGCCTGGTATGCTGACACACTATCGGAACATCAGACTCGATAACGCTGGCGTAAGGGATATCCCGCGGAATCGGCTGGGGATCTTCCAGGCTGTTGAACCGCAAATGTTTCGTACGCCTGGCCGGCACACTAATATTGTACGGCCCTACCGGATCTTTATCTTCATAATAAATCGTGATGGTGACATGCGCTTCCTGGTCACCTGCATTGAGAATACAGACCGTTTCGTGACTCGTCATATCCGGCTCAGGGCCGTTACTCTGGCTCGGTATGTAGCCTTCGGGAATTGCCCAGCGTTTGGTTCCGATAGCGGCCATGCTTCCAGATCTTTTCCAAGACACGCATCGCACACCAGGATGCACGCCTTATGCGTTTATCACTTCTGAAGGCAATGATAGCATTTACCGTACCGCCCGAAATTGCTCGCAAGCGTCTCGTTACAACTGTGCCTGCTCGTCCGTTACAACTATAGGGTCAATCGGCAACTCCCCTGCAAAGCCCGTCCAGCGGCGGTACATGGGAGCCACATCTTCGCCAGCGGCACTGGAAAGCAAACCGATCAGCACATTTTTGTCAAGTAGGTCGACTGTCTGCAATACCCGAGTCTGCGTGCCGTCAGCCGCTGGCACTGGATCAGCCGTTTTGCTGACCACTTCCTGCCAGAACTTCTTAAATACACCGTCACCATATCGAGCCCGCACGGCAGTGTGCACTACCTCAATCCTGCTGCACGTCGTGGCAGGGTCTGCAAGAAAGCGGTCTGCTTCGGCCACAAGCTCCGTCGCAAGCAGGTCCTCTTCTGTCGTTGTCGAAGCCGGCAACGAAGGCAGCCAGTCAAGCAGGCCGTTGGTGCGGCAGAGCGATTCCCTGAACCAGCGCGGCACCTGTGGATCTGCTATGTATTCTGCCAGCACCCAGCACCACTCGGCCCGTTCCGACTTATTATCGGCCACCAGGTAAATACCGTGCTGGTTTTTGATAGCACGGCCATTGCGGTGATCCCACCGCTTGGGCTCAACAAAGTGCACATACACAGGCGCCTGCAGATCCCGTCCAAAATCAGCTTCCATCAGCAAAAGCAACTGGTGGTAAGTGGCTGCTATTGTATCGGCATTTTCATTAAGGACAGCATTGGGACTGGCCAGAACAATGACCTTCTTCTCTTCGCTGGTTGCAACCACGCTCGGCCTCAGTGGCCCGGGCGGAGCGGCTTCTACATCACCACGATAGAGTGTGAGTGCGTCAATGTTAGCGGCCTGGTATTCCAGCGGCGACGTCAGCTTAAACGTGTGCGTGCCGGCATCGAGAAGCGGAAGCTCAGCGGTTGCGATCTGGTACCAGTTCCACCCTTCCGTATCGGGAAAGGTAAGAATGATCGGTCCGTTTCCATCAATATAAAGATGCGCAACATGATCACCGGCAGGACTGTTGGTTTTCCTCATGTAGTCGTCTGCATCATAAGCGAAACGAACACCAATCCGTGCATCACCCAGCACTTCGGGCACCGACACCTGCCATTCCAGGCTGTCACCCAGGTCGCCCCAGTGGGCAAGGTGCTGGCTACCGCAGGCCCACTCTTCCGGCTCAATGCGGAAATCAGGCGAAGTAACCTTGCACTCCTCCCCTTCTACCGACGCAAGCTGCCAGAAGGGCATAGTCGGCCGGATGCTACTGGTCAAACTGGGCGCCGCAGGCGCTGCAATGGCCACGTTGCGGCCAATAGGTGCTGTTTCAATGTTCCCATATTCTGCTCTGTTATCTAAGCGATGCCCGTTCACATTCACTGGCTGAGCGACCGAGATATCAGGCAGCGCTGCTTTCACGATGCATAGCCCCAAAATGCAAACTGCTATGGCCTTTGTAGTAGCCATTAGTTTTCCTCCAGATATCAATTGTGAGAAGATTGGTTGACCAGGCTCTGATGCGGCCCCGACCGACGCAGTAGCCGCCGGCACTGCACCAGCCGCCGCAATAAGCGCAGCTTTCGAAGTTGCCGGAAGACTGGCCGCTGCCGCGATAAGCAAACCCGTCCGGCGAGCACCTGCCGCTGACGGTGCCAGTGCATTGGCCGCACCCGGAAAAAAACGGCCCAGTTCAAGCCGCAGAGTTGCCAGTGCTTTTTCCAGCCGCCGACTGATTGTAGACGGATAAACCCCAAGTTGCCTTGCCAGGTCGCTTTGGCTTATGTCGTCCATAAAGTGCAGGATCACCAGTTCACGATCAGGCGGCGAAAGTTTCTGCAACGCCTTCTGAACGATCAGCTTTTCTTCGCGGGCAGCTGCCGTATCGCGCGGCGACTGCGTTGCGACGTCTTCCAGTTCAAAGAGAGAAGTCTCAATAGGAACCATAGTCGCCAGCTTGGACCGCACCTGCCCCTGTGCTTTCCAGTTATAGGCAAGGTTTCTGGCGATTTTGACGACCCAGCCTCCGAAGGCTGCGGAATTTTCCAATGTGCTCAGATGAAGATACGCCCGCAGAAACGTCTCCTGGGCTACCTCCTCAGCTGCCTCGCGGTTACCAGTATATGCGTAAGCAGCCGCATACACCCGCGAATAATAGCGATCAACCAAAGCACCAAAAGCATGCTGGGCCGTCAGGGCGTGCGCCACGAGCTGGTCATCTGCCAGGTCGCTTCTATGGGCCTCATTATGTGTCACAACATTTTTCATCTACGTACCAGATAAGACAGATGCACGCGGCCCTTTTTGCATGGAATCTGCAAAAAAATGCGCCCCCGTCACAAGCACATGGATTTACAACAAACTCGAAGGGCCGGCATCTTTTGTTGCAATAGCCACCTGTTGTTATAACATTAGTAGAACCGTGGTGCAATCGTGTGGTCGCGATCAGCCATGATAACGGCAAACACGTAATGGCGGTGGTGGATGCTGACTGACATCTGGATGAGAAAAGCGGATTAAAAAATAATATTGTGATTTCTCAGCCTCTGCAATAGAGAAACTCTATAATCAAAATAATTTACGTCGACCGACGGCGGTCGTGATACAGGGGATCTTAACATGAACTTTCGTTTTGCTGCAATGCTGCTCGCGCTGGGCGTTTTTTATTCTGTTGAACCCACACCGGCTTTTACTCAGCCCGAGGTGCAATGGTCTGATCCAGCACGCCTGGACATTTATCCTTCAGAAATTGCCGGCACTGCTGATGCCTTGCCGCAGGTTGCTACCGATAACGCGGGCAATTGGGTAGCAGTATGGAACAGCGTGGAAGGGGTTATGTCGGCCCATAGCCGCGACCTTGGCGTTACCTGGAGCCCAAGAACCGTCATCTGGGAACAGGCGTTTAGCGGGGGCATCTACTTCTTCTCGTCAGACATTGTGTATGCAGGCAACAACACCTGGGTGGCTACGTGGCTTCCTTCGGTTGATAGTAGTTTTGCCTATGCGGCTTTCAGTACCGATATGGGCCAGACATGGTCAACACCGCAGCAGTTGAAAGATAACACTGTAGCGGAGCGGCAGAGTGCCGCACCACGAGGCCTGGCCACCAATGGCAATGGAATCGTTATGGTTGGAGTGAAGGGCGCGCTCCTTCGCTCTACAGACTTCGGCCATACGTGGTCGGCCAGCTATCCGACAGACGCTCTTGAGTATGCTGATCTGAAAATCGCCTATGCTGGCGGTGACCGATGGGTTCTCTTGATTCCGCGCATTAGCAGCCCGGAGCATGCTGTCTTCAATTTAATTTCCAACGACAATGGCGTCACCTGGAGCGAATCCGCAGAGCATTACGTCGGGTCCAAACTGGTGTCCGTCAAATCAATGGCTGCCAGCGGTGACGATATTGCAATGATTACCGCTGTCGCGGACGGAATCACCTTTTTCGACGTCGAACTCGAATTATTGGTAAGCACCGACGGGGGCAATAATTATACGACGACACCGTTGGAACTTTCAGCCGAGCTTAGTACTTTTGACACGTACGACATTTACTCTCTAGCCGATGGAACATGGATGATAATTCATGGCTATGACCCTGTTTCTTCCAATAACATGTACGACGGCGACATCAGCATCTATACCGCAAGTCATCCGGCCGGACCCTACACAAAACTGGCTGATGTAGCAACCAACCCTGATATCCGCGAAGCAGGCCCCGCCCTTGAAACTGACGCACAGGGTAACCTGGTGATGATGTATGCTGCGGCGCCTCCTCATTTCGGTGCCGTGTACGCCAGCGATCAGTATGACATCTATGCAACCCACTCTACAATTGGAAGCGCCAGCTGGAGCGCGCCAGTACTTGTAAGCCTGGATGATCCCACAATAGCCCCCTTAAACGACACTGATGTAACCATAGCCTCTGGTGACGACGGCGTGATGATTGCCGTGTGGGAATCGGCTCCTCCACTAGCCTTCAGCCAGGTAGTAACAGCCCGTTCGGCAGACTCTGGAAAAACATGGAGTACGCCAGTGTTGCTTGGGGACGGTTTTGAGCCGAGGATCATTTACGCGGGCCAGGGACGCTGGCTGGCCTGGTGGACGGATCGGACGTCCATTTCAGATCCTGTACATAAAATCTCTGATGATAACGGACTTTCGTGGTCCGCAAATGCGGAAAGATTCTACGGCTACACTGCCGCAGAAAGCCACCAAGGCACCCTGGTTAAAGCCATGGCGCTTTATGATTTCGGTAAGCCGGTGCGGTTTGAACTGGCCCGCCTTACACGGCAATCCAATAGCTGGTCAGACTACCACATCTTCACAGACCGCCTGCGCGCCATTGTGCATAGCGGTGGATCAAACTGGTTTGTGACCACCTACGATGGGTCTGCTGTTTACGCATCAAATGATGATGCAGTTTCCTGGACGCGTTTCGATGTGACAAACCTGCCGCAAGGCAATGTGAAATTTGCAACTGACCATGCCGGAATAGTTACGGCCGTTTATCCGTTGCCGCCGGTTGGCGGTGCGCAGGAAATTGTCTTCACCAAATCGACAGACAATGGCATTACCTGGACGGAACCAGTTACACTTACTACTGTAGAAGCCCTTGTAACCGAAGATTATAAGGTGCCTTATACGACAGCTGGATTTGCCTTGCAGAGAATACCTGCGATCAATGCGGAATCGATTGGTGAAGGCCGGTGGGTTATCAGCTGGCAAGCCGCCCCCACAGCTACCCGCGCTCGCGCTACCGTTTATGTATCATTCTCGACGGATGACGCCGCAACATGGTCTGCCCCTGAACTGGCCGCTACCTACGGATACAAGCCAGCGATAGACGCACCCGGAATTGCCGCTAACGGTGAGAATGTAGTTGTAGCCTGGCCGTTCTTTCCTGGTGGCGACACTTATCAGTTGCCGCATAATGGACCGTATGTGGATCTTCTCTACAGCTTTAAAGCCGTACCGGGGCCCCTAAATCCGGATCCTCCGGATCCACCCGATCCGGGACCGGCCGCAAACCTGATTGCCGAATGGGGCGCACTGGATACCAAGTGTAAGACGACCAAGAAAGGTCAGAAGTGTCAGCTGAAAGCGCTGCTGCTCGCAGCGAACGTTGGCGAACTGCAGGCAGGCAGCAAGTCACTGGCGCGCTTTTACCTTTCTGCCGATACTCTGGTGGATCCCTCTGACGTAGAACTGAAGCCGAAGAAGCTTTCCAAGCTGAAGCCGGGCAAAGGAAAGAACATCAAGGTAAAGCTGAAAGCGGAAGAGCCGTTCTCTGGCAAATACCTGATCGCAGTGCTTGATGCAGACGGGCAGGTGCCGGAGAGCATCGAATCTGATAATACAATCGTCTCTCAGCCGCTGCAGTAGCGGCACAGGTTCCTTTGTTTCTCTAATGGAAGGCGGTTGCCTTTAGCTTAACAGCGAGGCAACTGTCTTCCACCTATGATTTCTTACCTGATCCATAATCCATGGCTGCTCGTGGTTGGAGCAGTCATTCTTCATTGCATTGACTACGGCCTGACCATACGTGGCGCCCAGCTTTATGCAGCGCAGAATCATTATAAGTCCGAGGGCAGCTATGAGCTAAACCCGGCATTTGAAAATGATATAAACGGGTTGAAGCGGATCAGCCCCAAGTTCCTTATCCGCGTCGGCCTGGCCACGCTGATTTACGTGATTGTGGCCATGGGGCTGCACGCGTATGCCAATTCAGACAATACTTATCCCGAAGCAGCCAGCATTGCGTATAACCTGATCTTTGGCATGGTTATCGGTGGTCTTCTCGTAATCATCGAGCGCCACGCGTTCAACGTTTACCTGTTCAGGCAACTGGCTGCACCGGCATTTGCCGATGGCCAGATTCGCTACAGCCGTGCTTCCACCTATAGCATATCAAGCGCCATGTTTTTTATCCAGTCCGGGTCGGCCTTGCTATACGGCATAATACTTGGTGAAGCCTTCTTCTTTGGCTCCGCCATTATGGTATGGTCACTGGCGCAGCAGCACCGGACGTTTGGCAAGCGCGTGGCCGCGGAGGCGGCCGCTGCTGCAGCAGGAGAAGCTCCACCCCCTGCGGAAAAGCCGGGCAGGCAACTGCTGCGGATACTTCTGCTGTTGATCGCCGGATTGCTAATTACCGTGATGTTATTGCTGGGCCTGGTATACTTCGTTGGCTAGATTCCTAAACTCTAGTCAAAAAGCTGCCAATCCTCGGCCGCCGCCGGCGCAGCATTAAGATAGGCTGTGCTGTAGAAAAGATCACCATCATAGCCATACTCGCCGGGAAAATCATAAATCCCCGCCGGTACGCTGCGATGCCAGCTGACTATGACATTACCGTTTTGCCCCGCAGCAATGTTCAGAAACACTGGAGAATCTGACGGAAACAGTTGCTCCAGCGGGCAAGGGTGAGGGGCCGACCAGGTGATTCCATCGTCATAGGAAACAGAGCAGGCGAGATTCCTGTTACTATCCAAATTGCCAGGCGTCGAATTCCAGACAGCAATCCATTTATTATCACCGGCTGATGCAGCTCGGACAGAACCAGCCCCGTATAAGTTATACTGATTGGCCACTAGAACCTTGGGCGTCGACCATGTTCGACCGTTATCAGTTGAACGGCTGACGTAGTTTGCCAGCGCCGGCTGCTCATGGTTTCCCCACTCCCCATCGTTCCATACAGCGATGAGCGTGCCTTCGCCATCTGAGGAAATTTCTGCGATCTCAGGCGGAGAATTGACTACAGGCGTTTCCTGCCATGACAAAGCGTCGTTGTCAGAAACATACAGATGCGCATCCCTTGTAAGGAGCATCCAGTCATTACCACCGCTGTGGATAACGTGAGCCGGATCATGCGGAATAGTAGCTGCAGTCGACCACACGCTGGCGCCTTTAGCAAGACGTGCCACTTCATAGGTCGGCTGATTGGGATCTGCGACGGACGTTTTTACTAAAGTTCCACTTTCCCGGTTACCAGCAATGGTGTCGGCAACTATAGGAGCCGGTGAGCTCCAGGTGTTGCCATGGTCGCTGGATTTTGTGAACATCTTGCCAAGGTCATACCGGAAGACGCTATACCATTCTCCGTCTCCGCGGTAGCCAAGAAAGGGGCGGCCTTCCCAGAAACCCAGTGAGTCCCGAGAAGCTCGGGCTCCACCAGTATCAGGAACCAGACCAGCTACAGCCGGAATTGCAATGGCAGCACTCCAGGTGTGTCCATAATCGAAAGATCTTGCTACCATTGACCCCGCTATCCCTACGCGCCAGGTTGCTAACGCCCTGCCATTCTCTCCAAAGGTAATCGTAACATCACCATCATGTAAGGTTGGCAGATCGGAAGTCCCGTAGCTGTTCACAAGAGCAGGTGCGGTCCAACTAGTTCCTGCGTTAGTGCTGTAAATCGCTTTTATATCTGAGTCTGACGGGTAGAGTGTGGATGGTGATAATACCTGGTACGACACGAGAGTTTTTCCTGCATCATCAATGGTCACCGCTGGCTTGCTTTCGCTGGCTCCGCCTTCCGCGGCCCGCACTGTTAGCGGCGTCCAGGGCCCTGCGGGGTCAGTTGCCTGCATTACTGCAATGTCCTGATTCAGTTGAGCTGCGACTAACCAGTTTCCAACGGCGTTTACATCAAGCGTAACGGTGTCGTCTGCAACAAAGCGTGTGGCAAGGCTGTCAAGTTCGGGTGTTTCATCCCAGGTAGCGCCGCCATTCTTGCTGTAAATGAAGTAGAGATTCGCCATATCGTTCTGCTCAAGCAGATCTAACTTATAGGATGCAACTACAAGGGTATCGCCGTTACAAGCGATGTCCAGTGCCGGTCCACTAAGCTGCTGGGGGTCTGTCCATGTTTCGCCGTTGTCAGCAGAGGTACTGAAAAAGTTGCCGCCCCCAGTTGAGGCGAGGAACCATTTGCCATCTCCCCTGTACGCGATTTTGCGCGGCGAGGTAGAGCCAGGGCTTTCAATCGGCGCCCAACTAACCCCGAAGTCTTCTGAACGAAAAAGGCCTGTATCAGAAGCGACAATGACTGTTCCGGAGCTGTCGGTGTCTGCATCGCGCACTGCATTGATAACTGACAATTCAGCTATTGTCCATGTATTGCCGCTATCGAGCGAACGTGATACGTAGGTGCCGGCGTCCTCTTGCCAGAGAGCTACAAAAGTCGACTGACCGGCATAGACTATACTAATGGCATTAACCGGCTTCTGCTCGAAGCTTGCCGGCGGAGAAGTGCTAATGACCTGCGGCGATGACCAGGTTGCCCCGTTATCAGAACTCAATGCAGATAGGACGCCGTTCGTTCCGCCCCAAACCGCAACCCAGCGGTTGTTGCCATCGGTAGCGATTTTTACGTTCGTGTCTTCTGAGCCTTCATCAATGGTTGCGTAGGAGTTCAACGGCGCAGGCACTGACCAGCGCGGAGCGCCTTGCCCGAAAGCCGCAGCCGGATATACGATGGCTGCGATCAGCACAATTGGCAATAATGGTTTCAACAATTTAACTTCCCCCTGCTCATGTAATATTGCAACTTCCCCGCAAGCACCTGGAAGGCGCTTTGAAGTACTTTCTATCGAATAGACTCTCTGCTATATTAGCTGAGATGCAAACAATAATTAATAACTGGTTAATTTTTTACGAAACATGCAGCACGCTATTGCCGCTTCTGCCACGACTGAAGAACATTGGACGCGGCGCCGCTATGCAGCGTTTCCACGGCAAGTGCGATTCCGGAAGCGATGTCGGCGGACTTGCCGCCGGCATACAAGCGAAGACCTGCATTAAGAAGCACTGCGTTTCTGAACGCGCTCTCTTGCCTGGGAGAAGTGAGCAATTCCCGAATGCGCGCGGCGCTGACCTCTACACGGCTTTCCAGGGAATCTGTCGGCGCGGAGAGTTCGCTGATGTGGATCGGCAGATCGAGGGCCTCAGAATCTACGGGCTTCCGCTCATAGCTGCCGTTGATCAGTTCGGCAACGTAAACGCCACCGGGGCGAAGTTCATCGGAGCCTTCAATGCCTTTAACGAGGATAGCGCGCTGATACGGCATATCATCCTGCTGCAGTGCCTGGCAGATGAGATCGGCATAGGCATCGTGAAAGAATCCACCAATATGGACGCGCGCGCCAAAAGGATTTGATAGCGTTTCCATCGTGTTCAGGATGGTGCGTTTCCCCATCTGGCTGCGGTATGGTAAAAGGTCGTACATGGCCGGATTAAACACGGATTGATCGATATATCCGATGCCAACAGAATGGAGAACTTCGGTCACCGCCTGCAGCGACCGTGCCACATTTACACCCAGCGCCTCAAGCACGTGGCTGGTTGTCATGCCGAATTTCGTGGGAACGCCGCGCGTGCCATGAAGCGCCATCGGCACTCCGGCTGCCGCGGTTACCAGCGCAGCGGCAATGCCGATGTTGCAAGTGCGGGCCTTGCCGTCGTAGGCACCGGCGCAACTCACCAGTTCTTCGGGAGCATCGACGCCCACCGGCTGCTGCGCGGCGTACATGGCATCTAGAAAACCTGCCAGTTCTGTAGGCGTCTCACCCTTGTAACGCAGCCCCATAAAGAACGCACCGAAGGTGACGGGATTGAAATTGCCACCAAGCACAGCTTCCATGGCCTGGCGCGCTTCTTCGCGGCTTAGCTGTTTGGAGCCGGTCTGGCCCACGCCCACTCTTGCCATGAAAGGCAGCAGGGCGTTCTCATTTTCCTTAATCGCGTTAACGGCAGTGCTCATGCACTTAAGTTACACTTCAGCGCGTTTTATTGCCGCCGGCGGATGGAATTCTGGAAATGTAATGAACCCGTGCAGACGTTTATAACCGATTTCATCTTCCTGGCAAAGCTTGATCCACGAAAGCCACTTCACACTTTTGTAGCCTTGAAGAAACGGCGCCACCATGCGCAACGGTCCACCATGATTTTTCGGCAGTGGCTCACCGTTCATTTCAAATGCGAGCAATAGTCGCGGATCGAGCACGTAATCGCGCGGAAGTGTTTCAAAGAATCGGTCACCTTCACGAGTCTGCGTGGTGTCCCACGAGAAGAACGAGGCGAACTGAAAATCATCTACCAGGTCGAGATCTTCCAGCACATCAGCGAGTCGCACGCCGGTCCAGTTGACGGGTTTGCAGAAGTCGAACATGAGGCACGTGACAAACGTGGCTGAGTCTACCACTTCGTACCGCTTTTTCAGATCATCCATGTTCAGCGCAAACATCTGCTCTTTGCCCTTTCGGGTAATCTGCAGCTGGAATGTTTCGTCCGTATCCGGACTGGCCGGCTCGACCGCCAGCACCGGGTACTCGCCATTGAAATCGTGAATGCTGAAGTCTGGCTGCTGTGCCCGGCGGACCCCGAGCTTTGGCCGCTTGCTGTCAGGATGCACGCCGGTAATATCAGCAAGAGGAGTGACTCCCCCCGGCGGTGCAAGCTCGGTCACGTCAATATAAACGTCACCGTCCTTTACCAGCACCGGGTACACATGCACGCAGCCTTTGTCTGGTCGCGCGGCTTCACCGGTGATCATGTCAATCTTCCAGCCGTGCAGCGGACAGACCACATGATTGCCTGTGACAATGCCTTCGCTGAGCACGCCGCCCTTGTGCGGGCATTTGTTCTGCGTGGCCATAATGGCGCCGTGGCTTGTGCGAAAAAGAGCAACGTCATCATCGCCTAGTTTCATAGCGCGGCCCCCGCGATCAGGAACATCATCGACGCGGCAGACACGCACCCATTCTCTTGTTTCCTGTAAAGAAATGCTCATGGATAACTCCTCTCAAACCTGTGCCCGGTTCGTTACGCCGCCTGCAGGTGCGCCTACCGGAATGCACAACGGTGCAAACTCACGCATCACCTGGGCGTCTCCGCGCTCCATACCGTCAACCCGCTCGCGCCACGGGTCTACTCGGTTTTCCAGTGCGTACCACATCTCATCAGCCAGTTCTTTGCGCTGTTGTTTGTTTTCGATCACGCAGCGGCGAATGTAGTCGAGGCCGACGGTCTCGCACCAGGCCGAGGTGCGCTCGTTGTAGTTGGCCTCGCGCCGGTAAAGCTGAAGGAAGGCAGCGATAATCTCGATAACTTCCTCGTCACTCTCCACTGCGCACAGCCGCTCAGCCACTCGAACCTTTACGCCGCCGTTTCCGCCCACATAGATTTCCCAGGCTTTATCCACCGCAATAAGTCCGACGTCCTTAATGAGTGATTCCGCGCAATTGCGCGGGCAGGCGTTTACCGCCATCTTGATCTTGGCAGGCGTCCAAAGGTTTTCAAATGTCTTTTCCATGCGCACGCCAAGGCCGATGGAATCTCGGGTGCCGAAGCGACAGAAATCGCTGCCCACGCACGTCTTCACCGTACGAACAGCTTTCGCGTAAGCAAAGCCGGAGGGCATATCCAGCTCGCGCCACACCTGCGGCAGGGCTTCCTTCTTTACGCCGAGAAGATCAATGCGCTGACCGCCGGTAACTTTTACCAGCGGCACCTCGTGGCGCTCAGCCACCTCGGCGATGCGGCGGAGTTCAGCCGGGGTAGTAACGCCGCCATACATTCGCGGGACGACTGAATAGGTGCCGTCTTTCTGGATGTTGGCGTGCACGCGCTCGTTGAT
>JAKFFN010000150.1:0-4874 GCA_036675025.1 Candidatus Sumerlaeales bacterium | reverse complement strand
TGGTAAAATGCCAGCCGCCGAGGCGGCGGTTGGTATAATGCGTCGCGTTCGTTTGCCGAGGACTTACGCTCCGCTGGAGTGTCAAGACGTAGATTCAGACACGCCTGTTTTCATAAAGGTTCCGAAAAGCAGATGCAAAAGAATATTTTCTTTCGCTTGTTTTGCAAGCCGCTGAAACTGCTTAGTTTAAGTGCAAAATTATTTTTGATCCTGGATCAGGTGAACCGCCATTGCGTCGCGCAGTTTGGGCTCAAACCAGGTGGATTTCGGGGGCATAAGGCCGCCCTGATCGGCAATCTCCATCAGATCCTCAACCGATGTCGGAAACAGCGCAAAGGCGACAGCGAATTTGCCGGAATTTACCAGGCGTTCAAGTTCTTCCGGGCCGCGGATTCCGCCTACGAAGGCAATGCGTTTATCTGTACGCGGGTCGCCAATCCCCAGCACTGGCGCCAGGATATTGTCTTGCAAAACAGAGACATCCAGCTGCGCCACCGCGTCGCCTTTGCCGGCGATTGCCGGCTTCCAGGTAACCAGATGCCATTTGCCGTCGATGTACATGGTAGCCTCGCCTTTTTTGGAGGGAAGGTGGCTGGATGGCGCGTCTGTAACTTCGGCTGCTTCAGAAACCTTATCCAGCAAATCTGCGGCGCTAAGTCCGTTGAGGTCTCGGATGGCGCGGTTATAGCCTAATATCTGCACCTGGTCATGCGGAAAGCTTACCGTGAGGAAAACACCAGCCTGGTCGTTGGGACTGGCGTTTCGTTCTTTGGCTACGCGAAGAGCAGCGGCGCTGCGGTGGTGTCCGTCGGCCACGTAAAGGGCCGGCACTTTTGCAAAGGCCTGCTCAAGCGAGCGGATAACCGCCTCATCCTTCACCAGCCACGCCGTATGCTGAATTCCATCTTCACTTGTGAAATCAATATCGGCGCCGCGCGACGTCTGCTCTTTGACGATGCTGTCAATTTCCGCCTGGGCGGGGTATGTCAGGAAAACAGCGCCGGTCTGTGCGCCCAGTATGTTGATGTGGCGGGTGCGGTCATCTTCTTTATCGGGACGCGTGAGCTCGTGCTTTTTGATTACGCCGCTGTCGTATTCCGCCGTGCTGGCAGCACCTACGATTCCATACTGCGTGTGGCTGCCCATGATCTGGCGGTAGATCATGTAAATCGGCTGCTGCTCTAGCACAAGAGCGCCGGTGCTGATCAGGCGGCGAAGGTGGTCTGCACCGTGGGCATACACTTTGTCGCTGTAGGGATCGGCGTCAGCCGGAAACTCGATTTCGCTGCGCGTTACCCGCAGGAAGCTGTCAGGCTTTCCTTCGGCCATCTGTCGCGCCTCCTCCGTGTTCATCACATCGTAGGGCAAGGTGCAAACCTCCGCCGCTTTTTCCGGGGTCGGGTGCAGAATTTGGAAGGGTTTCAGCGTAGCCAATGGTCTAGTCCTCGTTGCAGGTAGTTATTGCGGCGACACAGCGCCTGCAGAATCGTGCAACAAAAGCCGCGCCACCTGATTCGCACCAACTGAAAATTCCCTTTGCCAATGGGGATGCGTCTGCTAATGAACTGGTATGATTACTCGACACAACCTCCGACTCATACTCGTAGAACCAGAGCAGCCTAGAAACATCGGCGCGGCCGTGCGCGTGGCTGCGAATTTTGGTGTGCCTTCTGTCACAGTAGTTCAGCTGCAGGAGTTGACAGACGAAGAACTGATAGACATCCGCATTGCATCATCTGGCGCTGTTGACCATGTTGACGTTCTAGTGGTGCCTACGCTTCCCCAGGCTCTTGAAGGCGCTGATTCTACATTGGCAACGAGTGGTCGCCGGCGCGAATCGGATATCCCCCTGGTTGCGTCTGTCGCCGAGTATCTTGCCATTGATGAAACGCCTGCGGGCACTACCTTGGCCGTTGTTTTCGGCCGCGAGTCTACCGGACTGACGGCAAAAGAAATCGATCTGTGCCATGCGCTGCTGCGACTTCCGGTTACAGAAGAATTCCCCAGCATGAACCTGTCTCATGCAATTACACTTGTTGTGTACCAGGCGCTCTTTGGCCCGCGAATTGGAGAGACACCGCCGCCGCCATCCGACAATGAAACGCTGGCGCCCTCAGATCTGCAGGAGCGCTGGCTTGCGGAACTTGCCGAAAAAGTGGAACACAAGGAAGCGCAGATGCGCCGTTTGATCCACCGCGCAAAACCCACTCCGGAAGATATGGCCATGCTTTTCAATCTCTTAAAAAGCTGTCTCAGGCCCGAGTAAACGGGACCTGATCACGCGCGAGATTAGTAACGTGTGGGCGTATCTCCAATCGCGATAATTGAGCAGGCCTCTATCATGTTCAGGCGAAGTTCACGGCCGCGCTCAAGCAGTTCCGGGCTACCGGCGCCCGGATTGACGTAAACGTCGCGAACGCCTTTTTCGGCAATATCATCCAGAACCTTAATGCCAACTGAAGGCGGAACGTAAAGCAGAGCTCTGTCGATATCTCCGGGCACATCCTTGATGCTGGCGTACGTCTTCTTTCCCTCAACTTCCTGCTCATTCGGGTTTACAGGTACAGCCTCGTGGCCCATGGCCTCGTGGCTCCGCAGCGCTTTGTTTCCAAACTTTTCCTGGTGACTGGATGCTCCAATAACTGCGACACGCATGAACCAACGCTCCTTGGTAATAGTAAGAGCATTCGCAGCAATTTTCGGGCTAATCCAAAAGAAAAAAGCGGTGCACCGCTTTCGCGATGCACCGCTTTTATTACCATTTAATCTATTGGATTAATAGTTTTCAAGCTTACGCATAAGCTTGGCCTGACGACGGCGTGCCTTACGACGCGAAGCCTCGAGTTTACGCTTCTTGCGTTCGCTGGGCTTTTCATAGTGTTCACGACGACGAAGTTCAGCCGGAATGCCGCTTTTCTGGCACTCCTTCTTAAAGCGCTTGAGAACCTTATCTATCGGCTCATTTTCTTCAACTATAATGGTGCTCATCGAGGATAATCCCTCCCCTCTGACCTGGGATGGCTCCAGGGCAACACAGTAAATACGACCCATGCTGCAAAAGAATTAGACGAAACTTTAAAACGTAGATAGACCAGGTTATACAGGCCAGTGCCTGGTTCCCGCAGATATACCATCGATTTTCTACCGCGGTCCCGCCTAACTCTTCATCATAATTCGAAAAGGGAATTATCCTGCTTTAGCCGGCGTCGACCACGGTTCTGCCAGCGGTACCGGTTGCGGTGGCTTTCGGACCCCAGTTATTTCGGAAAGCCTTCTTCATCACACGGTCACGGATGAATGACGGCATAATTCGGGTAATCCTGCTCGTGAACCGGCCAATGCTTTCCAGCGTATCCGGGCGCCCGGTCCAATGCCGTAATACGATGTCGCGGTCCAGGTGGTTTACGATTCCGTCGACCAGTAACAGGAAGATGGCGATGTCTTCCACCTGGCCAAGGATCGGGATGAAGTCCGGAATTCCGTCAATAGGCGAGACAATGTAAAGCAGTGCAGCGCCCATTGTGGTTTTCGTTTCCCATGGGATACTGCGGTCGAAGGCCAGCTTAATCGCCAGGGCAAACAGCCGCGGCAGCGCAAGCAGCCATTCGTTTCGCGTGTCGATGTTTTTATTGTCGTGAGTTGCCTGGGTTTGAGTCGTTGTCATGTGCCACTCCCCTCTTTAGCTGAGCTAATTATATAGCATATGCGAGGGACATGCCATTAACGAGCGAGCGCCGGCGCTGCTCGCACGGGGCCATTATTATCGGCCTGAGCTGGCGAGGTCAATCGCCAGGTCGTCGATCAGTTCCATTCCCTTGGATGCTTCTTTGCCGGGCAACTGGTTCAAAATGATACTGTAGTACATTTCGCGGCCCCGGGAGTCGGTCAAAATGCCGCTCAGTGAGCGTACGCCGCCGATAAGTCCAGTTTTGCCATAGATGCGACTGTCTACGGAGCGGCCTTTTTCGCTGCCTTGGAAGCGACTCTTCAGGCTGCCGCGCTCTCCACCCCGGGGTAGCGTTCCGCGCCACTGCTGTTTGAGACCATTGGTGTCCATATAGCGCAGAATATCAACCAGTTGACGACCTGTTACCCGGTTCTTTTCCGCCAGGCCACTGCCGTCCACCGCATCGTGACCCGTTGAGTAGATTCCTGCGCTTTTGCAGAAGGATTCGATTACATGGCTGCCGGCTTCCCAGCTGCCCTGGCCGGCTTTTTCTCTGCCGAGGGCTTTGCTTACGCACTCAGCGTAGAAGTTCTGGCTGTTCAGGTTAATGATCTCGCAGACGGTAAGCAGCGACGGTGAGGCATGTTCAAGGAGCAGCTGGCTTGCGCCCAGGCGCGCTGCGGCGCCGCGTCCTTTAACTGCCCTTCCGCCAACCTTGATTCCTTCCTTCTCAAGAACCTCCCGCAAAACGGAGGCCGCGTAAAGCGCGCCGTCATGTACAGCGGCGCTGTCGAGGTTGGTAGTATCGACTGTCAGGTTTCCCGTCGCGGTGATGGCATTGCTATCGGCGCCGCGCTGGTAATAGCGCTCGGTAGCGCGTCCTTTGGCAGCCACATCCACCTGGCTGGTGAAATCTACGTAGGATGTATCGGGGTTCAGCGTGTAACCTGCCTGGCTGCCTGGCAGCTTGCCTTTGGCTGACCAGCTGACGTCTACACAATTATCATTAAACGCCAGCGCGCTGACCTCTGCCGAGTACCATTCGCCCCGTTCACCGGGCGCCCAGCCGGGGTGAAAATACACTTCATCAAAATAGGAATCATCCGCAACGATGTTACCGGAGATAGCTCTGATTCCTTTAGCCTTAAGCTGGTCGGCCCAGTCGCGCATAATTGCGGTAACGTCCTGCTTGTCTTTCTGGAAGCGG
>JAKFFN010000020.1:0-4886 GCA_036675025.1 Candidatus Sumerlaeales bacterium | reverse complement strand
GTCGGATATCGCCATCCTCGCCAGTCTCGGCGGTAATGGGAATGACGCGCTCGCCACACTGGCAGCGGTGCGGAGCGCCGGCACCGGTGGTCCCGACGCGGCCCAGGCGGCACGGGTCTTCGCACAGGTCCGGGGCGCCATCGATTCGAGTGTCGCGCTTGCGGCCGCCGGTCAGCAGGAGGCGGCCCAGTCGATGGCGCTGGATGCCTACATCGCATTCGAGCAGGTCGAGCGTACGCTCCGCCTCCGGAACGCGGGACTCGCTGCCGACCTCGAAGCAGCCTTCGGGGAGCTTCGCGCCCGTGCCGGCGACGGCGAGGCATCACTCACCGAAGTCGAGGCCGCGCTGATGAGCGGGCTGGAGGTGGCCGAGCGGAGTTTCGCCGAGCGCCCGTCGACGATGGGGATGTTCGTCCAGTCGATGGTGCTGCTGCTGCGCGAGGGCGTGGAGGCGATCCTGGTGGTCGGCGCGCTGCTGACCTTCCTGGTGAAGACCGGTGCCGGCGAGCGCCGCCGCGACATTCATATCGGTGTCATCCTGGCGCTGGCGGCGAGCGGGCTGACTGCGGTCCTGATCGAGACGGTGTTCCACCTCTCGGCCCGGCACCAGGAGACGCTCGAAGGCATCACCATGCTGGTCGCCGTGGTGGTGCTGTTCTATGTCAGCTACTGGCTGCTCTCGAAGATGGAAGTGGTGAAGTGGACGCATTTCGTGAAGAGCCGGGTGGAGGACGCGGTCTCGAGCGGCTCGATGCTGGCGCTCGCGTCGGCTGCGTTCCTTGCGGTGTATCGCGAAGGCTTCGAGACGATCCTCTTCTACAAGGCGCTCTTCAGCTCCGGCGGGGAGAACGCGCTGGCACATCAAGAGGTAGGCACCTTCTGATTCCAGGCCGGAAAGTCCGGGTTCCAGCACGCGGTAAATCATAGGGGGCAGCATCCAGAGGATCGGACTGATCAGATATAATCCTCCAAACAGATAGCCGACCTTGCTGGCTGATCGCTTGTCCCGGGCTGAAGTGTACCGCTGCACATAGGCCCAGTTTCCTCCAATAAATACCAGATTGTATAGGCAGAAAGCAACAATGAACAGGGGCGTATATTCGCCGGCAAAAGCATTGAAAAAAGTGTCCGGAGCCGACGAGACGAAATTGCCAAAACCGTCGACCGCATCCAGCGAAAGCGGCACCACAATAAGCACAGCTGCAGTGAGAATCACAAACTGAAGGACATCAGTCACGACCACCGCCCAAAGTCCACCTACAGCGGTATAAACCATGATAATTCCCCCCAGCAAGATGATCGAGTAGTAAATATCAAGACCTGTACTTACGTTGACGATCTTGGCAACGGGATACAGAAACGCACCGGTGTAACCGAGAGAGAGGAAGAGGAACAGGTAAGTATAGTAACGCTGGATCTTGATGCCAAAGCGATTGGTTAGGTATTCTGCCACGGTAAGGGCATTGGTCTCCCGCCACTTTGGTGCGATAAAACGGCCGATGAGAAAGCCTGCGAGGCACATCATCATCTGGATCGTGATTGCAACCAACCCGTATTCGTAGGCAATCGATCCCCAGACGACGAAGGTGCCAGCGGAGAAAAAACTCATAAACAGAGAAAGCCCATTTATCCCCCAGGGGACTGCTCCTCCAGCTGCAAAGAAGGACTTTAAGTCTCCTCCCTGTTTTCCAAAAGAAAGACCGACCACCAGGATGATCAGGGTGAACAGGATAATGGTAGCGAAATCAAGATAACCCATACAGCAGATTGCAAATCGGGGAATTAGATGATGGTGAATAAAGGTTTAAAAGCTATTCGTAGCTGAGCCAGGCGGTCGTTTTGCAGGATGATGCAGATTGGAAACGGATCCAACGCGCCTGAAAGGGATCTGGAAAAGTATACCTGAACGTTTCCCCCGGTTTAACCACAACTTCTTTGTAGGTCATCCACGGACCGTGGCCGATCGGTTCCACTTCGATCCTGAAGGTGACAGGAGAGGAGGAATCATGAGAAAGCTCCAGCGTCTTCTTGTCATAAAATCCGATCAGATACGGGTCTGAAGGAATGTTGGCGACTACTTGGGTGTCTTTCCATGGACCGCCCTGTCCGGTAGGTTTTCCAAGCTCCCAGAGGTCATCTATAGCTCCGGCCCACACAGCGGCTTTTCCGTCTTTAGACCGGATGATATGGGAGTCGTTTGTCGCATTTTCAACAACGCCGGTTAGTACGAGCAATCCGCGGTAGGATGCATAGTCACGGATAGCCAGATTATGCGAGGCGACTGGACGGACCTTGGCAAAGCCATCCGCATTTTCCGCAGGCAACTCATAAAAAGTACCGTGGAGATTCATCAGATCGCGCTCAGTGGCGACTTCTCTGGCCACTCTCAGGCTTCCGGAAGCAAGCATTTGATCGTAATTTGAATCGCCTTTTGGAAGTCGCCATCTTCTGCCAGAATCATCAACTACTACTACGGACGCTGCATCCACACTCACTACGTTTGTCGGAATCGCAAATTTTGACCGGATGAACGCTGCGGTCGTTGGGTCATTCTTTTTGACCAGATTCATCGCTCCGTCGAGCTCGTAATAGCCAGATTCTTTAAATGTTCCGCCGGTAGTTTCACCCGCCAGTATGCCAAGCGCCCGCCGGTCGTCCCCCAAACCATACAGCAGGCCCGAAGTCGCTTTTTGGTCTACTACGGTGGCAAGGCCTGTGAATTTTTTGGAGCTCTTGGACGTAAACCGGCCACGGTCTGTATAGGAAAAATGGACGGTGGCTTTGGTGGTTTTGTCTGTCTTTACCCGGATCCATTCTCCCGATTCTGTCTTAGAAAAGGGGATAAACACGGATTGGCCGGCTTTCACCTCGATTTGCTTCAGTGACTTCCATTGATTGTTGCCGGCCTTGTCGACCTCAAATTCGAAGGTGGTCGATTGCGTGCCTTCGTTGGCGATCCATGCTACGCGTTCATCCCAGCCCGTGAATAGAAAAGGTTCTGAGGCTAGACCTGCCTGGATTTCCTCTGAGATGTAGAGCGCGCCCTCTGCGGTAGACGGTCCCAAATTGTCCGGCTTGTCCAAGCTCGTGAACCATAAGTTGGAATTGGATTGGCCGGGACCTTCGATGCCGCCTTTTACTTTGCGTTTGTTCAAAAATTCCTTTTGGGCAGAATCGTCGGTCCCGAAGACCAGCTGGCCCTGCCAACGGGTAAAGTCGCCAATCACCTTCAGATACGCTGATCGGGGACGGATGCCCGCGCTGTTTTCTTTGGTAAAAGCTGCGGGGAAATCCCAGAAAAGGCCGTGCATGGTCATCAGGTAATCGGGGTCCGTCTCGGTGCCTACATTTCTGATCCGTGGCCACTCGGTATTCCAGCCGTGTGCTCCGTCATAGCTATGGCTGGCTTTTGGGAGTCGGTAAAAAGACCAGCCTGATGGGCTTCTTACGCCGAGCAGGACCGACCTGTGATCCCAGCCGGTCGCCCAAATGGCGTCAGTTTCCGGATTTTGATTTCCATAAATCCCACCTGGTCCGGTCACCTCTACAAATTGATTTCGTCTGACTACATTCCAGTTTCTGCCGTCCCATTCTGCCAACGCACCTGCTTCGATGTCAAATTGTTTGAGTGCTTCCGGGACGTCTTCCCCGTTGTTGGAATAGACCATCACGCCCTGACCGGAGTAGAGCCCCTTGCCATGGGCGCCGGGTAAAAGCGGGCTAAACTGAGCGGCATTGCCTTCTTTTCGGACCACGTTGCCATCAATATAGAGCTGCTTGACTGCCAGGGAATGTACATCTACTTCGTAGAATCCTTCTTCCATGGTACCATAGTAAATCTTGTTTTCCGGATCGCTAAGATGGCGCGCGTTTCCGGTATGTCTCCCTGGCATCTGCTCGTATGGTATCGTGCGGACCTTTGCCTCGGCGTCGATCGCATAGGGCCCGATAAACAGTTGATTACTCTCACGGTGGATCATCCGGTTGGCAGGAGTTCCACCGATGCTCTCCTCCCGTGTTGTTATTTTCAGATCCTCAGAGATCTCGTAGAGCTTGTCCGATGATCCAAATGGTAGATGAGGGCCATAAGTCACGACCCAAAGCCGGTTTGCCCAGGGAACTACCGCTCCGGTGCCACATTCACCCTCCTTGTTGTAGTAGGCTAGGTGGGGATAGATGCCGCTAAACTCCCTGAAAGAGGCGGTGTCTTGCGTGTGAGCTTCTTGCTGAAATGAAAACAAAGCTCCTAGAGCCATTGCGGCCGAAACCTTTGACAAAATTTTCATGGGATTACTGGCTGAGGACAGGTCGTTTTTTTACCTGTCAATTTAGAAGATTATTAGACTAAAAGGTAAATAGGATGCCTCGACCCGATACGGTGATTTCCGGCCGAAGCATCCTATGCGTTGATTTGTTAATATCCCGGATTCTGAACCAAGTTGTCGTTGATCAGGATTTCCTTGGTAGGAAGTGGCCACAGATATTGCTTGGACGCGTAGAACGTGCGGACAGCGAGTCTTTTTGCCAAGCCTGCCTCATACATGGCAGCCAAATTGGCGATTCCGTTTTCATCCACATCAGGCGTCATGGGGAAAAACCAAAGGCCTTTTGCAACAATCTGTTCTTTCAATACAGCAGGATCCAGCAGTCCGTAGATACTTTGGTTCAGCGCCTTTTCGGCAATCTTCCATCGGATGATGTCTCGATAGCGGTTCCCCTCGAAAGCAAACTCCATTCTACGCTCAAACCGGATCGTTTTTCTCAATTCGCCCGGGTCCATCGAGGTGACCGCAGGATAGGCGGCGGTGTTTGTGTAGTCTACCTTATACGCTCTGGCCCGCACCATATTGATAGCATCAAGGACGGTCTGATCGACTTGCTGAAGT
>JAKFFN010000157.1:0-26068 GCA_036675025.1 Candidatus Sumerlaeales bacterium | reverse complement strand
CAGGGCTCCAAACTCCGCAGATGTACGCGTCAGCAATATTTCGCCATCCGCAGCAGCCAGCTGAAACCGCTGCGCCAGAACTTCTTCTTCAGATTTCGCCTGAACCAGCCAGGCGTGCACAGTATCAGCCGTAGCCGGCAAATCTTTCTGCGGAGTTATTACGAACTCCCGCCGCGCCTGATCGTACTTCGCCCTCAGCGGTACGCTCGTTCTGTCTAGAGTTGACCGCATGAACAGGTAAACGTCACCTTCTGTGGTGCCCGGATCGTCGTACCCTATATTTGCCAGACGGCCAGCATCGTCCTTATGGACTTTTACAGTAGCCGCGCTCTCCACAGCCCGTGCCTGCATCCACACCGGGTGCGTCGTCTCCGGCCCGTCGGCCATCACGCCCGTCTGCACCCCGCGCCACTCCACAAGCGTGCGCGAAGTGCCAGCCGCGTAGGGGTACCATGCCTGCACCGTCCCATTAGCGCCCTGCCGCACTCTGTATGTCTGATGCAGGGTCGTCATTTGAGGCGGGATGATATAAAGTGCAGAGAAATCCAGCCACGCATCTGCCATAAACCAGCCCTGCCGGTGCACAAAGCCGGGCAATGACAGGTGTCCGCCGCATATGGGCACACCACTCCGCACAATACCCACCTGGTGAATCGCGGCAGGCTGCGCATTATTAACCGGAGCAGTAGTCTCCTGCGCCACCGACAATCCAGGTGCCGCCAGCAATAACACTGCGATGGCTGTCTGGTATAGCGGGCGATTAAGGCAGTTCAGGCTCAGGCTCCGATGATTACTCGGTACTGGCAGATTCAGCCGGGGCGGCGCCGGGCGGAGTCATTCGTGAGCTCACCGTCCAGCCCTGGACAGATACATTCGGCGGCGCAGATAGAACTTCCACAGCGCTGGTTTCCGTGCCGGTTTCCGTAACCCGCAAATTCAGAAATCTACGCCCACCGGGACTCCATGCGGTCAGTTCCATCTGGTCATAGATGCCATGTTCTTTTCCCCGGTTGATAATCCAGCGGCCGCTTGGATCTTTGCCAGCAACCACCCCTTCTACAGCATCTTCCAGAATCCGCGATTTCCACTCCTCGGGCAGCGTCGGCAAGCCTGTTGTTGGGCGGTCCCAGTCGCCTTCCCGCAAATAGTAGCTGCCCATGCTTCCCCGTGATACAGGTTCCTGGCCACGATTTACCTGGTTCACAAACCCAAGCACATCATCCTGCGGCACCAGGTAAAGGCGCTGCCCCCATGATACCGGGATCAATACCGGGGCAGTACCCCGCGGCCACGATGCCCGCGGCTGAACCGGTTCGAGAACTACATTCCCCTGGTCATCCAGTTTGATCCGGCCGGTGCTCTGGTCCACTACGTCTTCGCAGTCACACCGTTTATAAAGGAACCTGCCATCGGTTGATATTTCGAGGGTGCAGTTGATATTGAACCCGTTGCCATAGCTGTACTCGCCAGCCAGGGTTGTTATATCGGCACTGGCGCGAGCCGGCGGCACCACTGAAGCGGCAAGCGCAGCCGCCTGCCGTGCTGCCAGGTCTTGAGGTAGAAGGGTTGCAGACTGCGGTGTTGCTGCCGGAGGCTGAAGCGATCCTGCAGTTTCAGAAGGCACGGGAGTACCCGCCGCAACCGTGGGAAGGGCTGGCGCCTGCTGAGTTAGCGGCGGCTGCTGTACGAAAGCCGGCTGCACCTGGGGAACTGGAGTTGCCTGGACCTGCAACGAAGGCGTAGGCGAGGGAAACGGAACGCCGCGGATGGGGACAAGCTTTTGCGGCTCGGTCTGTTCAGCCATACCCGGACTGCACAATACTGCTACCGCAAGAGATACAGCAATACACCGCGCTGCTTTACCGCACCAAATCCTTCGAAAAGTCTGCCTCAAAACATCCGGCTCCATAAATCATTGTGAGAAGCGTCTTTAATACCAAAGCGAGATTGTCAAAGGCATATATGGAAAGGAATCTGAGGTTTTTGGGAATCGCTTTAGCGAGCAAGTAGAGGAAGCAATCAATCAAACGGCGGCAAACTGGCACTAATGCATCTTATCAGGTTGTTGTCTGTTAAGAATTTTTGGATAGTTGGGCCGCGGATGACAAAACAAAATCGCGACGCGAGACGGCTTTCCAGAAAAAACTGTTACGTATGTGCCCGATCGCACCGCATGCATCAACGCCCCGCAGGGGCCAGGGGTGATAGCCCGGGGTGCAGGAGGAAGTCCGCATAGCGGACGACGACTAAACCCCGGGTCCCCATCCCCCCACGAAGTAGCCCTGAAAGGGCCGCAAAAATCTCACCTCAACAACCCAGAACAGCCGTCTTCTGTCCGACCAGAATCAACCCTTTATCGCTTTCACCACCATGGCGTTTCCCAACTTCCCTACACCTAACCCCAATTCCTTTAAACTGGCCACTATCGCACCGACACCCGTCTCCCTGCCGCTTCCACTCACCGTAACCAACGACTGCACCTGGAACCCCACCGACTCCAACACACCCGACAGCCCCCGAGGCGAGAATAGAAAAAAATGGTACTCAGGAATCAGCATGTTCCAGCGGTCCTTATGAAGTCGTGCCCTTAGCGACCGCGCATTGGGCGTTTGCAGCAGCAATTGCCCGCCCGGTGCAAGAAGTCCATGCATCCGCCGCAGAAATTCCCGCGGATCCAGCACATGCTCAATCACATCCAGCGCCACTACGGCGTCAAACTGCCGCACATTTGCGAGGTCCAACTGCAGGATGTCGCCAGCGAGAATATGCGCCTGCGGGTTCAACCTGCGCGCTTCCACAGCCAATTGCGCAGACATCTCGATACCTGTGACCGACCACCCTCGGTCTGCAGCAAGGCTCAGCAGCTTCCCCGAAGAGCACCCAACCTCCAGCAGCCGCGGCGCCGTGATGTCTGATAACGGCTTATCCACCATCTTCAGCCTGCGAAGCAGGTAACCCGCGCGCGCATCATCCGCAGCCACCATCTCAGCGGCAGCAGCCTCACCTTCAAACGCGGCATTACTCTCATGGTCCGGCAGCTTCAACAGCTGCACCGTACCACACTGCGAGCAGGTCGCGTAGGGCGAACCCTTGCCCATTTGGGCCAACGGGCTGCCGCATATTGCACATAGATCAGCTGATGTCATTCAGCTACACCTAGTTTCAGCAGCAGACAGTGCAACAGGAATGCACATTTTCAGCACTAACCGTCATCCCTTACCTTGTCGTCAGCGTAAAAACACCCTTTTCCCGCGGCTGGTGATCGATTGGCTTCAGATGCTCTAGCACAAACGCCTTCGGGTCCCGCTGGAACAGCTCAAGCATCCCCTTCGCCCGCCCATCAGGCGCATTCTCTGCGTCGGCGGCAAGCAGCTCTTCCATCTCCGCTACCAGGTGCGGCGCCAACTCGCGCCCCGCCACCGCATCTTCCCTTAACAGCCGCGCCACGTTCGTCTCACGCAGGTGCAATTCATAACTTCGCGCCACTGTTCTAAACTTCCTTATGTCCTCCAGTGCCTTGCTCACCATTGTCCGCTGCGGCTCCGCGCTCACCTGCGCAACCAATTCTTTACCCGCCGTCAACGCCCTTTCCAGGTGCTGCCCACACACCGCCAGCCGCAGCTGCACATCGTCCAGCAGGAACGGGTGGGGCTGGCGGTCTTCCGTAATCATAAAATGAGCTCTCCGCGTGCTTTCCCAGCTGGGAGTTTCCACCTGCTGACCCCGGATAAAAGCTGCGTGCCAGCCATGGTCCGGATCTGCAGTGCCTGCCAGGCGGGCATACCAGGAAGCGTCCCACGGAAACGTCTGCATTGCCGCCGAAAGCTCTTCCAGCCACCTCAGCGCCAGCGGCTGCGCCGGGCCAAACGGCTCAGTGATTGACGTCAGCAGGTCCGCAGTGCAGGCATCGGGCTGGTTTACGCGCGCGGTGAACATGGCCAAGTTAAGGTCTCCCACCCCTGGCAATACGCCAAAATACTCTTTTACGCCCACCACCCCAGGCACCCGAGCCATGGCAAGAAACTGCTCGTCCGTCAGCCGGGGAAACGGGAAAGACAACGGTTCTATTTCTTCTGTGGCGCTACCGAAAAACCCCTCCCCTACCACAGGAATGCCAAGCCCGGCAGCCATTCGTGCCGTATTGCGAAACCACACGTCCACCGGCATGGAAATCTGCACCTCGGCAATGTTGTTGTGCAGCATAAGCCCGAACCGATCGTGAGGCAGCGCCGGCAGACAGCTGTAAACCTGCCCGGCTGAAAGCTCCCACGGCTCCCACCAGAACATAGGGTCAATACTCTCTTTACGATCGGAAGTCCAGACCTCGTGCAGCTTCGCCAGGTACTGCGGCAGACGCTTATGGAGCGGCTTACCCCGGCTGAGCGTACTCGAACTGAACTCGCTCACCTGCCAGGCATCCTGATCATACGTGTAGACCAGCAGATCGTCCACATCCGGGAATGCACGGCGGAACTCGCGCAGAAGCCCGAGTTCATACTCTACCACCCGCGGATCCTGCACCTCATACCAGTTGTCCTGGAACGCCGCCGGGTTCTGCCGATGTATGGTGCCAGTCTCGGGATTGCGCCACATAAAAGGGCTGCCGAAGTGGAACATGGTGCGCAGGCCCACCTTTTTGGCCAGTGCACATCGCCGCTGCAGTTCCTCCCGACGCTCGCGTGTGCGGCTGGCTTCTTCATCTCCCGGCAACGTAACCACGTCGTTCAGGTTAAGTGCCTCGTCATTGGGCCGGCGCAGCCAAGCTATATTTAGCTGAATGGCATTAAATCCAGCAGCTTTTACAGCCGCCAGGTTCTGTTCGGTCCATTCAGGGTAAGCTACCGGATTACCAAGGAGGGCGTAGCGATACTGGAGAGGTATGGTCGTGCAGGAGGCGAAGATGGCACCTGGCAGCGTCGCAATGATTACGCAGATTAACAATAGAGATTTATACATGGCTACAACGGCTATAAGGGCTGTGGACAGTTTGCAAGGGGGCTTCACCAGCAGCCGGAGAATAGGAGCGGCGGCCAGCGGTAGCCAGACGATGCGATAAATCCGCCGTACGGATATCCTGGCTTCCGCTAGTCTAAAGGAACGCTTCGATCCAGCGCCGGCGGTACCATTAAGGGAGCATTAAAAATGAAAAAAGATACGCATCCGGATTACCAGCTGGCCACGATTACCTGTGCCTGCGGTGCCGTTTACAATGTGCGCAGCACCAAGACTGAACAGCGCCTCGAAATTTGCGCAAACTGTCACCCGTTCTTTACGGGCAAGCAGCGCTTTATTGATACGGCTGGCCGCGTAGAAAAGTTCCGTCAGCGCTACAACACAAAAAAAGAAGCTACCGCCTGATCTACGCCCCTGGCGTAGCAGGCATCTGAACAACTTGTCCGGGTCTGGGGTCGTGCCGTCTCCAGGACCCGGTTTTTTTATTTTTAACGGCCGGGGCCGTCCCCTCCACCTGGGTCACGATTCTTCTTGCGCCCCCGCCTGAATTTTGGAGTCCTTTCAAACGTTCTGCCAGCAGATTTGTTCTTACGGCAGACCGAGTGGTGGAGTTGGTGGTTTAAACGATGGGTAAATTAAAAGTTTCCTTTACGACAGCCCTGTTTGTCTTCTCGTTTCTGGTTTGCGTAATAGTGGCGGTGGTCTTTGTAGATCGCGGCCCCCGAAACGACAATGACTCCTTTTATGAAGGCGATCGTGCCGGCGAAGGGGAAAGCGCGGACCGCGAAGGCAACGAACGCGCAGGCGGAACTGGCGCAGACGCATGGGAACGCCGTAAACAGGGTGATAAACCAGCACCCAGCGCCACCCCTGCGGCCGAAGATGCAAGCCTGGCCGATCTGCCCCTGGACCCGCACCTTGTGGGCGCAGCCCAGACCGTGCCTGCCACCCCGGCCCCCGTACAACCCACGGCCAACCCTCATGTAGGAAAAAGCCCTGAGCAAATTGCCAGGGAGATGATGACAAAGGGCGGCGTGGCGTTTCCCCAGGCTACCCCGGCGGTACCTGGCATGGCAATTCCGGGCGGCATTGCCACCCCTGCCCAGCAGACCATCGTAACGGTGACACCACAGACCGCTCTTCCGCAGACCAACAGCTTTCTCCCTTTGCAAAGCAATGTTGGCGGTCCTGCCGGCAATACTGGCAGCCCGTTTCCCGCACCTGGCGGCTTTACCGGCTCGGGCCTCAATAATCCCACCGGCTTGATGACGCCGCCAAGCCTCACTGGCTCCACTACCAACATGGGCTCTGGGTGGGATAGCGTAACGGGCAAACCGACACCTTCAAACATGATCGGTGTTCGTGGAAATACCGGTTCCCCTGATGCGGGCATGATGATCAGCCGTGGCAAAAGCGAAACTGCCACAGAGCCCCCGCTGGGATTTGAACCGACTATTACTAAAGATGGAACCGTGCCGGCCTTCCCTGGCACAGGCACAGGAGCAGCGGGAAGTGGGCAGGCTCCGCTTCTTTTCCCGCCTGATGCCACACCGCCAGGTGGCGGCAAGTGGGACCTACCCGCTGCGCCAACGCTGAGGCCACCGCCTATCCAGGACCCGGATCAGCGGCGGTCTGATGCGGACGCCCCTGAATCCGGCTCCGAGTCGCCTGACAGCACGAACCCTGACGGTTCAAGCGGTCAGGCGCTTGCTGTTTCAGGTACCGATGATACTACCGCTGTAGTAAGCGCCGAACCCGATGCCATCGCGGCACGGGTAAACGAGAAAGAGCTCACCGAAGACCAGGCCGCGCGGCTGGCACAGGTAGCTGCTAAGCTTAAAGAAGAAACCGTTACGCCGGAAAACCGCCAGGAAAAGATTACCGAAGCGGTGAGAAGCTGGACTATGATTACGGCTGCCGCTGAGCAGGCTCGCAAGCAGGAGCTTAACCTGTCGTCCAGCGAAGTGGACCGATACGCGGAAATGCGGCCAGATTTTGAGATCGATGACTGGAAGAAGGGTATGGCCGAAGTCGGCTTTACCAAGGCGGAAATCGAGCTGAACCTGGGAGCCATTGCCCTAAGCGAAAAACTGGTGGAAGAACAACTGGAACAGAAGTACCCGGAAGAAGAGCTTCGCAAGGTTTACGAGAAAACACCCAAAGAGTTCTATGCGCCTCGGCAGGTGCAGGTAATGGAAATCTTTAAAGCGAAACCCGAGGATGAAAAGCAGGCAAAACGGTTGGCTAGCGAGATGAGCCGCCTCCAGCGCCAGGCAGCCGGTGGTACTGACTTCGGCCTGCTGGCCCGCACCACCAGCCAGGCTCCCAGCAAAAGCAAAGGCGGCAACCTTGGCTGGATAACGCCCGAAGAAGAAGAAAAGGCGAAGCCTGAGCTGGTAAAGGCCGTCGCGGATCTGAAGCCGGGCCAGGTAAGCGGCGTGCTGGAATCCGAAGATGGCTACCGCATCTACAAGCTGGTTGCAGAAAAAGAAGCCCGCGATGATTTCGAAGGCGCAAAAGAACTCGTGGTGGAGAAACTGAAGAAAGATCTTCGCGAAGACGCCCTGGCTGATGCCCGCGAGGAAGAAGAAGTTGAGCTTTCGCCAAAGAAGGAAATTAAGGTAGCCGAGTCAAAGTCGGAAGATGAGAAGGCCAAAGAATCTTCAAAGGCCGAATCAAAAAAAGAAACACCGGCCAAGGCAACGGTCTCGGCTCCGCGGGGGCAGCGTCCGATCCAGCAGGCTGCCGCCACTGGACAGCTTCTGTTTGCGCCGGGAACCCCGGTTGAGCAAAGGGCAGGCGGCGCACCTGCGCCTCCCGTGCAGCCTGGTGGGCAGCCGCCGGTACAACAGCGCATGGCTACGGCAGGCGAGCTTCCCAATTCAAGAGGCTATGCCCCGGGTCAGACCATGACCGTAGGGGAAAACTCTGAACAGCCGGCCCCTGATCCTGCCGTAGCTTCTGCAGCCCCGGGCGCGCAGAATTACGCAACACCCCTGGCAGTCGGAACCATTGCAACGCCAGTTCCAAACCTGACACCGGAACAACAGGCTCTCCAGCTGCGGGCGATGCAGGCCCGGCGTCAACAGGACGAGCAGCAGCAGAACGCTGAAATTGATGCCCAGATGAAGGCAGCACAGGCCTACGCCGCACGACAGGTACAGGCACAGGCGCAAGCCCAGGCACAGGATCCGGGATTAGGTCAGGATGCAGGAAGCCTTCAGCCGCTGGCGCAGCAGGGCCAGATGCCCGTGCGCGGTGAAATGATGACCGTTGGAAGCGTCTCGGCCAACCCCCCGGATGCACCCGGCCAGCCAGTTACCACCCACAGCAATGGGTGGCAGGTGACACGACGGGAAATTACCGACAGTCAAATTGCTGAACGCGCTAATGCGCGCAGAACTGAACGCGAAGGCACCCGTGAACAGGCTCCGTCTGAACCGGAAGCGGGCATCCCGCCTGGATTCGAAGGCAACATCGGCAACACGGCAGCAGCACCCGCATCATCAAATCAACAGCCTCAACAGGCGGCGGAGCCCGAGCAGGAGCGCGGCGGGCTGCTAAGCGGCGTAAAAAACCTCTTTAGCCGCGGACGATAACCACCTGCTGAATAGCTCCTACCCTAGCGGCTACTTCCACAAACCGCAGGCTTAGGGATAATACGGCTGCTGTATTCTTCCATCTGCACAACCGTATTGGTTCTGCGTGCCTCTTCTGCCGCAAACACCATCAGGTGGCTTTCCAGCGTTTCCACCGGGCCGGATAAAACCAGGGAAGGGTCGCCCGCATACACGGCTTCTACAAACGACTTTACCAGGAAGTAATCGCCGCCGCCATGGCCGCCAACAAGCGAGGCTTCAGTTGTGCCGGTGTCATAGGTGGTCGTCTCGTCAGTAAGAAAATCGTTAACCTTGATGAATTCGCCATCCCCCTCGAGCATGCCATGGGTGCCGAAAACGCGGGTTTTGCGGTGACTATGATCGGTAAACGCCACCATGGTGAATGAGGCCGTCAGCCCGCCTTCAAACTCCATGTTAACAACCTGGTTATCAACCACATCATTGTCGCACCCGTACACACAGCGCCCATAGGGTCCTGCCTCCAGCGCTTCCACCAGGTTTTCCAGGGTCACTTCCGGCGTTAATACCGAAAGCGGCCAATCCCGCACTCCCTCGTGGTACTTGCCAAGGTAGATCTTTTTGGCAGAGTAAGGGCATTTAGGCTCGATGTCGCAGGTGAGGCAGCGCTCACCGGCTCCTTCCGGCTTCTGGTCTGCCCGGAAGTGCACCAGCGAACCAAAAGAAGTTATGCGGGTGCAGGGCCGCCCCACAAGGTACCTTATCCAGTCGAGGTCATGGCACGATTTCGACAGCAGCATGGGCGAGCTTTCATCCTCACGCCGCCAGTTGCCGCGAACAAACGAATGAGCCTGGTGCCAGTAGCCCACCGGTTCCAGGTGCTGCATGTTTATCACCTGGCCAACAACCCCGGCATCCAGCAGCTCCTTGAGCTTTTGAGTGTACGGTGTATATCGCATCACATGGCAGACGGCAAAAATAATGTTGTTCTGGATAGCCGCATCATAGATCTGCCGGCACTCAATGGGATCAGGCGCCATCGGCTTTTCCAGCATGATGTGGTAGCCCAGTTCCGCAAACCGCAGCGCCGGCTCCAGGTGCATTTCATCCTGCGTGGCAATAATGACAGCGTCTGCAACGCGCGGCAGCGCTGCCAGTTCCTCCCAGCTGGCGAAGACGCGGTCAGCAGGTAAACCGTATGTTGCAGCAAACTGATTTCTGTGATAATCCCGAGGCTCTGCGACGGCCGTAATGCGCACTTTATCCGGAAATGTGGCCGCATGCATGGCATACCCTGCACCGCGGCACCCCGCGCCTACCACAACTATTTCAATAGGTTTCAACTGCTGCTCCTGGTTACCTGCTGCTATAAAGTTTTGCCCTGATTATTTGCACCGGGACTGGGGATCAGCATTGTTACAGTTACCCCATCAGGTGCTCAAGCACCAGTTGGTCAAGGGCCTGGTAGTTACGGTCTTTAATCAGGCTCTGAGCCGTGGCTTCGTCAAACGTCCGCACCTTATCCACCAGGCGCAGAAAGGTTTTGCGGCTGTTGATCAGGTGGTCGAGATGATGCTCCGGCTTGGTCGGCCGGAACGGGTGCACGTCAAAAGCTACGCATTCGCCGTTGGAGCCATACTTGTTCTGCTCAAGCACCCGGACCTGGTTGAATGCCACCCGCAGGTTCGCGCTGCCAAATGGCTTGTCCTGGTCAAACTTAAGCCCGTTCTGGTCGTTCAGGTGTATTGACCAAAGTTTGCCCAATGCCATTGCGAAGGCCATATCGTCCGCCGGATCAAAACCTGCCAGAATGCTATGGGCACTTTCTACAACGCCGCCCACACGCTTCGGATCGCTGCAAAGCTGGGACACAGCCAGTGCGTGACCAATAGAGGGCAGGTATGCGTGATCCATAGGTTCGTTAGGCTTTGGCTCAATGGCGATACGGATACTCTTGTCATGCTCCAGCATCTTGTCGATAGCCTGCACCAGGTACTCCACGCTCTTGCGCGCGTCTTTGGACTCGCGCATATAGCTGCCTTCCCGGGCCAGCCACAGGATAATAAGGTCGGTGCCCATGGTGCGCGCTATATCGATACACTGCAGAGACCGGTCGATGGCATATTGCCGCGCCGTCGGGTCATTGCTTGTGAAGGCGCCGTCAATGGTCTGCTCCGCAAACCACAGCCGCGGCGCCAGGATTTCGCAGATGAGCCCCGCATCATCGAGCATCTTGCGCACATCGCCAGCTTCTTTCATAACCTGGTTGCTGTTCTTGCTGTCAATGTCGGCCACAACGTCGTCGTCGTGCCACATCATGGCGTCATAGCCCATGGATTTTGCCTGCGACATCTTCCACGCCAGTTCCCGCGTAGGCCTCGTAGGCGGACCATAAGGATCTGCACCCTCGCTGATGTTCCATGGACCAAAAGAAAACCGGTAGTTGTGTTCAGTGCTCATCTGTCTCCGCCCTGGCATTATTAATGGGTAAATGGCGCGATCATAAAGGCTAAATTTCAAGACAAGAAACACCGGCCGGCGTAATAGGTGCATTGGGCGGCAATCCCGCAAGAGAGAGAAAGTGGAGAGAATGACTTCAAAGATCAGAATCGGTATCGTAGGATATGGCAACCTTGGGCGCGGCGTGGAGGCTGCGCTGCTTCATAACACCGACATGGAACTCGCAGGCGTGTTTACCCGCCGCGCACCTTCAGAACTAAGTCTGTCAACCGCAGGCGCAAGCGCCTACAGCCTGGACGAGATCGAAAGCTTCAAAGGCAAGATCGACGTGCTGATCCTCTGCGGCGGATCGAAGAGCGATCTGCCGGACCAGGGACCGGCCCTCGCAGCCCGTTTTAATACCGTAGACAGCTTTGACACCCACGCAAAGATTCCGCAGTATTTCGACGCGGTAGAAACCGCCGCCACCCGGGCCGGCACCACGGCCATTATTTCTGTCGGCTGGGATCCCGGCCTGTTTTCGATCAACCGCCTGTACGGGGAAGCCGTGCTGCCTGATGGCGCGACCTACACATTCTGGGGTCACGGCCTAAGCCAGGGCCACTCCGATGCCATTCGCCGCGTGCACGGCGTGCGTGCAGGAGTGCAATACACCATTCCCGTTCCCGCGGCTGTAGAGCGAGTCCGCAGCGGCGAAATGCCGGAACTTACCACCCGGGAAAAACACACCCGCGAATGCCATGTGGTACTCGAAGAAGGCGTTGACCGCGCCGAAGTGGAGCGTGCCATCGTAACCATGCCCGATTACTTCAGCGACTACGACACCACCGTCAATTTCATCTCGGAAAAAGAACTGCGCGAAAAGCATTCGGCCATGCCCCACGGCGGCTTCGTCATCCGCAGCGGCAAAACATCGCCAGCCAATAGCCACAACATCGAGTACTCACTGAAACTCGACAGCAACCCGGAGTTCACCTCAAGCGTCCTGGTCGCCTATGCCCGGGCGGCATATCGCCTGAACCAGAGCGGCGATAACGGCGCAAAAACAGTATTTGATATTGCACCAGGGCTGCTCTCACCAAAGAGTGGTGCATACCTGCGCAAAGAAATGCTCTAAAGGAAACGCTGTAACCGCCAGCCACTCAAAACTTTAAACCCCGGGCAGCGCCAGTCGCCCGGGGTTTCTATTATGATAACAGCGGCACTTCCTGGCCCGCCATATACGATCCGCCGAACAGCAACACATAAAAGCCGAGTGCATATAGGAATGGATACTTGCCATCTTCCCAGTAGATGGCCAACCAGATGAGTGCGACAAACGGAACAAAGATGCAAGCCAGCCCCCACAGAATCGACGATTGAAACTGCAGGATCAGCATCCAGATGCCACAGGCCAGCGCTCCCAGCCCGCCTACCACCATAAGTATTGAACCCAGTATTTCCATTGTTGCTCACCCCGATGAAATGGTACTACGCAGCATGGCCCAAGCCACGCCCCGCCTTGAACCACCAGGGCCAGCAAAAATCAACTCAAAATACTGTGCTCGATACAGCCGCCCTTGAAACGCTTGCTTACAGCGACGGCAGATCAAACCGTAACGGCACCCCTGACAATGCCGATCCGCCCAATAACAACAGCGCGAAGGCCACGCCATAAAGGAATGGCTGTTTGCCTTCATCCCAGTATACAACTATCCAGGCCAGGGAAGCTAACGGCAAAAACACGCACACAATACCCCAGATCACCGAAGATTGAAACTGCAAAAAGAGAAGCCAGAGTCCGCACAGGAAGGCTCCGATGCCTCCCAGTCCTAACAAGACAATACCTAAAGTTTCCAAGGGCACGCTCCCTTAACTAAGAAGTTCAACAAGAAGATGACAGACGCCTCTGTGCTTACACGCGACATCTGGTTAGGGGTGCATTACCGCTTTCTCTTTTTCTTCTTCTTTTTTTCTTCGCGTTCTTTCGTCAGAAAATTACTGAGGCTTTCTTACGCTTCCACTGTTGCGGCTTCGCATGTCAGACAGAAAGCCAATAATCGCCTTCTGCATTTCCGGTGTCATGCGGTTGATCTCCCGCGGAGTCTCAACCTGGAAGGCATCTCCTGCCCCCATTAGCTCGTACACTGCCTGAACCGGCTTCACCGCCTCGGCCACTGCATCTGGATCGCTGTGGCGATCCAGTTCCGGCGCAATTACCATCAACGGCCGCGGAGCAACGCATGCCAGGATCTCACCGAAATCAACCGGCACACACCCCGGCTCATCGGCGAACAATCCCAGCCTCGGCAGGAAGCCATGCTGATGCGCATGCACACGAATGCTCTCATAGCGGCTATTGCTTGCCCGCCACGGCGAAAAGGCTGCCACGGTAGCAACCGCATCTATACGCTCATCCTGCGCTGCCGCCATCAGTCCCACAATTCCCCCAATCGTATCGCCCACGACAAACACAGATTCCTGGTCGACAAAATCAAAAGTCTCCAACGCATCCACACACGCGGAAACATCATTCACCATCTTACCCATCTTCGACCATTCCGGCTGGCGCAGATAAAAATTTTGCGCCTCCATCAGCCGCGTGCCAAACCCGAACATATCGATGGCAAACACCGCAAATCCGGCATCGGTAAACCGCTGAAACACCTGCTGCGATCCGCGCCCGCCGGTCGCACTGTAGCCCAGGGCATAGCCATGTGCATACGCGTACTGATGCAGGTAAATGATCACCGGCAGCTTCTCGCCCGCGGCACTCCGCGTAGTCCCATCATCGTTCACCGGCACATAAAGTGTTCCCGGCAAATGATCACCCATTGCCGCGTATGGCCCGATATCAATGCGTTTCGTCTTCTTCGGCTCCGGCCTACCCGTGATGCTGTCCATCCAGTCGATCCGCGACGGATGCGTCGGACCGATCTCCGACGACGTCGCCCCCGCCGGCTCTTCACCGAGCAGCCAATCCAGCGCCAGACGCATCCGCTGCTTGTGCTCGAGAAACTCGTCCACGTCCTCATAGCCGGCTTTCAATACCACCGACTCCATCGCCGCTGCCGAAGTCACATCATCCGCGTGCGCCGCCACCCAATCCTCAAAATTCCAGTCAAACAGCAGCCGCGTCTTCCACTCGATATCCCGCCTGCCGAACTTTGCGTCCAGAAAATCAATCGCCTGCTCCACGTCTCGCGCCGCCACCGCATGCTCACCCTGCCGCGGCAGCATGCTGATGTTCTCCGGCTCACCCAGGAATTCATAAGCCGTCTTCACCGAATGGTAACACTGCTCCGCCGCCCATGCATTACTCTGGTGTTCCATGTGGCTGTAATGCATCAGCAGTGGCCGCGGCGCTATGCACGCCAGCAGCAGGTTCTGATCCACCGGCAGTTTATCTTCCCGCCCGAAGAAATAGCGCAGCCGCGGCTGAAACCACACATTTGCCACGCCCGTAATCCAATCCAGCGTCTCGTTGCAATACTGCGGATCACTAAACCGCCACGGCATGATGCCCCCCGTGCCGCAGCTGCTGCTGATGACTGCGCCGATGCGATCATCAAATGCCGTAGCCCACAGCGATTGCTTCCCGTTGCGCGAGTGACCCGTAATCGCAATCTGCTCCTTGTTCACCTCCTGCCGCGTAAGCAGGTAATCCACCACCCGCGATGCACCCCACGCCCGCCGCATCAGCTGCGACCATTCATAGCCCGGATAAAGTGCATGGTAGCTGTCAGAGTCATCCTTCACATCCGCCCCCGCATACACGCACCCGATGTATCCCCGCCGCACTGCCAGTTGCGCCCAGTCCCGGTGATTCCACTGCGTCAGGTAAACTGGCCGTGGCTCATCCCCCGGCGGAATGATCAGCTCAAACGTCATCTTCCCCTTATGCTCCGGACCAAACCGCAGTTCAATCATCTGCACCCGCGCACCTTCAGGATCCACGCGATCTTCCAGCACATGCGCCTCCAGGTTGGTCGGCGCCGGCGGCATGTTGCCTGATACCCAGTACTGGTATTGCTCCCTGATCTGCCGCCGCCTTGCCTCCCAATCTTCCTTCGTTGCCACGGGCCTCGTGGTTCCCTCCACCTCAAGCACCAGCGGATCAGGCAGAAACGGCTTCGACGGCATCAGCGCGAAATCCGGCGGCAGCTCTCCCGTACGCTCCTGCCAATCACGCCAGGTCTTGTCCTGCAGCGTCGTCATCGGGTAGCGCCCGCGCCCCTTGATGTTGATCGCCCGGCTGTCTTCCAGGTACTGCTTCTGTCGCTCTAAGCTTAGCTGTTCCGCCGCGCCGGCCGGGTTGATCATCGCCAACACTGCAGCGGCAGCAAAATAGAGTAACCCATATTTCTGCGTGTCGAAATGCCCATTATGCCTCATGCCGTTTGAGCATCATGATGGCTTCCTGCAAATCAACCCTTATGGAACTCGCTGCTTGATTTTAGGTCCCTGCGGCCGCATGAGCATTTGCAAACCAACCGGGGATCGTATAAATAATGTCTCATCCCGAAAACGGCTTCGTGCTGGGTATCGACCTTGGCACTACCAACTACAAGGCTTGCCTCTATACTGCCAGCGGCAAACTGGCAGGCACAGGCTCAGCTTCGCCGAACTATGACACCGATCCCTCTGGCAAGGTAGAGCTGCCGGTAACGCAGTTTCTCGACCTGGTGCACACTGCCATCGCTGGCGCAGCCAACCAGGCTAGTGCTTCTCTCTCCGACATCCAGGCCGTTGCCTACTCCACCCAGGCCAACACCTTCCTCCTTGCCGACGACCACGGCCAGCCGCTCACGCCTCTTATTGTGTGGACCGACCACCGCGAAAAACAATTCCCCCCCGCCTACCGCTCCCTCGCAGACACCGACGAGTTTCTCAAAACCGTCGGCTTCAACAACATCGCACCCGGAATGATGGTTGCCAACATCGACTGGTTCCGCAAACATCAACCCGACACCTGGGTCGCCACCCGCTACATCATGACACTGCCTGATTACCTCGTGTACCATCTCACCGGCAACCGCACCGGAGACAGCGGCAGCTGTGCACTGCTTGGCCTGTGGGACATCAACCGCAACCAGTGGTGGCCGGAAGCCGTCGCCGCCGCCGGCATTTCGGAACGGCAACTCCCCCAGCTTCTCTACCCCGCCACCACCGCTGGCCACGTCAGCCGCGCCGGCTCAGAACTTTTCGGCCTCCCCTGCGGAATTCCGGTTGTCGTGGGCAGCCTCGATCACCACGTGGCTGCCATCGGCGCCGGCGCAGGCAAAACCGCCCCCTTTAGCGTCTCAACCGGCACAGTCCTCTGCGCCACCTGCCTTGATGATCGCTATGAGGTCGACCCAAAACTCTGCATGGGACCCGGCATGAACGGCAAAGGTTTTTACCGCATCGCCTGGCACAACCACGGCACCCGCGCCCTAAACTGGTACCGCGACACCTACGCCCCCGAACATTCCATCGAACAACTGCTGCAACTCGCCGAGGCCGTACCCGCCGATACCCCGCTGCCCACCGCCACCCTGTGCCCCTGGGAACTCCCCGACAACCCCGGCTTCAGCGACAACCACACCTCCGTCGCCGACCACGGCCTCTACACCCGCGCCATTCTCCATAGCATGGTTGATCTTCTTGATGGCATGCTCCAGTCGCTCCAGCCCGACCTCATTCCCCAGGGCATCATCGTCACCGGCGGCGGCGCCCGCTGCACCTTCTGGATGCAGATGATCGCCGATCGCCTCAACGCCCCAGTTTACCGTTCGGCCAGCACAGAAGCCGGTTGTCTCGGCGCCGCCGTGCTTGCCGCCGTCGGCGCCGGCTGGTATCCCGATATTGAATCCGCCTCCGCCGCGATGGTGAGTATTAGTGATTCCATCCAGCCTGCAGGCCACGCACCTACTCAACCAAATCACACCCGGGAGACCGCATGACCACCACCGCACACACCGCCCGCATTGGCATCATCGGCGGAGGCCTCATGGGCCGCGAGCTGGCCAGCGCCATCGGCCGCTGGTTTGTTCTGCAGGACTTTCCCGTTAAAGCAGAACTGACCGCCGTATGCGACCTCGCCGAGCCCCAGCGTGAGTGGTTCCGCCAGGTACCGGGCGTAAAGCTGATTACCGCCAATTACCACGAACTCCTGGCCTCGCCCGATGTCGACGTCGTCTATGTTGCCGTGCCCCACAACCTCCACGAAACCATTTACATTGACGTGCTGAAGGCTGGCAAAGATCTGCTCGCTGAAAAACCCTTCGGCATCGACCTCGCCGCCGCCCGCAATATCATGAATGCCGTTAGAGAGTCTGGCCGGTTCGTCCGCTGCAGTTCCGAATTTCCGTTTCTGCCCGGCCCCCAGCGCGTTTGGCAGATGGCCCGCGCCGGACAGTTTGGCCGCCTGCTCGAAGTCCACTCCGGCTTCCACCACAGCAGCGATCTTGACCCTACCAAACCCGTAAACTGGAAGCGCCAGGTCAAAACCTGCGGCGAGATCGGCGTGATGGGCGACCTCGGTATGCACGCAATTCATCTGCCGTTCCGAATGGGTTGGTTTCCGCGCCGGGTTTATGCGCAGCTACAGAAAATCTACACCCAGCGCCCCGACGGCAAAGGCGGCATGGCACCAGCCGACACCTGGGACAACGCAACCCTGCATACCGACATCAGGATACAGAGCGTCGAAGTGCCGGTGCGATTCGAGATGAAACGCCTCGCCCCCGGGGAGACGAACACCTGGTATATCGAGATCCTCGGGACTGACGGCGGCGTGCGTTACAGCACCAAAGACACAAAAGCCCTATGGGTGTTCGAGCGCGGCAAAGAACAAAGCTGGAACCGCATAGACCTCGGCTTCCATGGCCCCTGGCCTACAATTACCGGCGGCATTTTCGAAGCCGGATTCCCCGATTGTTTCCTCCAGATGTGGGCAAGCTACCTGGCGGAACGGGCTGGCAAACTCGGTGATAAATTCGGCTGCGTAACCCCCGAAGAAGCCCTGCAAAGCCACATCCTCTTCGACGCCGCCTTAAAAAGCCAAGATGCAAAGCAGGTAGTAGAACTGCCGACGAATGGAGAAAGTAGAATGTAGAATGTAGAATGTATAAGATTGAGAGCGCGGCTGCCGGGGTTGAACTCAGGCACGCGCGGCGCCCTCAGGGAGCGCGCCTGCGCAGGCTATACGAAATCCGTGCAGTAAAACCCGCTTTTTTGCGTTCTACGTTCTACTTTCTACTTTCTACTTTCTACTTTCTACTTTCTACGTTCTCCGTTCTACGTTCTACTTAAGTAGTTCGTAAACATCCCCCACAAACTCCGCCATCCGCGGCGCCGCTTTTTCATAGGGCATCGCCGTCAGCACCACCACGATAAACTTCCGCTCGCCGTCCTCCACCAGCGCCGCCTCGCTTGTGAACGTGTTCCACTCGCCCGTCTTGCTGTAAAGCGTCGCTGATGGCGGCAGCCCCGCATCAAAGCGCCCCTTGCTCTGCACGTTCGTGCCCAGGTATCCTTTGATCAGCCCGCGCCCGCGCCCGCCGCCGATCGTCCCCGTTTCCGCCGCCCACAGGAACGTCGCGAAATGCAGTGCGTTCGACACCGTACCCGGCGCCGACGTGTACTTCGCGTCCTCCCGCGTCCGCGGCAGATATTTCCGCGTGATGTCGCTCCCTCGGCACCCCAGCGAATCCAGCAGCGCCGTCGCGTTCTCCCGCCGCACTGTATCAATCGCTACATTCGCCGCCGTGTTGTCGCTATACATACACATCAGCCGCAGCACCTCGGCCAGCGGCGCCGCCGTTCCCGCCACAAGGCGGCCATCGCCCCGATCATTGTTCTGCGAAATCGTCGTAGGCTGATCCAGGCTCAGCTTCCCCTCACACACCTGCCTGATCGCCTCGCCCATCACATACATCTTATACGTGCTCGCCGGGTACACAAAGTTCTCCATCTCCCAGCCGCCCACCCGCGGATGATTGACGTCCGCCAGGTCCACCACACAAATCGACGCCCACTCATCCTCATTATCCGGATTCTCACTCGCCGGCGTGCGCTCATCCAGCTTTGCCTTCACCACCAGCTCCTTGATCTGCCGGTCAAACTCCGCATCCACCGCCGGCAACCCACGAAACCCCGCCGCCGTAGGCGCAACCATGGTCGAAGTAGTACCGTTTGAAACCTGCGCCACCGCCCCGCCACCACAAGTCAACACGCAAACCACCAAAGCTGTGAGTCTCATCTTAGCTGTTCTTTCTTTTGCCCTGTTTTTCTTTCTTTTCTCTTCTTCGCGCCGTTGTGCCTTCGTGTCGAAATTTTGTCTTCCCTCACCACCGGCGAACCGCAACTTACTTTTTCTCCGCCAGCACCCCTTCCACGAACCGCCGCACCACCTCCGCATGCACCGCGTCCCGCTTCTCCGCCGACTCCCGCGACCCCGTCAGAAACACCGCCACCGCAAACTTCCGCCCGTCCGGCAGCGTCGCAATTCCGATGTCATTCGTCGCAGTGTTCACGCCAAGGATATCTCCACCTGTGCCCGTCTTATGCGCCAGCTGACTCCCATCAGGCAGGCCCGCCTTCAGCCTCGCCGTGCCCGTCTTCACATCCGTCATAATCTGCAGCAGCACTTTCGTCGATTCCGCCGACAGCAGCTTGCCCTCCCGCAGCTTCACCAGGAAATCCACCGCTCCCAGCGGCGTTGCCGTGTCGCGCTCATCTTCGCCCGCCACATAACGTTCCAGTATCGGACGCTTCACCTCCGCCGGCACCGCCTTCGCCGCCTCTACAAACTTCTCGCGGTCAATCACCTCGCCCAGCTCAAACGGCGGCAACCCTTCCAGTTCCGCCTGGAACTGCCGCTCATACCGGTCCACCCGCACGCCCTCGATGCCCGCGTCCTTCAACATCTCCGTCACCGCCTGCGGCCCGCCCGTAAGTTCCATCAGCACATCCGCCGCCGTATTATCACTCATCCCCACCGACTTCTCCAGCAGCTCGCGAACCGTATAAGTCTGCGTGGTACCCTCAAACTCCTCCGCAATAGGACTCCAATACACAGAGATATCCTCCGCTCCCACAGCAATCTCCTGGTCCAGCGAAAGCTTGCCCGCGTCCACCTGCCGCATCACTGTGGCCGCAGACATCGCCTTGAACACGCTCTGCATCGGGAACCGCTCATTGCCGTTTACGTGGTAGCTTTTTGAAGTTTGAAAATCAAAAATAGCAACACCCAGCCGCCCACTAAATACCTGCGGAACACCTTTCAGCTCAGCCACAGAAGCCATAGTAACAGATTCTGCATAGGCAGCACCGGCATATAAAAGTAAACCTGCCGCCACAGCAGCAATGGAACAGGAACGAACAACCAACGGGAACATCAAAGACCTTTCACATGCAATGTAATCGATCTGACAAACAAACATCCAGAAGAGATCCAAATTACACAAGACTGCCCGGCGCGAAGTAGGATGGGCACTCCTGCCCGTCTCAGTGGAATTAAGAAATCCTCACCACTCGGCAGTTACCAAACCCGAAGGCCGGTTCACGAATCACTCGGCGGTTACCGACCCGCTTGGGCCGTTCCTCGAATCCGATCGGCGGGTTGCAGAACCGGCTTGGCCGGAGTTCCCGAATCCACTAGTCGGTTGCCAAACCTCATTAGGACCGTTCCCGAAGGGAACAAACCCATTAATAGCCCCGGGTGAAACCCGGGGGTACAAGACCCCCAAACCGACCCCGCAGGGGTCAAACACAGGCGACGCTCGGCGGTTACCAAACCCGCTTGCGCCGGTTCCCAAATCCACTCCGCGGTTACCAACCCCACTTGGACCGTTCCCGAAGGGAACAAACACATCAATAACTCCGATGAAACCCCGGGGCACCCGCAACTGGAGGTGACCGAATCACCCGCCCCAGATTATCCCAGATTGTTCTTCCCATAAAACAAATCACTCCCACAACTTATCCACTGGTTGAGCTTTTCCCGGGAGAACATTATGATCCGCCTACTTGCAATCTGCTTCATCTGCCTGCTAAGTATCTGCACAGCGCCAGCTCTTCAAGCCGCAGACGCTGTTACCACTTCCACCGCTTCCTCACGGTTCGATATTGTAGTCTACGGCGGCACTCCCGCGGGCATCGCGGCGGCGGTAGCAGCCGCCCGCGACGGCAAATCCGTCGCAATTGTCGAACAGCTGGAAATCGTCGGCGGCATGATGAGCGGCGGGCTCAGCTTCAGTGATTCCAACCAGACAGCCCGCGAAACCCTTGGCGGAATCTTCGAAGAGTTCCACCTGGCCGTAGAGAAGCATTATACCGACCAGGGCACCACGCTGCCGTATAGTGTAAGCGACAAACTGAGCAACAAGCCCTGGACCTACGAACCCCACGTAGCGGAAAAAACTTTCCGGGATATGCTCAACACTGCCGGCGTGAAGGTACACCTTGGGGAAGCTCTTGCCAGTGTGCAGATGGAAGACCAGGCTATTCGCTCCATCACTACACGCTCCGGCCAAAAGTTCAGCGCTGGAGTATTCATAGATGCCAGTTATGAGGGCGATCTCCTCGCCGCCGCCGGCGTAAGCTATCGTGTGGGCCGCGAGAGCAGCAGTCAGCATAACGAGTCCCTGGCCGGAGCCCGTTACCCGAAAAAGCCCGTTGATGTTTCTCCACTGGGTGATGATGGCAAACCATTACCGTTCATTAACGAAACCGAAAAAAGTGCCGAAGGTCAGGGCGATGATCGCATCATGGCCTACAGTTTCCGTTTCTGCTTCTCCCGCGATCCCGCAAACCAGGTTCCTTTCACCAGGCCAGCCGACTACGATCCCGCCCGCTACGAGCTATTCCGCCGCTACTTCAAAGCCACACCTGATGTGCCCCGAGCCTTCGACCTGTACCGGCTCCCCAACAACAAGCTCGACGGCAATAACGGCATTGGACTGCAATTGTCGCTGGCATTTGTAGGCGAGAGTGCCGCCTACCCTGAGGCAAGCTACGAAGAACGCCAGCGAATCTGGCAGGCCCACCGCAGCTATAGCGAAGGGTTTTTCTATTTTCTGAAGACTGACGATTCAGTCCCGCAGCACATCCGCAAAACCATTGATAAGATTGGCTACGCGAAAGACGAGTTTGAGAAGTTCGGACATTTCCCGCCGGTGCTTTACGTGCGCGAAGCCCGGCGCATGGAAGGCGCCTACTTCCTGACGCAGGCCGACATCCTGGAAAACACCACCAAGACCGACTGCATCGCCATTGGCTCGTTTCCCATCGATTCCCACGACTGCCAGCGCATTGCCATTGGCAATGGCAGCTTCCTCAACGAAGGAACAATCTATCCCAAGCGTCTGGAAACCCGTAAAATCGGCCAGCCCCATCAGCTCCCGTACAGGGCCATAACTCCCAAAGCTGAGCAGTGCGAAAATCTCCTCGTGCCGGTCTGCCTTTCCGCATCCCATGTTGCGTTATCGTCCGTGCGCGTAGAGCCAACCTGGATCGTTCTCGGCCAAAGCGCAGGCATAGCCGCATCCCTGGCCATAGATGAGAAGGTTCCAGTGCAACAGGTCGAATACGCCAAACTGAAACAGCGCCTAATCGATGCCGGCCAGGTGCTGGAACTTCCTGCGCTATAAAAGCAACGAAGATGGTGTCATCCCTAACCACACCCTTTCCTCCGTGACACTTCTCGCGCTTCCGTGTCTGTCCGTGTCAGTCCACGCGCGTCCGTGTCAGTCCGTGCGCGTCCGTGTCCGTCTGTGTTAGTCCGTTTCTCTCAGTGTTAGTCCGTGAAGGTCAGCGTCCGTCCTATCCGACCATAGCAATTACTTTCCGGTTGATTTTCCGCGATCAATAATTGTCAACATAACGATACCATGTCTCCAGACCGCGCACATATCCTTACCCGCCTGCGCGAGATTAAACCTGCGCTGTTTAAACAATACCCGCTCCACAGCATCGCGCTGTTGGGCTCAGTGGCTCGCGGCGACATCACGAACTCCAGCGATGTAGACATACTCGTGGAAGTGGTTCCCGGCATCGGACTCGAATACGTCTCGCTCGGTGATCAACTGGAGCAATATATCGGCTGCAAAGTAGACCTGGTGTCCCGCCGCGGCTTGAAGCCGGCACCCTGGAATCATATAGAACCAGAACTCATCTATGTCTAAAAGAGACAGCAAGCTGGTAAAGATTGGCGTGGTCCCGGAATGAACTGCTTTCTGGAGCCAACAAACTTTAAGAAATTAATGATAATCTTGCCCGCTTGCTTCCTCGCTTCGTGCAACTCTTCCGAGGAGGAGTTTAACTATACCGCTGAGTCTTACTATCCCGAGTACTTCAGCCTGGCAGAGGTTCGCGTCGAGGAATACTATCGTTGCAACAGGCAGCTTCCTGACTTTGAAAAGGCCAACGAGCTCTTAAAAGAAGAGATCGATTTGGCGCGTACGATAGATGACTGTTTACTCTACTTAAAGAAGACGTCAGATACAAAGATTTGCATGCTATGCATAAATGCGCAGAAGTTTGAGGATATCCAGACGACTCAGCCTGAGTTTGCCGATTTTGCAAAACACTCTGGCATGAGGGAAGATGTAATGGCAGCATCTATGTTTGAGTTGGTGGATCAATCCTTGCGTTTAACAGGAGGCGCGATAGCTTCTAGTTTGGACCGACGGCATATTAAGGACTGATAAATCCAGAGTTTTGCGAATTTGCTTTGCATTGCAAAGTATTGTGCAAAATTGCAAATCGGCGTTGCTTTTACTAAGGAATCTCATGCCCCTCCTCTACAGGCTCCTCTACTTCTTCACCACCAGTTTTGCGTTTGCCGTCGGGGGGTATTATCTGCTTTTGTCGCTCAAGCCGAATCAAGATGTGTTCGGCGCGATGTTTCGGATGTTCGTTTATCACCGACAATATCCTATAAGCTATATAACCATCGTCTGTGCAGTGTTCTCGGTTGTGGCAAGCCTAGGCGTCCGCCTGTTCCAGCGCGAGACAACGCAAGGCCGCATCGCTTTAACGGCGGGAATTATTGTCGTCACTATCCTGATCAGCTCGCCGCTGGGCGGCATCCTTTGGCAGTACCACGACATAATGGAAGGGTATTGGCCCGGACCGTATGGGTGGAAGAAGCTGTTCGTCAAGGGGCCGCTATGGGGATTGTCAGGTGGATGGCTGATCATTCTGTTTTCAATCCCCTATAGCTACGTTGGCGCGGTGGTAGGATATTTTATTTTGTCTTATGGCAGCAGGTTGTTTGGGCCGGGTAAGCCTGTGGTTGTTTATACCGCCGATGCGAACCTGGACGTAACAAACTAGCCCCCTCACCATTTCCCCGTCAGCCAGATATCCCCATCGGAGATCGTGCCTTTGGTGGCGTCATATTTTATGGCAGCCTTGTCATCGTCGAGATAGTCACCGGACCCCGCCTGGACCGTTCCCGAAGGGAACAAACCCATTAATAGCCCCGGGTGAAACCCGGGGTACCGCAACCCCAAATCTGACCCCGCAGGGGTCAAACAGAAATGCGCCACGACGCTAAAAACAACTCAGCTTCACCAGCCGGTGTTCTACCTGGCCAATAGCGGTGCATCCATCCCATGGACAGACGTCAAAACTCCCCCTCACCATTTACCCGTCAGCCAGACATCTCCGTCTGAGGTTGTGCCGTTGGTCGGGTCGTAATTGGTGGCGGCTTTGTCATCGTCCAGGTCTGGACCGGGGCTGTAGTGTCTGTTGATGGTTGGTGAGTAGAGGTAAGAACCGGAGGTGAAAGGATCAACCGGTGGAGGCATCAGGTAGGCGGTGATGGTTGAGCCATCCGCGACCCCGGCCGATGGACTTTCTGCGGCAAGCCGTGCAGCGGCAGCCAGGCGGGCGAGATCAGTGGCGACCATCGCCACTTTCGCGCGGGTTGTGGCTTCTTCCAGGTTCGGCGCCATCATCGTGTGTTGTAAGAGGACGGGATCTAACCCGGTAACCATAGTATACAGCCTGACCTTCCCTGGTGACATCAGATGGGGCTTTGTCCACCGGGCAAGGGGGCTGGCTGCGGCCACCTGGGCTTTGGCAGAGGCCGCGTGCTGTCTCGCAGTCACAGCCCTCGGGTCTGCCGACGGCAGGGTCGCCATGAGATGCTCGTAGTAAGGCAGTTGCCACACGTTGAAATATTGCCTGGCCAGGTTTGCGTGCAGTTGTGGAGCCAGATCTACTGGATATCCATAGGCGGCGGCAAAGCGCAGCGCGACCATATCTTCATGAAACCAGTCGCCAATCTCGCCGGGGAAAATGTCGCCATAAAGTTCATTCAAGGTCTCGACGGCGTGCTGCTGTGTAGCCTGATCACTACACTTTTCACACACGCTAAATAGGGTTTGAGCTGCAATGTTTGTGACTGCGATCGCGATGAGATGCGTAAGAATGTAGCTCTGTTCGGGGCGCTTCACAAGCCGCAGCGGCAACAAGGCAGATTCTATGGCTTGCGCACAGTCGCCATTCTTTGCCTGCTCATCCGCAACTATGAACATTAGCTTTGCGAAGGTTTGCACGTCCATAAAATTGATTGGAGCCAGCAGGAAGTCTGTTTCCATGGAGTACGCTTCCATGCGCACTGCGGCTGATGTCTGGTCTATTATGGGCTGCAGGTCAGCCAGGACAGCAGTAAAAGAAGTGCGCTGGGTTTCTGTGAGTGTGCCGCTTGTCCGGTAGCTTTCCAGGATGCCGGGTTCAGGGGGCGTCATTCCAAAGGATGAGTGAGAAGACTGTCCGTGTAGAAGCACCTCGTGCTTTGCGCGAAGCGCATCCATCTGCACTTCAAACTTCTTATGAAATGCGAGCACATCTGCCGGTGGCAACTGGGCGGGCCGATGCCAGTCGCGGGGCAGGGATAGTGTGGTAGTTTCCAGCTTGTGCATGGCGACTATTTGAGCAGACGGAATCTTGCTGATGATGACTTTCCGAATCACGAGTATGCCCAGGATCAGTACGACCAGGAGGATAGATACGAATATGAGAATACGGTAAACGATCACGCTGCTGAAGGGGCTGATGTCCGATGAAGTATCGACATCCTGGCGCAAGTGCTTGTTGCTGTT
>JAKFFN010000282.1:0-26144 GCA_036675025.1 Candidatus Sumerlaeales bacterium | reverse complement strand
CCGGTCCTGCTGAAGCACGCGTGCCGGTCTGCCTTTATACATGAGTTCGCGGATAGTGATATGCTCGTAGATTCCGTTCGAGTCGTAGAGCACGCCCGGTGGGGGAGTGGGCTTGGCAGCGATTGCCCCTGCTGCCATTACCGCCGCCAGCAAAGCGAGCGCGCCCGTAGCCGATTTACCGCCGCCGCTCATAAAATAGCCTGCGGTTCCCATTGCAGCTAACAGGGATGCAGTCCCAAGCATGATGCTGCTGAGTCCGAAATTAGGGACAAGAAAAAAACCGGCAGCCAGGCTGCCGAGTATACTGCCCAGGGTTGACCAGAAAAAGACTTTGCCTGAAATTGTGCCCACGCCACTGGCGGTATCAACCATCGACTGGAGCTTGATCGCAAACGGCGAGAGCATTCCCATCAACAGGCCGGGAATAAAGAACATCAGCACTGACAGGACCAGCGGACCTGTCATGATCGACAGCTTGTGGCCGACTGCCGGCAGCACAGTTTCGGCCAGCAACTGGCAAAGGTAAACACTGAACCCGGAAACAGCGATGATGGCAAAAAAAAGCCGCGCTGATGGCCGTCGGTCAGCCAACCGGCCGCCAAAGTAATAGCCGATACTTAAAGCCGCAAGTATGACACTGATCACACTCGAAAAGGTGAAGATCGTATTGCCGTACCACGGGGCCAGGATCCGGGTGGCGGCAACTTCAACCACAAGGATCGCGGCACCGGTAAAAAATACGATCAGGAGAAAAAGGTTACGTTTAAGAAGACTCATAGCAGGCTATGAGTCTTGAGCCAGAAGCGAGCCATAGAGATCAGTGCGGCGCGATGATAACAAGTTGTTATATTGATTAATCTGCTTGTTATCAGCCTTGGAAATGTCCGCTGCTGTAATGCCCAGGAACCCGCCTTCAGTAGGAGCCAAAGTCAGCACCTGTCCGTCGGGATCCAGTACCTGGCTTCCTCCTGTGAAAATCAAGGTGCGGCCCGTCCGGCTTTCAGTGCCCACACGGTTTGCCGTTATTGTGAAAAGATGATTTTCAACGCTTCGAGCATACATGGCCTTCTGGCAGTAGGGGAGTACCAGGTTACTGGGATGGGCGATTATCTGGGCACCATCCAGCGCAAGCAGGCGTGCTGTTTCCGGGAAATACCAGTCGAAACAGATCATCATTCCTATACGGCCCGCAGGCGTATCGTAAGCCTTCGGCGCTGCGTCACCTGGTGAGAATAAATCATTCTCCCGGCTAAACAGTTGAACCTTCCTGTAGTTGTGAGTTTCGCCTCCAGGCAGCACCATCATGGCCGAGTTGTAATAGTGGCTGCCGTCGGTTTCGGCATATCCCGCAACCACTACCGCATTAATCTTTTGTGCAATCCTGCGCAGAAAATCAGTGGTTGGTCCGTCTCCGCATCGCTCTGCCAGGCTATCAACTTCTGCGCGGTCCTTAAACTCGTATCCGGTAAATGCGAGTTCTGGCAGCACCAGCAGATCCACCGCGTCTGTATTCTTTAAGAGAGCATCAACGCGGGCAAAGTTTGCCTGGCGCTCACCAAACTCCACCTCGAACTGCGCAAAACCGATTTTCTTAATCATGATATGCAATAGCTTATGCAGGCGGAAGCATGCGCCATTATTTCGAATCGTCCGTTGAGGACGTTTCAGCAGCATTAGCCAGCGCGCGAAGGACTTTACCTAAGAGCGTAGACGGCTCCGGTGCCGGAGGCGGGGCAATATCGGCATAGGCAATCAACCTGGTTTCGGTCGTTATGCCATCGCTTCCCAGTTTGTTAAGTTCTAACTCCAGTTCGTCGTAAAGGTCACTCACCCAGGGTGGAGACTTGGGAAGATCCTTTGCCGGCGTCTCGCGCCGGAAATCGGTAGGCGTAATGATGAATGAAACATCGTCTATTCCAACATCCTTCGCCAGCACAAACATATCCTCAGACGCCGTATTACCCACCGCTACGCAACCTTCGCTGAACCACCAGCCATGAAGCATGATGTCACCACCGAGATTCTTGCGTTTGTCTCTTTGTGCCTGGCGGCGGTCGAAACTATTGGGGTAATTCAGGGCCAGCGAAAGCCAGAACTTACTGGCCGGGTTGAGGTGGGTGACATTGTAGATGCCTTCCGGAACCTGCTTGTCGCCGGCTTTTAATTTGGGCCCCGGCTTCCCGCTTAGTTTTGCAATCTGGTACTGCATCACGAACCGCCAGTCCCCGGTATCGTCAGTTGCATACACTTTAAGGCGCTTTTCGTCCTTCACAGCAACCAAGGCAACCTCGTCGGGGGGGTACTCAATTCGCTGGCGGTCAAACCACGGCTCAAGACGCTGCCGAACTGCATCGCTTATCTGGTCCATGCGATCATTGACGGTAATTTCCTCTGCTTCAGCCGAAACAGCAAAGAGCAGATTCACGGACAAAAAGAGGAGGATATAGGTATTCTTTATCATGCGCGTGGGTGAGACTTCAGCAGGGGATTGGGAGTTCATAGTCACTTAAGAATTTTTGCGAAAGGCATACTTCCCACGATTCTTGCGTAGGCGCTCCCGTGGTAGTTTTTACTGTAACAAGCTCTTTAGTAATTGATCCCAATAATATCCAGAATGTGGCTAGTGTATCACACTGATTTCAAATGAGTTGCACAATGTGTGGCATTAGTTTGACAAAATGGGCATTTTTTTGTTGCGTACCATGGAACGAAAGGACTTTAGACTAATCCCGTAATGGGGTAGTGCCCGGCAGTTTTGGCTGTACGTGCAGTATCCTTGGAAGTGCGAGAATATCACGGGGCCAAAATGGTTTGGGTTTGTGAAAAATTTCTCAAACTTTCACTTGCGTCACCTGTTTCCTGACGCCAGTAACGTCTGGAAATCTAAAAAAAATTCCCACTGGGAGCCGGGCTGTAACCTTGCCTCAGATATTTCATAAAAACATTAATTACCAGGTTAAGACCGCAATTGCCGGTATTGTACTCCTGGCAGGCGCGTCCTTTGGCGCAGCCTTTATCTGGTACAAATCGGGCAACGTGTCCGGCCAGAACAATCACGTCATCCAGCCGGTGCAGTTCACGCACGAGCACCATGTGAGCGGCCTGGGACTGGATTGCCGGTATTGTCACTTCAGCGTGGAGCGATCGTCTTTTGCCACCGTTCCGCCGACCAAGGTGTGTATGACCTGCCACTCGCAGATGTACACGCAGGAAGAAATTCTTGAGCCGGTACGCGAGAGCTGGAAGACCGACCAACCCATTGAATGGGTGCGCGTTCATAACCTTTCAGACTTCGTCTACTTTAACCACAGTGCCCATATTAATAAAGGCATCGGCTGCGCCGAGTGTCACGGGCGCGTTGACCAGATGCCGCTGATTTACCAGGCTGAGAGTCTCCACATGGCCTGGTGTCTGCAGTGCCACTTCGAGCCTGAGAAGAACATCCGGCCGAAGGACCAGATCACGAACATGAACTACGAGCATCCGACGTCACCTGATCACAAGATCGAGGGGACCGAAATGACGCAGGCCGAACTGGCCGAACACTATAACGTACAGAGCAAAGTAAGCTGCTCAACCTGCCACCGATGACCAATAACCGTTCCATGATTGATTATGATAAAATACGGGAGCGCGCTGCTTCCGGTAATGGGCCTGGCTACTGGCGTAGCCTGGAAGAACTGGCCGATAGCCCTGAATTTCAGGACCGCCTGCGGCAGGAGTTCCCTTCCCAGGAAGACAAATGGGTCGATCCGGTTACCCGCCGCAACTTTCTAAAGGTTATGGGCGCGTCGCTGGCCCTGTCCGGCCTTGCAGGCTGCACCGGTTTTACCAAGCCTCGCGAAAAGATACTTCCCTACACAAATCAGCCCGAGCAAATGGTTCTAGGCAAGCCGCTGTTCTTTGCCTCGGCAATGCCCTACCAGGGGTATGGTTACCCGGTTCTTGTAGAGAGCCACGAAGGTCGCCCTACAAAAATTGAGGGTAACCCCGACCATCCGGACAGCCAGGGCGCTGCCCTTGCATTTGTCCAGGCCAGCGTGTTGGATATGTACGATCCCGACCGGGCCCAGGCAGTTACTTACCTGCAGGAGCCGCGCGACTGGACGGACTTCCTTTCTGAACTAAATAACAAGATGGGCCAACTGGCAGGCGGCGAAGGATTTGCCCTTGTCACCGGCACTGTAACTTCTCCGTCGCTTGCAAGCCAGCTTCAGGCGCTGCAGCAGAAGTATCCCGCGCTACGTTGGGTACAATATGATGCCGCAGGACGCGATAACGTCCGCGAGGGCTCCCGTCTGGCCTTCGGTGATTACGTCGAAACCCAGTACCGCCTTGAGAATGCGGACGTTGTAGTAGGCGTTGATGCAGATTTCATGGTTGAGGGTCCCGGCGCTGTGCGTAATGCTAAGGCATTCTCATCGCGCCGCCGCGTTCAGAGCCCCGACCAGGCCATTAACCGCTACTATACCATCGAAACAAGCCCAACAAACAGCGGCACTCTTGCGGATCACAAGCTTCTGCTCAAACCCAGCCTGGTTGAGGCTTTTGCCCGCGCACTGGCTGCGGAGCTTGGTGTGGCAGGTGCTACTGCTCAGGTTGTTGAGGGCCTCGCCAAGCACAATGCCTTTATTAAGCAGGTTGCCGCTGATATTAAGGCTGCCGGCGCCCGCGCCGTCGTTATTCCGGGCGAAGATTCCAACCCGACAGTGCACGCACTGGCTCATGCTATCAACGGAGCCATTGGGGCCGCAGGTTCAACCGTCGTCTATACTGATCCGGTTGAAGCCCGTCCGGCTAATCAGCTGGCTGAACTGCGTGACCTGGTAGCAGCCATGAACGCCGGCCAGATCAAGGCTATCGTAATCACGGGGGTAAACCCTGCCTATACTGCGCCTGCTGATCTTAAGTTTGCTGAAGCTCTGCAGAAGGTGGAGTGGCGTGCGGCCCATGGGCTGCACTTTAACGAAACTGCCGAACTATGCCCGTGGCACATTCCCGCTCCTCATTATCTCGAGGCATGGGGCGATGCCAGAAGCTATGATGGTACCGTAAGCATCGTTCAACCGCTGATCGCACCGCTTTACACGACCCGTACGGAACACGAAATCCTGCAGGCTATTGGTGGCGAATCCGGGAAAACTTCTTACAATGTCGTACAGGACTACTGGAAACAGCAGCGCGGCGAAGCCAACTTCGACAAGATGTGGCGCCGTAGCGTACATGACGGTTTTATTGTCGATACTTCGGCCAAAGCTCGCCCCGCGGCAATAGCTGCCAATGTCGGCGGTCTACCTGCCACGCCCACTATCGGTGGTGATATTGAAATTGCCATTCGTCCTGACCCGTCTGTTAAAGATGGTCAGTTTGCCAATAACGCCTGGCTGCAGGAGCTCCCCAAGCCTTTTACAAAGCTGACCTGGGATAACGCCGTGTATATGAGCATGGCGACGGCCCAGAAGCTGAAGGTAAAGACTGAAGAAGTTGTAACTCTTGAAGCCAACGGTATCAGCGTAAGGGGCCCCGTACTTGTTGTGATGGGTCACGCAGCCGACAGCGTTACCGTCTTTATGGGCTATGGCCGCAGAAAAGGCGGACGCGTGGCAATGGACGACGCTGATACAGAAGGGTTATTCACGGCGCGCGGAGCCTCGGTCGGTATGCCCGATAAAGCTGGTACGCTCCCTCGCGGCATTGACGCATTCCAGCTGCTGAAGAGCGACGTGCCTCGCGTTGGCGCACCGGTTACGATCAGCCGCGTCGCCGGAGAGGTATATGCGCTATCCTGCACCCAGCTGCACTTCAGCCTCGATAACAACGGTGTTGAGCCTGCAGAAGATATCCCGCTGGTGGGCGCGCTGTTCCAGCCCATGGTGGAAGGCGAAGGTACTGAATTAGCCAATCGCGGACTTGTTCGCCGCGGAACCATCCAGGAACTGAAACAGTTCGAGGCTGACCAGGCACACGGTACTCATGGCGAAGAAGACGGCCACAGCGCTGACGGCCATACATCTGAAACTTACGCAGCCCATCTGTGGAGCGGTCATCTTCCGCCCGAGAAGCTGGACTTTTATGAAGGCGCGTGGGATTATTCTAAAGGCTACGGCTGGGGAATGACCATTGACCAGGGCGTCTGCAACGGCTGTAATGCGTGCGTTATTGCCTGCCAGGCGGAAAACAACATCCCTGTTGTCGGCAAGAAGGAAGTTCGTACTCAGCGTGAGATGCACTGGCTGAGAATCGATCAATATTATTCTGGCGATATCGACAGCCCGACGATCACCAACCAGCCGCTTCCATGCATGCACTGCGAAACGGCTCCTTGCGAAGTGGTTTGTCCCGTGGCAGCTACCGCTCATACTCCGGAAGGTCTGAATGACATGGCCTACAACCGGTGCGTTGGTACCCGTTTCTGCTCAAACAACTGCCCGTACAAGGTTCGTCGTTTCAACTGGTTCTTCTACACACAGCATGCCTACGAAAGCCCGCTGGCCAAGATGGTCCAGAACCCGGACGTTACCGTGCGTTCACGCGGTGTTATGGAAAAATGCACCTACTGCGTCCAGCGTATCAACTCCGCCCGCATTGAGGCGGAGAACGAGAGTCGGCCGATCCGCGACGGTGATATTGTAACGGCTTGCGAAGCGACTTGTCCTACGGACGCCATCGTCTTTGGCAACATCAACGATCCTAATAGCCGCGTGTCCAGGCTCAAGGCGGGCATGCTGAACTATGGCCTATTGACTGACATGAACACCAAACCCCGCACCACTTACCTTGCAGTGATTAATAACCCGAACCCCGAGATTGAGGAAGCCTGATAAAGATGTCGACTCACGATCCAGCTAATGACATCAAGTCCGAGGCCGCGAAAGCATATGCACCTTATGCGCCGGCCCCCGTGGTCGGTGCTGGCGAAACTTATAAATCCGTAACATCCCGAATTGCCGATATCTGTCTGCGGCGCGATACACCCAACGGCTGGATAATGGGCTTTATGATAGCAGCCGGTATCTGGTTCATGATGATGTTTTCCATAGCCTGGCTGCTGTACTGGGGCATTGGTACCTGGGGTAACAACATCCCCGTCGGCTGGGCCTTTGGTATTATTAACTTCGTCTGGTGGATCGGTATCGGTCATGCTGGAACCCTGATCTCCGCTATTCTTTTGCTGTTCCGGCAGAAATGGCGTACGTCTATTAACCGCTTCGCCGAAGCAATGACGCTCTTCGCGGTGGCATCAGCCGGTCTGTTTCCGCTCCTCCACACCGGCCGTCCGTGGTTCGCGTACTTTCTCCTGCCTTACCCGAACACCCTTCGCATGTGGCCGCAGTTCCGCAGTCCGCTTGACTGGGACGTGTTCGCCGTGTCGACATACGGTTCGGTATCGCTGCTCTTCTGGTACATTGGTCTTATACCGGATCTTGCCAGCCTGCGCGACCGCGTAAAGAATGGCCTCGCACGCACGATCTATGGTTTCTTCGCTCTTGGCTGGCGCGGCAGTGCGCGCCACTGGCACCGGTATGAAATTGCCTACCTTATCCTGGCAGGCGTATCAACGCCGCTGGTGCTCTCAGTTCATACCACAGTTAGCTTCGACTTCGCCGTCGGCCAGCTGCCTGGCTGGCATGCCACCATCTTCCCGCCCTACTTCGTCGCCGGCGCCATCTATGCAGGTTTCGCAATGGTGCTGACGCTGATGATCCCCGTACGACACATCTATGGGCTGCAGGCTCTAATGACTGACCGCCACCTGCAGAACATGGCCAAAGTCATGTTGCTGGCCGGTCTGGTGGTCGCCTATGGTTACTTCTGCGAGGCCTTTTACGCCTGGTACAGCGGCAGCACCTGGGAAAAGTACATGATGATCAACCGCGCGCTCGGTCCCTACTGGTGGGCGTACTGGATCCTGATCCTGACCAACATCCTTATCCCGCAGATGCTCTGGATAAAGAAAGTCCGTACGAACCTGTTTTTCCTGCTGCTGATTTCAACATCCATCAACATCGGTATGTGGTTTGAACGCTTCGTAATTATCGTAGTCAGCCTCCACCGCGATTTCCTCCCATCCTCATGGGGCAACTACGCGCCGACACGCTGGGACGTGATGCTGTTCGTCGGCACAATGGGCCAGTTCATGGTCTTCACATACCTGTTCATTCGCCTTCTGCCAATCATGTCGATCTTTGAAATCCGTACACTTCTGCCGGAATCAAAGGTCAAGGAGCACCACTAATGACACATCCTACTCTCGCACCTACTCACCCCCACGGGATACCCGAAACCGATCTGTTCGGTTACCTGGCTGAGTTCAGTTCGGCGCAGGCATTAGTGGATGCAGCTGAAGCAGCCCATAAAGCCGGGTTTACAAAGACGGACGCCTACAGCCCCTTCCCAATCCCGGAAATCGACCATTCCCTCGGAATTCGGCGGACCATTCTGCCCTGGATTATCCTGTCAATGGGTATCATCGGCGGCAGCGCCGGGTTCTTTATGCAGTGGTTTGCAAACACGGTGCATTACCCGCTGAACATCGGCGGACGTCCTCCAAACTCCTGGCCTATGTTCATCCCGATCACGTTCGAAATGACGATTCTGTTCTCTGCCTTCACCGCCGGAATTGCAATGATACTGATGAACGGTCTGCCGAAGCACTATCATCCAGTATTCAACGTGCCCGGCTTCAGCCGGGCGAGCTCGGAAAGCTTCTTTTTATCCATAGAAGCTGATGATCCCAACTTTGATCGCGAAAAGACGATGGAGTTTTTGAAAAGTCTGAATCCATTAGAGGTGAGTGAAGTTGCGCCCTGACTCGCCTGATAAAGAAAGAAACGCTTTGGCAAAAGTGATGACATATCGGAACACGGCCCGTTGGCTCGTAGCCGTTCTGTCGGGAGTTAGCCTGGTTGGCTGCCAACAGCAAATGGGTATACAGCCGTATTACCAGCCGCTGGAAGAGAACCCGCTGTTTGAAGACAAACGCGCCTCGCGTCCGCTGGAGCCCGGCACTGTTTCCCGCGGAGATCTTCGTGAAGATGATGCCCTGTACACCGGAAAGGTCGACGGCAAACTGGTCGAGGCCTTTCCCATGGAAATTACACAGGAAATCATCGAACGCGGTGAAAACCGGTTCAATATTTACTGCGCTCCCTGTCACAGCAAGCTCGGTGACGGAAACGGCATGATCGTACAGCGCGGTGTTTACCGTCCGCCGTCTTACATGGATGACCGACTCGTAACGGCACCCGTAGGACATATCTATGATGTTATCACAAACGGCTTCGGCCGCATGTACAGCTACAATCAGCAGATTCCTGTGCGCGACCGCTGGGCCATTGTCGCATACGTCAAGACGCTTCAGGTCGCCGGCAGCGGAACAATTGCCGATGTTCCTGAAGCCGAGCGCGAGCGCCTGATCAACATGGAACCTGTAACAACTGCGACAATGACAAATAATCCTACTGTAACAGCGCACGCTGGTACACCGGCCCCGACCACTGAGGGAGGTGCGCAATGAGTGATACGAATTTGAGCAACCTGAAAATCCAGACTTCCGATCTGGGCAAATGGCCAAAGATGGCTCTTATTGCCGGGGTTGTTGGTCTGATTGGAACTGTGCTCGGCTTTTTCCTCCTGGCCGGCCACATGGATCTATTTTTCCGCAGCTATCTTGTAGGCTTCATGTTCTGGTTCAACATCGCTGCCGGATGCCTTTTCTGGCTGATGGTCCAGCACCTGAGCGGCGGCGCATGGGGAGTAATGCTGCGCCGGGTGGCAGAAGCCGGCGCCAAGATGATTCCATGGTCGTTCATCTTCTTTATCCCCGTCTTCTTCGGCATGCATCACTTGTATGAGTGGTCCCATACCGACGTGGTTGAGGCAGATAAGGTGCTTTCCCAGAAGGCTGCTTACCTGAATGTTCCCGGCTTCTGGATTCGCCTGGTAGTGTATATCATAATCTGGGGTTTCCTGGCATATCGCCTCTCCGGACTATCAAGCCGCCAGGACCGGTCCATTGACCCACTGGCTACGGTTGCCATGAAGCGCGTTAGTGGAATTGGTATGGTTCTCCTGTTCCTGACGATGACTTTTGCGGCAGTCGACTGGATCCTTTCTCTCGAACCTCACTTCTTCTCTACAATGTTCGGCCCGGTCATACTGGCAGGGCAGGCCCTGGGCAGCATGGCCTTCGTTGTAGCCATCATGGTACTTCTTACGGCAGCCGGCCCCATGCGCGGGCGGCTCACGAGCGGCCATGTGTGGGACTACGGTAACTTCATGCTCGCCAGCACAATGTTCTGGGCCTACGTTAACTTTTCTCAGCTGCTGATTATCTGGTCGGCAAACATTGCCGAAGAAGCTCCGTATTACCTGCGGCGTATGTCCGGAGGTTGGGGCTGGATCGGCGGTTTCCTTATCGCCTTCCATTTCTTCTTCCCATTCTTCCTGCTGCTGAACCGCAGGCTTAAGAAAAACATCAACAGCCTGGTTAAGATTGCGTGGTTTATACTGTTCCTGCGCTTCGTTGATATCTGCTACCTGATCCTTCCGTCAGCAATTGATCATCACGCACCTGATGCCCTTTATCACGGGCATATGAACATCAGCTCAATCCTGGTGGCAGCATTCGCTGTCATCGGCATCGGCGGAATCTGGGTTTTCCTTTACCTGAGAATCCTTGTACAGCGTCCGCTTCTCCCCGTAAACGATCCTTATCTGCAGGAGGCCCTGGAGTTCCGTGGCGGACACTAAGCAACCAAAACAGACGAAACCTTTTCACGATCCCGGGCTGGACCGCTTTGAGAAATCAGACGCCAGCTTTACCCAGATATTTGTCTGGATGCTGGTAATCCTGGTACTGGTACTGCTCACAGCATCTGCGGTATGGGGTTATTACCACCACTTTACCCAGCGGTATGTTGCCGAAGCAAAAGCACGGCGTTCTCCGCTTCTGGCTGATGGGCAGGTCGTTCAGCAGATCCCTGGGCCGGTGCTTCAGCTGAACCCCCAGGTAACTTTACAGGCATTTAACGAACAACAAAACCAAGCGCTACTAGAGTATAGCTGGGTCAGCAAAGAAGCTGGCGTAGTTAGACTCCCTATCGAGCAGGCAAAAAAGAAGGTTCTTGAAGGCGGGCTGCTTAAATCTCGACCGCAGGATCCTGAAACAACTGCCACTGTTCCGGATGATGGCGCAAGCCAGCCTCAGGACAGCAGCAGTGGAAGGACATTCTGGAACTTACAGAGATGATGTTGTATAAAAAGGTTTTCCCCGTAATGGCAGCTATGCTGGTAATGATCGCTCCATTGCAGGCGCAGTACCGGCCACCCGCCATGGAAGGCGAGCGGCAATCTCCTGAGCCTCCTGGAATCCTTAAGGAAATTGGTGTTGATCAGAAGTTAGATAACCAGGTCCCCCTGGACGTGGAATTCACCGATGAACACGGTAAAAAGGTAACACTGCAGGACTACGCGGGCGAACGCCCCATTGTTTTAAGTCTCGTTTATTATGGATGTCCGAAGTTGTGCGGCGAAGTCCTTAACGGATTGACCCGCAGTCTGCGGATGCTGAAAGACATTCCCATGGTGCCCGGGAAGGATTTCGAGGTCGTCACTTTAAGTTTCGATCCTACGGAAACACCGGAACTGGCAATGGAGAAGAAGAAGAATTATATCAAGGAGTACGAGCAGCCCGGCGCCGAAGATCACTGGCACTGGCTGACCGGTAAAGAGGAAAACATCCGAAAGGTTACTGACGCCGTTGGCTTCAGGTATGCCTGGGACGAAAAGCAGGAGCAGTATGCTCATGCGAGCGCCATTTTCCTCCTCACTCCAGATGGCAAGGTTTCTCGGTATTTCTTCGGCATTGCATACAGTCCGAAGGATATGCGGCTAGGTTTAACAGAAGCATCAAACGGCAAAATTGGTGGACCAGTAGAAAAGATTATGTTGCTCTGCTACCACTATGATGCCACTTTGGGCAAGTACAGCGTGCTGGTAATGCGGCTCATCCAGGTGGGCGGATTAATTACGCTCCTTGCCCTCGGCTCTTTCATGTTCGTGATGTTACGACGTGACAGCCGGACGAAACAGGCAGTAGCTAATAACACGTAAGAGGTAGCAAAGTAAAAAGGCGATCATGAATCCACAGGTTCCAAGCGATTTTGATATTTTCCCGGTGCAGGCATCGACGGTAGCGCCCAGTGTCGATATGTTCTACCTATTCATGGTAGGCATCTCGACGTTCTTCACAATCGCTATCCCACTGGCAATTATTTACTTTGCCGTCAAATACCGCCGGCGTCCCGGCAACGATAAAGCCCGGCGGGTTGAAACGTCCACAGTGCTGGAAATTACCTGGACAGTTATTCCATTTTTCATCGTTATGGGTATGTTCTTCTGGGGCAGCAGGGTGTACTTCCTGCACGGGGCTGAAGACCCGAACGCCTTGGAAATTTTGACGACGGGTAAAAAATGGATGTGGAAGTTTCAGCACAAGAATGGCCGCCGCGAGATCAACGATCTCCACATTCCCGTCAATACACCCATCCGCCTGAAGATGGCTTCTGAGGACGTACTCCACTCCATGTTCGTACCGGCGTTTCGCCAGAAACAGGATGTTATGCCCGGTAGGTACACTTACCTGAACTTTGAAGCAACGCGCCCGGGTGTTTATCACCTTTTCTGTAACCAGTATTGCGGTACACAGCACTCCAACATGATCGGCAAAGTGGTCGTGATGGAGCCGGGTGATTACCAGAAGTGGCTCGGTGGCTTTACCGGCGATCCGCCGGAGAAGGTAGGCGAGCAGTTGTTCTCCAGCCTGGCCTGTAATACCTGCCATGCAGGTGACTCCGGTGCCCGTGGTCCTGTTCTCAACGGCATCGTCGGCACCAAGGTCGCTCTCCAGGGTGGAAATATTATTACCGTGGATGATAACTACCTGCGCGAATCTATCCTGCAGCCTGAAGCCAAAGTTGTGGCCGGCTATCAGCCAATCATGCCCAGCTTCAGCGGCGTAGTAACGCAAGACCAGGTAAACGCATTGATTGCCTACATAAAGACATTGCCTGCCGGGCAAGCTACCGGTGTGGCAAGTGCGCCAGCACCAACAGCAGCGGGTGAAGCCGCTGCAACTGCAACAAATGCTGAGACCACTGGTAGTGAAGCAGTAACTCCTGCACCAGCTGTACGGCAGGATGTTGCCCCGGAACCCGAGAATAATGATGCTGCAACAACCGCTGGGGAAGCGGCCGGATCGGAAACCTCCGCCGGTGCCGCCCAGACCACAGCAGGCGAGCAGCAGGGAGTTCAATAAATAATGAGCGCTATCGACGCCCCCAATCCTTACCAGGCACAAAGCCGGTCATCTGCAGTTGAAGCAGCTGCCACTTTTCCAAACTACCTGAACGCTACGGGCGGATGGAAGAGCTGGCTCTTCACAGGTGACCACAAGCGAATTGCCATTCTCTATATCATCACAACCACCATCGCCTTTCTCTTTGGCGGTCTGGCAGCAGCCCTCGTACGTCTCGAACTGCTGACGCCACAAGGCGACCTGATGTCTGGCGATGGCTACAATAAAGCCTTCAGCGCACACGGCATTATCATGGTGTTCATGTTCCTTGTGCCTGTCGTGCCCGCGGTCCTTGGCAACTTTCTTGTTCCGCTGATGATCGGGGCAAAGGATTTGGCCTTTCCCAAAATCAACCTGATGAGTTGGTACCTGTACATGATCGGTACGTTCTTCGGTCTGTATGCGATTATCGCCGGCGGTGTTGATACGGGCTGGACCTTTTACACGCCCTTCAGTACTACGACGAATACCAACGTAATCTCAGCTGCGGTCGGTGTGTTTATTATCGGCTTCTCGTCCATCTTTACCGGATTTAACTTCATTGTTACCGTTCACAAGATGCGTGCGCCCGGCCTTACCTGGTTCCGTCTGCCACTGTTCATCTGGTCTATGTACGCAACCAGCTTGATCATGATCCTCGGCACTCCGGTTATCGGTATAACTGTACTCATGGTTGCGGTCGAACGTCTTCTTCACCTGGGCGTTTTTGATCCGGCATTCGGCGGAGACCCCCTCCTGTTCCAGCATCTGTTCTGGTTCTACTCGCACCCGGCTGTGTACATTATGATTCTGCCAGGCTTTGGCATCATATCCGAAGTCATTCCGGCTTTTGCACGCCGTAATATCTTCGGCTATAGCTTCATCGCCATGAGCAGCCTGGCTATCGCAATGGTGGGCTTCTTCGTATGGGGCCACCACCTGTTTGTTTCCGGTCAGTCAGCCTACGCCGGCATGGTTTTCTCGGCACTCAGCTTCGTAATCGGTGTGCCGACTGCCATTAAGGTTTTCAACTGGACTGCCACGCTTTACAAAGGCTCAATCTCCTTTGAGACGCCAATGCTGTTCGCCCTGTTCTTCATCGGGCTGTTCCTGATTGGTGGTCTTACGGGTCTGTTCCTCGCAGCCATGGGTCTTGATATCCATCTGCACGATACCTACTTTGTAGTGGCACACTTCCACTACGTAATGGTGGGCGGTATGATGTTGGCTTATCTCGCTGGCATCCACTACTGGTGGCCGAAAATCAGCGGGCGCATGTACCCCGAGTTCCTGGGTAAGCTCAGCGCCCTCATCGTGTTTGTCGGCTTCCATATCACGTTCTTCCCCCAGTTCGTGATGGGCTACATGGGCATGCCGCGCCAGTATCACGAGTATGTGGCGGAGTTCCAGGTGTATCACGTCCTGTCAACAGCCGGTGCTTCGGTTCTCGGAGTAGGGTTCCTCATGCCTGTTGTCTACCTGACTTACTCATGGTTTTATGGCCCACGTGTAAACAGCAACCCCTTTAAGGCTACCGGCCTGGAATGGCAGACGTCGTCACCGCCGCCTACCACAAACTTCGTTGAGATTCCCGTAGTAACTGTTGGACCTTACGAGTATGCAGATTTTGAGGAGAACGAGCTTGTCCACGCACGCTAGCGCAGACGTCCATCACCATGAAGGGCATGATCCTTACCTGGCGCACCACTTCGAGGATCGCGCACAACAGGATGAGGCCCACTCCCTCGGCCTTTGGGTGTTTCTTTCTACAGAGATTATGTTTTTCGGCGGCTTGTTTCTGGCCTTTACGGTTTACCACGTGCTGTTCCCTGAAGCGTTCGGTCTCGCCAGTAGCCGACTCAGCGTAAGCTGGGGTGTGATCAACACGATCGTTCTGCTCGTCAGTTCGTTTACTATGGCTATGGGTGTTCACAGTGCTCAGGTTGGTAGTAGAAAACTGCTCCTTACATTCCTCAGCATCACATTGCTTTGCGCCGGCGCCTTTATGGTAATTAAGGGTATTGAATGGACGGAGAAATATCATCACCATCTGATACCGGGAGCGTCATTCCATTTTGATCTCAATGATCCCACTGCCCCGGAAACACAGCTGGCAAACTGGGGAGAACGTCGCGAAGCTATCCTGATTGCGGACCCGCATGTTGAGCGTCACGCCCAGATGTTCTACGTTATGTATTTCTGCCTTACTGGTCTCCACGGAATTCACGTGCTGATTGGCATGGGATTGATAACGTGGATGATCCTGCGAGCAAAACGAAATGAATTTAATACGCGATGGAACACGCCGATCGAGCTCACCGGTCTCTACTGGCACTTGGTCGACGTTATCTGGATTTACCTGTTCCCCCTGATATACCTGATTCACCGCCACTAGGATTGAGATACTGAAATGAGCGACCAAGCTTCCTCTATGAGGCATACAGAAGACAAAATCGATTCCACTCACTTTGCGCATCACATCATCTCACCGAAGGTGTACCTGACCGTGATCGTGGTGCTCATGGTGCTGACAGCCCTTACGGTGTGGGTTGCATATCAAGACTACAGCCATGCATGGAGCCTCGCCAACCTGGCCATAGCTCTCGGTCTGGCTACTGTTAAGGCCACAATCGTGTGCCTTTGGTTCATGCACGTCCGCTACAGCGGCAGGCTTATTCAAATTGTGATTGCGGCATCGCTGTTGTTCTTTATGTTGATGCTGTTTGGCACCCTTATGGACGTGTGGACCCGCCATAATGTTACGTCGGCTGATTACGGTTCCCCCGAACCTACGTATGAGCAGCGCCGTGACGTTCATCTTCCCATTGGCGATGACAAACATAGTCACTAAAGGTTATTAGACTGGCGCCGGATCGGTAAAATGCCGATTCGGCGTTTTCTTTTTTATAGCCAGAGATGACGTTGCTGCTTTTATGGGTAGATAGACCCATGAAAGTTTTGCTTTGTAATGATGACGGTGTAGATGCCCCGGGACTTTGGGCGTTGTACCAGGAAATATCCAAGATAGCTGAAACGCTCGTGGTGGCGCCGGTAACTGAACGCAGCGCTGTAGGCCACGGCATCAGTGTGTATAATGACGTTACCCTTCGTCGCCATATCCGCGAAGAGCAGGAATGGGGTTATGGCCTGGATGGAACACCGGCAGATTGCGTTAAGATGGCGCTGAGCACTATTATGAAAGACGACGCGCCGGACCTCGTTATCAGCGGAATCAACCGTGGCCAGAACACCGGCACCAGCATTCTCTACAGCGGAACAGTCGCCGCCGCCCTGGAAGCCACAATGGCTGGGTTGCCCGCCATTGCCATCAGCCAGGCACTATGGGTGACAGATAACAACCCGGGTGCGCCCGGCCTGCCTGCCCCGACACACACATCAGACATCGTCACGAAGCTGGCGCGCCAATCGGCTGATTACAGCGCGGCAGCAAAATTCGCAGCTCGCCTGGCAACGCAGGTGCACACGAATGGTCTACCGCAGGGCGTACTGCTCAATGTTAATGTTCCCATGTTGCCAGAGGATCAGATTCGTGGTTCTGCCATCAGCAAGATGGGCCGCTCTATCTTCGTAGATCAGTTCCAGGTGGTCAGCGAGTGCGACGGCGCCACCTGTTACCGAAATGTTGGTGATCGCCTTATACAATCACCCGACGGTGACGACTGGGATGATCTCGTACTGCACCAGGGAAAGATATCGATCACCCCGCTACACTATGATATGACCAGCTACGAATTTCTGCAGCAGCTACGCAAATGGGCAATCGAAGAAGCTGAGGATGCCGCGCAAGCCAGCTCGGAAGTTGCAGAAACGCTGGGCACAGCACTTCGGGCCGAAGTGCATGAATGATAGCCAGTGCAATTCAGCGTGTAAGGCAAACGGTGTGGCAGAGTTGCCGCCGCTATGCTTTTGCTTTACATGCACACCGGCACCGGTGTCTTAACCGTAACTGGTAACCCATGTCGAGAGATCAAGTTCGCGAACCGACCATCCCTTTGTCAGCATCCGATTTTTCGGAAGATGCAAGTCTGCGCCCACATAACTCTCCCTGGTTGTCCGGGAAAATTCCATTGGCCGCCATCCTGGCAATCGTCACAATCGTCTGCCTTGAATCCATGCTCGTCAGGCTGCGGCATTATTATTATGATGCGTACACCATCATGCTCGATGATAAGCGCCAACTGCTGAAATCCGCGCCGGCAGATGTTTTGATCTTTGGAAACAGCCGGGGGCATCACGTTGATCCAGAGCAGGTATCACAGGCGCTGCCCGGGCAGCCAGAGGTGAAAAATGTGACCTGGGCCTGGTGCGGTGTTGAAATCTATTACGCCGAGCTGAAGGCCAGAATCGCTACCGGAAACATTCCTGCCACTGTAATTGTCGACGGGTTCCCGGAGATGTTTACCTATCCTGAGACCAGTCTTTCAGTGGTAAACAATCCGCACTTCCTCAGTGGTTATGCCCAGATCGCTCCGCCTGTTGCCGGAGTCTACACGCTGCTGCGTCAGCATCTTCCTGCAGAAGCGTGGGAGGCGTTCACTATCTACGCGACGCCGCCCTCGGCTCGGTATCGCCGGTTTCTTCTACCGAATGCGAAGAAGTTTCTGAAGGATGGTGACTGGCCATACCCGCCTCTTCACTATGATGATATCGTAAGGAAAATCCGGCAAGACGGATGGTTCTTATGCGTTCCTCCCGAACAGGTAGCTCCAGAGAGCGTGTTTCTTGATCTTCAGAAAACGCTTTCGCCCCTGGTACTCCGCAAGAACGAGCGCATCGTCAAAGCCTACGAGCGCTTCATCAGTCTGGCGGATGAGCATAACATAAAAATCATAATGGTAGGCATGCCTGCAAATCCTGTGTTCCACAAGGTATTCTCAGACAATGGAGCCTACGGTGCCTATGATGAGTGGCTTGATAAAATGCAACAGCGCTACGATACGTTTGCCGCGCCGGCACCGCGCTACTATTCAGAAGAAGGTATCCTTGGCGATCCATGGCATGTAAATCAGAAGGGTGCGCAAATACACATGCAGATACTTACAGAAACTTTAGAGAATCTAGGGCGCTAGGGCCAGAGACGGAAATCCGTTACGACCAGTCGGTGATCTGAACCAGAACCTCGAACTACCGTACTTTTCAGAGGTCGCAGCTTCTCGCTCAACCAGATCTGGTCAATCCGGGCCATCGGCAACTCTGTCATAAAAGTCGCACCCCAACCCGTACCTGATCTATTCCATGCATCATACAAACCGGCTTTTCCCAGAACCCTCAGCGACCTGCTGACACCGCGCGTATTAAAGTCCCCGGCCACTATAGCTTCAGAATTTTCGTGTTCCAGCCGCAGTCTCGTAATTACTTCGGTCAGAGTTTTATTTTGCAGCATCCGCGCTTCGTGCTGGGCTGCGCGTTCATCCCAATTGCTAAACCACTGTTCAGGACTGAGTGCTGCGCTGGGCAACACTAATCTCACGTTACACAAGATTAGCGTTCCTGTTGTCTTATCTACTCGGGGTAACTGCACAAGTGCCAGGGCCGGTTTATCCCATGGACCAATTTTTTCAGACTGCAATGGCGCTAGCGGGTACCGCGAAAGAATACCGCAATCACCCTGGTCCCACCACGAAAAACCCGACCAGTAGCCAGACAGGCTTGCAGTGGTTAGCGAAGCACTTCCATCCGGCGTTTCCTGGAAAAAAAGCAGGTCAGGCTGCAGTGGTTCCAACTCATCAAGTAACTGCTGCCAGTCGCTTCGGCCTGCAATGTTCCACGTGATTATCCGCACCGACCCATAGTGCCGATCACCTCGTGGCGAGCGAACAAGGCTTTCACAGTCTTCTGAAATCAAAAAGAACGCACCTATGCACGCCAATGCGACTGCAGCAGAGCGCCATGAGCGGCCGAAAATCAACGGCAGCGAAAGCAGCGCCAGCGGCAACAACCAGAGGACTGGCGGGAAGACGGTCACGGCTTCGCCAACCACGCTGGTGTCGCCAACAAGGCGGTAAAATATGATCAGCACAACGCAGGCAATTGCTACCATGCCTGCAGTTCCGCGGCCAATAAGCTTTCTCACTTTGTGGTTACTGCCCGTAAATGCCAGGGCCTCTGCATCGTCTAAACCCATCGTTAATCCAAGAGATCCATCAGCAGCTTTGCGGCCTGCGACGCACCTTTAGATGGAACACGCGAAGGTTTCAACGCTATAGCCTTCGCCACTGCTGCAGCCCATTTCCCGTTGAGCAGATTCTGCTGTGAAAGCTGAACTCCTCCGCCCCATTCAGTGAGGGCTTTACGCAGAACTGGGTACTCCGCAAAGTCGTTCCTCGGGTGATAAACTACAGGTGTTCCGTTTGCCATACATTCGCCGATGGTTCCGTAGCCCGGCTTAGCCATCACACAATCCACCGATGCTACCACGTCTGGAAAATGCCAGTGATCCGGCTCAAGCATTACTACCTCACCCGGCATTTCAAGAAACGACAGGAACGTGATACCTGGAAGAGATGGCACCTTTAGCTGATCGTCTCCAAAAGTTCCAAAGTAGAGCAGTACAAGCCGCTGCTGTGCGGGCAGACCGAGATGCTTTCGCAAAGCGGTCTTAATGTTTTTCCCGCGCCGAGCCACGGGCTGCACGGTCTGCACGTGGTGAAAGTACGCCATTGGAAACGCCGGCGGTGTGCGTATGGCGAGCGTCGCCATGTTATACTCCTCGCGCCAGATATCCGCCAGCCGTCCGGCTTCGGGGTAGCTCTTAGCCTCACGCTCGAAAATTTCCACCCAGGTAAAATTGCCTATGACCACGGAGGGGACGCCGGCCATTCTCGCAGCTTCAAGCGGCGCGGGCGGCACGTCGCACACCACAAGATCCACGCGGTGCCTGCGCAGGAAGTCAGTTTCATCCAGCAGTCCAGCGCTGTTCTTCCGATTAATCTCCTCAACCTGCTTAAATGTCTTTTTCCAGTCGAGAGTCAAGTTGTCGCTTTGTGCCACGCCCGTATCAAACTGCCCGGGCACCACCTGCACTTTTCTGCCGGATTCGCGTATAATGAAGCTGGAATCGACTGACGTGCGGACAATGACTTTTACGTCTCCCGGCAGCGCTGCGATTACCTGGCAAGCCCGCGCGGCGTGGCCATAACCGTGGCCGCTGATGTAGTAGCAAATTGTTATCTTTTTCTGTGGCATCGTGTAGAAGTGTCCTCTTGATGTGAAACGAGATTTACGAGGCAGTGCAGTGTCAAACTTTTCGAGGCGGACGTGAGATGGTAAACGGCAATTCATCAGCGGGCAAACAGCATACCATCCTGGCGCTCATGAGCGGAACCAGCGTAGATACTATTGATGCTGCCATTTGCCGGGTTGCGGCCACAGCAGAGGGGCGCCTTTCGTGTGAAGTGCTGGCCTTTCATGAGCATGCCATGCGTGCAGGTTTGCGCGATCGAATCTTCACCGCGTTTCTTGACGGCCCTCATTCTCTATCTTTGGCGTGTTCCCTTAATTTTGAAATCGGGGATGTATTTGCAGAGGCAGCGATGGAAGCAATTGCGCATAGCCAAATTGATCCGGGACAAATTTCCGCCATCGCATCCCACGGGCAGACTCTTTACCACATCGCTCCTCACATGGCCCAGCCACCCGGGTCGCAATGGGTTCCGTCCACGCTGCAGGTGGGCGAATCTTCTGTTATCGCTAGCCGCACCGGACTTCCCGTTATCAGTAATTTTCGTGTAGCTGATATGGCCGCCGGCGGCAATGGCGCCCCGCTGGTTCCCTTTGCAGATTACCACCTCTTCAGTCAGCCGGGCAAGGGCGTCGTTGTTCACAATCTCGGTGGCATCGGCAACTGCACATGGCTGGCACCCAGCGGTCTGGAATCCGACGTGCTGGCGTTTGATACCGGCCCTGCCAATATGATTATTGATGGCCTTGTCGCCCACTTCTACCCGGGCGAAACCTACGACGATAACGGCCAACACGCCGCTAACGGCAAGGTAATTCCTGTGCTGCTGGATGCCTGGATGCGTGAACCCTACATCGCTGCGCCGCCGCCGAAGAGCACTGGCCGGGAACTGTTCGGCCTGCAGTTTGTGCATCGGGCCATTGCTGAAAATCCTGATGCCAGGCCGGATGACCTGATCGCAACTGCGACGGAGTTCACTGCGGTGTCTCTGGCGAAAAACCTGGAATTGCACGTAATGCCCCGCGGCAGAATTGACCAACTCCTTGTCGCAGGTGGGGGAGCGCGAAACGGCTTCCTTATGCAGCGTCTAAAACATGCACTCAGAAAGATAACCGGCGACGTGGCATCTCTGGATGATATTGCCCACAGCGTTACCAGTAAATCGCGCGAATGCGCCGGCTTCGCCCTCATGGGATACGCGCACCTGGCAGGCTTGCCCGCAAACCTGCCGAGCGTAACCGGGGCCAGCGGGCCGGCTATACTGGGTCAGTATACGCCGGCGCCGCCGCGCCACAAGTAATACCTGTTACAGGTCGTACTTCCGGATTTTGTTATAAAGGGTCTTCAGGCTTACGCCCAGCTTATCAGCAACCAGCGGCTTATTGCCATCAAGATCTTCCAGCAGCTTCTTGATCATGAGGCGCTCCATGTTTTCAAGCGTCAGGTCTTCGTCGCCCAGAAGGTTGATGGGATCAAATCCTTTGCCTGTTGCACGGCGCGGTGCTGTCCGGTTTTCTTCCGCACCTACGCTTGCCAACTCACATGACTCATCCTCGGCGTCTTCATCAATGATAGGGCTGGGTGCCGCCTCCAGCTCCTCCATGTTGACTTCCTTCTTCAGGTAGTCAGGCATGCAATCCATTATTACCGTGTCGCCCCGCGCAATGATCAGCGCGCGGTTGATAACGTTCCGCAGCTCACGCACATTGCCCGGCCAATCGTAAGCCATCAGAAGCTTCAATACGTTTTCCTGAAAGTGCAGAGTCTCGCGGTTTTCCTCTTCACAAAGCTTCTCAAGAAACATCTGGCTCAGGAATGGGATATCCGGCCGGCGTTCACGCAACGAGCACGCGTGGATCGGGAAAATATTGATACGGTAATAGAGATCCTCGCGCAGCTTGCCATCGGTAATCGCCACCTTCGGGTCGCGGTTAGATGCGCTTACAATGCGAACATTAATTTCCACTTCCTGGTTTCCACCCACACGCCGGATCCTGTTCTCTTCCAGCACCCGAAGCAACTTGCCCTGCAGTTCGATGGGCAACTCTGTGATTTCATCCAGGAAGATCGTGCCGCCATAAGCTTCTTCAAAATACCCGCGACGCTGCTGGGTGGCACCCGTAAATGCGCCCTTCTCATGGCCGAACAGCTCGCTCTCGATAAGCGTAGGCGCAATAGCCGCGCAGTTCACTGCCACAAACGGCTTGTTCCGCCGCCGCGAGTAATCATGCACCGTCTTCGCGATCAGCGTCTTACCCGTGCCGCTTTCGCCCGTAATAAACACAGAAGCCTCGGTAGGCGCCACGCGCTCGATGAGCGAATACAACTCCATCATCGCCGGGCTGCGGCCACGCAGACCGCCCATGCTACCCGCCTTTTTCAGCTGCTTGCGGAGAGACTTCATCTCCTCCTGCATCTCGCGTTTTTCCACCAGCTGTTCAATAATCAGCTTAAGGCGAGGCGGCTCTACAGGCTTTGTCAGGTAATTCTCTGCACCCATGTGAATGGCTTTAACAGCATCTTCAATACTGCCATGACCCGTAAGAATAACCACCGGAATCTCCGAATGCTCTTCCTTCACCTTCTTCATCAGGTCGATGCCCGATCCATCCGGCAGAAACACGTCTGTCAGCAGGATGTCGGGGTGCTTGGTTGTAATGATTTCCAAAGCCTGGGAAATGTCCTCAGCAAGCAGTGGTTCGTGGTTCCACGTCTTTATGATCTCCCCCAGGGCCATTCTCAAACTTGGTTCATCATCAACTACCAGCACTTTAGCCATAACGCCCTCCAGGTAACCCCATGTAGTAAGCCGATAGTCCGTAATAATACAGCCGGCAACAGTAGCGCGACAGAAAGATATCATCTCTTCCTTGTCGAGCCTGTAATTCTTACAACACTGGGGAAGAAAATGCATTTGAGCAACAGGCTTTTTATCAACATCGCAGCTTTTTTAAGGCCGATTTGCTAAACAGCCGGTTTGCCAAATCGAGTAAAACACCGCCCTCGGTCGGAGGTAACGTCATATACGACGGTAACGCAAGGCGTGGCGGCCCGATTGCCAGATTCTGAGCGCCTTTGGCTGCAGAAGTCTATGGGGGTGTCGAATGCGCAATCTTTGGTTCCTCGCATGCCGGTTACTCTCATCTGATGCCCACTTGCTACCCAGGTTCAGGTTTACAAAATCACTTTGAATTTTGCGCCGCTTGAAGATGTTTGTGACAATCGATCTGCATTGCTTTCAATATGCAAAGTACCCGACGGAGGGGTGGCCGAGTGGCTGAAGGCAGCGGTTTGCTAAACCGTCCTACGGGGTAAACCCGTAGCGGGGGTTCGAATCCCCCCCTCTCCGCCAGTATTCTTTTATCTGCAAGTGGCATGGGAGCTTCTGCTGCACTCCTGCCTGCAGCAGTAGGAACGTCACGGCCCCCGTTCAATAGCTTCCCTTTGTCTCATCTATTGTCCGATACTGCGCACCGGCCAGCGGTACGCACGTGGCTTCAGAGCTTGCTGCAACCTCAGAAAAACTACGTTAACAAACATTAAGCAGCCGAAAACGCACCGCGGTCAACGACAGTGCATCTTCAAGTAAGAGCCCGAGCTATAGAATCTCTTCCACAGAAATGTGGCTGGAAAAGAACACCTGGTTCAGCACAACAGCCACAGCGCCGAGGATGGAGAGGTTCTTTGCCGGTTCGACAATAATTTCGGTATCCATAACTGCCGCAGGCAAACTGTGTGCGGCCATTGATGCTTTCATGGAATCGAGAAAAACGTCAGCAGCGCGCGATACTTTTCCCGTCAAGATGATCGCTTCAGGGTTAAACAGATTTATGATACTGGCCGCTGCGCGCCCGATGCCGTCAGCATATACATCAAATACCGCTGTTGCATCTTCAAATCCCTGCCGGGCGCGCTTGGCTAATTCTTCCACATCCGTTACCGGCAGCCCACGCTCTTTTGCAAGCGCAGTGATTGCCGCTCCTGAGGCAATCGTCTCAAGGCATCCGCTGCGTCCACAATAGCAAGGCGCGCCAGGCCGTCCAAGGGGGATATGGCCGATTTCACCCGCGAACCCTTTTTCACCGCGGAGCAGGTGGCCATTCACCATCACACCGAGACCGAGTCCAAAGCCAAGGTTTAGTACCGCCAGATTCTTGTATTTGCGGCGGCCAGTGCTAAACCAGGTTGCACCTGTCACACAAAGGCGGGCGTCATTGTCCACTAACACTTCGACCCGGTATTTATCTGCCAGGGCTTTCCGGACTGATTCCACTGCCAGCCACGATTCGCCGGCACCTACAGCACCAGGTCCAGCTGCCACATTTGAAGCAACACTAGTTACAAGGCCAGGAACCGCCACGCCAATGCCGCACAGTGGGGGCATGTATGAGGCCGACTGCCCGAGAATTTCATCCGCAACCTCCAGTGTCCACTCAGTATAGGCTTCCGGACTAAACAGGGTTGGCGTTGGCCGCTCGAAACTTACCAGCGGCTGACCCTTCAGATTAGCGAGAAACATTGTCGTTGTTTTTTTCCCGATGTCAATTCCAAGAACGCTTGCGGCGTCTTCGCGGAGTAATATCGGAATCGGCGGACGGCCTCTGAGTGATGGCCGGGCATCCTGTTCTTTTACGAGCTCATCTGACACCAGCTCATCTACGAGCGCCGAGACACTCGGAAGATTCAGTCCGGCCTGCTTGGCAATTTCGGCTCTCGACAGCCCCGGTTGCTCCCGAATCAGGTTCAAGACAAAATGCTTCCGGATACGACGCATTTCAAATGACTTGTCCATGGGAGAGGAGCCGGCGCGGGGCAATATCACCAGGTCATTGCGAACAGGCACCGAGAAACTTTCAGGTGCGGCGGGTTCTGCAGGCGTTTTCATAGATCGTAAAATAGCCGTCCTAAGTCGAATCTCAAGTATTGAATTGGATTTCGATTAATATCAGCACTTAAATTAATTGTCACATCAAATTCACCCCAGTAGCTTGTTGATGCATAAGTCCAGTTAAGATAATGATATATAGCGAACAATGGAGATTCTAGGAACCTGATGTTTTTTAGTTGACAGGTGTGAAGTCTTGGCGGAATGCGTTAAAACACTTGGATAAATTTAAAAAGAAATTAAAGAGGAGGGTTTCATATGCGAAAGGGAAGCGTGTGTAGCCTCTGCATCATTTCCGGGTTTACGCTGATTGAGTTGTTGATCGTTGTTGCCATTATTGCGATCCTTGCTGCGATAGCTGTCCCGAACTTTCTGGAAGCTCAGACACGTGCGAAGGTCAGCCGCGCAAAGGCCGATATCCGCGCAATGGTCACTGCCACAGAGACCTACCGGATCGACTATAACAGTTACATGATCGACACCACCAAGCTGAATGGCGTCTATACGGACTGGGGAATCACAAATACCGAAGATTACCGCAAGATCCTGAACTACACGGGGGGAATGCGCTACAACGCGCTTTTTAAACTCACGTCCCCGGTGTCGTATATGTCGTCACTTCCCCCGGAAAACCCGTTTGGGTCCTACCAATCCTACTATGCCCAATACCGGCACGTCGGATACTGGTTCCGCGGGCCTCGCGTGTATAAGCAGATACGCGA
>JAKFFN010000062.1:0-4948 GCA_036675025.1 Candidatus Sumerlaeales bacterium | reverse complement strand
GGCAGCCAAAATGGAATGGGCGCCAGCGATAGCTCAAGTTGACACGGACTTCTTCGCACAGACGTCGTTCCGAACGAATGCCAGAACAATAGCCGATGATCAGCATGCGAACCATCAGTTCGTGGTCAATGGAAGGACGACCAGTGTGGCTGTAGCAGCTAGCCACATGCTGGCGAAATTCACTCAGATCCAGAAAGTGATCCACTGCCCGTAAAAGATGGTCTTCGGGAACATATTCGTCGAGACTGACGGAAACAAAATACTCCCGCTTCGTTGCTTGGCGTCCCATCATCACAGCCTCCAGCCAAAATAACTGCCATCTCTACAAGCTAGGCTGATGGCGGGCGTTTTTCAAGGCGGTTTTTCAACAGAATAAGTCTGTTGCAGGCATACTGAAGAATATCTTCAACTTCCACTACTGGTCGGACTAATTCTGTTCAAAGAACAGCATCAATGGCGGTTTTCAATGCTGGAGTTGCCAGTCACGAAGCTGCTCACTGTGCCAGAATACGTGGTCAAATCCGTCCGTTCTCGTTGTTCAAGACGTATCGGACTGATTGTACAATTTCAACCGGCGAATGCAGGGTGCTATTGGCTCTGACCACCAACGTCTCTAGCAGCGAATCCGCATATCTGTTTTTGTCCTTTTTTATTTTGAATCAATAATTTGTACGGATTTCCCATCTGCTAGCTACGAGCGTGGTTGCCAGCGTGGGGATCAGTGTGGCGTGGCAAATCAATACGTCTGAAGACAAAAAAAGAGGGCTCGAAAGTCCTCTCTAGCAAGCAGTAATTAGTTAGTCGTCAGTTACTGAGACAGAGGCGCGAAAGTTTCTCTGCTTTTTTATGCAGTTATGCTTTACATCGGCGTAAGACCGTGCGTACGCATAAATTTTCCGATCTCGCTGTTACGACGGCTAAGGCTTTCGTAAACACATGCATTATCCCTGCAGCGTTTATTCGTGTTGTCTGCCCACTGGTCGTGTTCGGTGTTAATACGTTGTTTTTCTCTCTGGCTTACGTTAGAGGAGTCGCCGATGCGTTTGTAATTTTTATCCATACGCAACTGCCCACCTTTAATCGCGTACTGGTAGCACTGAGCTTGTTCTTGTTGTGAACGTTTCATTTCACATATGTCCATAGCGTGACTGGGCGAGATCAGAGTAAACAGAGCAATAGAAAACGGAACGATAGAGATAGTGAATTTACGCATGGAAAAACTCCTGGGATGATAAAAAGATAATTATTGTGGGATCGGGGAGCGTGTACTTCGCTGTTTCTTTGAACATGTCTCTTTTTTGTTCCATCATTGCACTACTGTCACAGGCGCTATCTGGACAAAGTCTAAAGATATTTTTCATGAAGGACTGATATTCCTCCGATATCTTTGCTTTCCCATTTGTGGAATACGGGAGGACTCCATTACGTCATCATTTGGAATTGTGGTTCAGCATAATTTGGTTCATGACTTTAATTACCTCACTCGTTTCATTTGCTCGGCATTGATCGTCTTTACATGACTCGTTAATGGCTTTCATATAACCTTCAAGTTTTTTCAAATTTTCCTTTTTTTGTTTTGGAGACAGCGTAGTAGAAATCTCGAATGCTTCACGATATTCATCGATCATTTCCATGTTCTCGTTGACTTCTTTCTTGTAGCAAGCGGAAGCAGCCTTTTGCTGGCCTTTTACACTCAGAAGGTCACATTTCTCGCTCCCGGAAGCAGAAACGGAGACAAGCGTTGCAACGATAAACAAGTATTTATGCATAAAAATGCCTCTAAAAAATAATTAGTCTCGTCAAAATTCCGTTGCTTCAAGTCTTCCATTCCCGCCTTTTGAAAGATTGCCATGGGGCAGTTTAAAGGGTGTTAAATAGAAGAAATAACAAGCAAAAAATAGCTATATTAACTATAGCTTAATTTGTTGCCTATTGGAATCATTGGGTGAAAGATGATGTACGTATGCCAACCAAGGAGAAGAAGCCGCAGCATTCACGGAACATCTTAATTTCGTCTTGGCCGCTATCTGCTGGAAGAGTTGGTCAACCAACTGCAGGACACAACCATAGCCGGCGACTGATCAGCTAGTAGGCTTCTGGTCGATTCTCTCCTGGAGCTTGGCAGTCAGGCTGGGTTTCTGCTGGCTTCCTTCCTTGCCTGATCCACCTTCTGAATGGCCGGCATCCGCCTGTCCCAGCAAAAACTCATCAGCAATATCAACCATTTCTTCCGCCGTATTCTCGAATGCGCCATTGGCAAACCCGCTTTCCGCCGCCGCGTCCAGTGCATCCTGAGCAAAGCCGTTGGCAATGCGAAGCTGATGCTCTTCCTTCGCTTTATTGATCGCATCGACCAGACTCATGTCTTGGCGAACCGTGATGTCCACGTAGTAGATCGGCGCCCGATGGCTTTGCGTCGTGCTTTTGCCGCGCAGGCGTAGCTGTAGCGGCAGGCAGGCCAGCAGATTTCCCGAAACCGCCTGGTAGTAATGCAGCCGCGCCGTGAGAGTGCGGATGCTGTTGTAACCGGTGGTGCGGAAGATGAACGTGCCCAGGTCGTCGTCGTCCCCGATCCTCACGTTTAGCCGGCCATAGGGCTTGCACAGCCCGTCCGAGAACTCGCATTCGTCGGGCGAGGGGCAGGGTAGCGATTGCACCTGCGAACCGCCATAACGACGGCAACACTCCCCGTTACCGACACACAGCGGCCGGCCGCTCTTGCGGTCGAACAGGCAGTATTCGGCCCGCAGGTTCAGCTGCGGATCGTTGAACAGTACCCGGACCGGGATGGAACGCAGCTTCTCGCCATTAAGTTTCTGGCGCAGATCGCCATCGTACGGATGCGGTACCCAGCCATCCCTGGACTGGACCTGGGTAGTAATGGTGAATTGGTCGTCTTTCTCCGGCAGGCGTTTGCAGTTACGTTCGACCACTTTGCCGATCGAAATGCGCCCTAGAATGGGCGGCGTGATGGATAGTCCTTTGATCATGGGATTCCTTTCTGCATAAAAAAAGCAAACACCGCCCTCATCCAGCGTGATGCGCTGCCGAATGAAAAGGCGGTGAATGCGGCGGGAGGGGAGGTTAGGAACGGATCAGAAAGCGGCGTGATCCGGGTTTGGTGATGGCGTACTGTGCTGTTAGTTCAGGGTGCTCAGTAAGCAACCGTTTAAGATCGATGCCGTTACTGTCCTTGCTGCGCTTGAAAGAAACGCCGCCGGTTTCAAACTGCGCCAAGGACGCGTCGCCCATTGCCTGCATCAGGGTTTGCTTGAGACGCTCGGCGTGTTCTTCCCGAGCCGCGATGTCCGCCTTGATGGACACCAGGTCGGCGAAGGTGGCGGATAGATTGCGGTCGCTGCAGAAATCGACTGTGGCCGCGTCACCTGGGTACAGGCAGCGCAATGCCCGATCGGCGGAGACTGAACCATCAGCCGGTGGTGGCGTGTCGCTGGTGACGTATTCCCAGAACTGCGCTTCCAGAGGGACCAGCCGGGCAATCAGCTCGTCGTCCCGCTGGATACGATGCACTTCCAGCTTTTGTCCGCAGATCAGTACAGCCACGTCTGCAGCCTGTTTGCCGGTGACGGCAAGCTGGTGCTGCACCTGAAGCTGGACATACTCCGGTACGCCCTCGCTCCACAGTCGCGCGCCGAACTCGCCCGCCGTCTTGCATTCGAGGATGTGCACGTCGGGGACGCCGATCACCTCCCGGTCCAGGTTGGCCAGCATGAACGGAATACCCGGACGCTGGAGCATGGCATTGACCTTGCGAACCCGGTTTCCCGTCTGCTTGGTGTAGGCCGCTGCCACAATGGGCTCCAGCAACGTCCCCCAGTAGACGGGCTCTGTGGTGTCGTTCGGATCCGGCTTGGGCAAGTCGGCATCCCGGCCTGTCTTCTCCAACCATAATTCCAATTGGCTCTTGTAGGGAGACAGCCCTACCGCGGCAGCGGCATCCGAGCCGCCGATGCCGGTCTTGCGCACTTCCAGCCAGTCGGCGCGCTCAATCCTGCGGGTATCAACCAGACGCAGTGCAGGACGACCAGACTTCTGCTCGGGTAAATGATCCAGTAAAACCATGTTTAGACCTCCAGAAATGAAGAAGCCCGGCCACGCTCGCGCGTGCCGGGCTTTATGCGGTAGGAGATGATAGAAGGGCGAGTCAAGAGACCAGCTTCAAGGTCTCCTCCCACGCCTTTTGCTTCAACGCTGCGCCATGGCCGAACCATGCCGCATCCAGGCGGGAATCGGCACTGCGAGCGCGGCGGTGGTGATCGACGAACTCCGTGACGCTGTTGAGCAAGCCCCAGGCCGTGCCGGATGCAGACGCCATGTCCGCACCTTTGCCGCGACCGGCATACAGCGCCAGCACGGTTTTCATGGCACTGTCATTGACAGCAGTGGTACTGCCATCGGCAGCGGGATTGATCGGATAGGTCAGCACGCGCTTAAAGAACGCTTCAACGGCATCGTCCTTGACCTTGCATTCGGTGAGGGCCTTCATCCGGGTCATGAAGCCATCCCAAGACGAAATCGCGATGCCCAATTGGCGCTTGACCGCTTGCGGATCGAACTGGCTGCGGTGAGGAACCTTGACCGCACCCTGGCCATTGCCGAGGGCAATGGCCAGGGTGTTATTGCAGACCACACGCACGGACGTGAATTGCGCCGTCGTCGCCAGCGTGCCATCGCACGCAGTCGCCAGCAACAGGTAGCCATTGACTCGATCCCGCCCCTTCAGCGATACGCTTTGACCGGTACGGGCCAGCGCCCAGAGCTTGCGACCTTCCTTCAGGACTCCGGCTGTCTCCAGCTCGAAGCCACCGGCTTCCGTCAGATCCCTATAGAACTCCAGGATCTCGGAAGGCTGTACGACTTGAAAGCGGCGGGATACGACCGACAGGGGTGCCTTGGTGTCCGAGCGGTACAAGACCTTTTGGTCGGG
>JAKFFN010000222.1:0-5027 GCA_036675025.1 Candidatus Sumerlaeales bacterium | reverse complement strand
CTTCCTCCATTGCCCTTTTCCTGGTTTCAAAATTAGGTTGTTCCGCCCGGGCGGAAATGATGGCATGCATCCATTCACCAAACGGGACTTGTCCACGCGGCATCTTGTTTCGCAGCCAGCAGTATTCCAGGTGGCAGTGGGCATTAGTAAAACCCGGTAGCAGCCACTGGACATGACGTGCATTCTCAGGCGGCGCTGTGTGTTCATCAAGATATTGAATGTTCCGGATCCGGAAATCGTGGGTGATCAGCACGCGCCTAACGAACTGCCCCGGTCCGAGCCAGGCATTTTCCGCAAAAACCACTTCCGGGTGTGTGCTGACAGGGCGACGACCCCACGGGCCCCGCTCAATTTCCAGCTTTCCCCATTTCGGCAGCACGTACTCTTTCATAGAGGACTACGCTGTTTGTGGCATTGCCGTAGCAGGTGCGGCTGCAGAATTCGCCGCTAACTTTTCCTCCGCAGCCTTTACCGCATCATAGTTCGCATTGGCATCCTTGCTGAACCGCGGATCATATAGATGGCATGCTGTAAAGTGCTCCGTGCCATGGCGAAGCAGCGGTGGCACAACTTTGTCGCACGGTTCAAACCTGAACGGGCATCGCGTATGGAAAACGCAACCCGACGGCGGATTTGCCGGCGACGGCACATCTCCCTGCAGCACGGCCCGCGTCCCCTTCCGGTGCGGGTCTGGCTTGGGTACAGCAGCCAGCAGGGCCTGGGTGTAGGGGTGTTTCGGTGTCTCAAACAGGTCGAGCTTGTTGCCGATTTCTACAATGCGACCCAGGTACATAACGGCCACCCGGTGGCTGATGTGGCCCACCACGCTAAGGTCATGGGCGATGAACACATAGCTCAGACCATACTCGTTCTGCAGGCGCTCCAGCAGGTTAATCACCTGCGACTGGATCGAAACATCCAGCGCACTTACCGGCTCATCCGCGATAATGACCTCCGGTTCCACCGCCAGGGCCCGCGCAATCCCGATACGCTGGCGCTGTCCACCGCTGAACTCATGGGGAAATCTTTTGATCGCTGTGGGGTTCAGGCCAACCTCGCGCAGCAATTCCTGGATGCGCTCAACTTTTTTACGGCCAGATGCGAGCTTATGTATGCTCAGCGCTTCACCGATAATTGAGCCCACAGTCATGCGGGGGTTCAACGAGCTGTACGGGTCCTGGAAGATCATCTGCAGTTTACGGCGATAGGGGAGCATCTGCCGGTTTGTCAGGGACGCAAGGTTCGGCGAATTATGAACGTGCACTTCGCCCGCCGTCGGCCGGATCAACTGCAGGATCAGCCGGCCCGTCGTCGTCTTGCCGCAACCTGATTCACCCACCAGGCCCAGCGTTTCCTTCGGACGCAGAAAAAATGATACGTCTTCCACCGCACGGACATTGCCGCTTACCCGGCTGAAAAACCCTTTGCGGATAGGAAACAGCTTCTGCAGCCCCAGCACCTTCAGGACGGCATTGGGCTCATTGCGCACATACTCGAGATACTCATTATCTTTTTCAGCTTCGTCATCAGTCATGGAGCTGGGTTGTGCGCTCAAAGCCGGTTCCTTTCCTGTCCTGCAGATTTCTCCATCAATCTTTTTGCAGCCACGCCCAGATTCAACAAGAAAGCGCCCGAACAGACAAAATCATGCATGCGACCCTTTGCGAAATTATTTGACATTTTTTAGGCCGATCTTTAGCAGTTGTAATGTTACAAAAATCTTACAGAAGAGGTGGATGTCGTGAAACGCATTTATTGGGTATGTATTTTTACGTGTCTGGCAGGAGGGGTCTTCGCACAAGACCTTGATACTGTCACAATTACTGACCAGTTCAACTCTGGTGACCGTGGTAATAACCAGGGTACCTATGTAGATCCAGAGGGAGATCCTACATTTGGCGCAAGTAAGACTGACGGAACAGACTTCGCTGATTATTCGGGACCCGATCTGACTGCCAGCGTTACAACATCAGTACGCTATATTAACTCCTGGGGTACCGACGGTAGTGTTGAGTCGCCCGTTCTAACGGTTACGAGCCCAATGGCAAACCCCGACCGTGCCCAGACAATCCCAGCGATACCGGCTAATAATCGTCCCGGTGCAACCGGTGGTTCTACCGCACTTATAATTGGTGACGACGGTGGCTTCAACGCCATTTTCTTTGGAGAATCCAATGATTCTGACTACTATGTGCAGGCTGATGTGTATTGCTGGAACAAGGCCGGCGGTCCGGGACTTGAATTTGCCGGCATTGTGGCACGGGCTGGGCGCGATAATGACCCCTTTCTGAACGAATTTACATATAACCCGGACCGGGCTGGGAGCTACTCTGTTTTCTACGATTACCAGTTGCAGGAAGTGAAAGCCGTTGAGTGGAAAACGTCTAACACTGTCGGACTGATTACCGCCCGCGATCCTAACTCATACGTACAGCATGGCTCTTCCATTACCGGTGTTGCGGAAGGTTGGCACACCATGAAGATCGAGTGTAAAGACAGTCGGATAGAATTCAGCTTCGACGGTACGGTGATTGCAAACGTAGTAAGCACGAGCTTTACTTTCGGTCGACCAGGCCTGTACTATCGCGAAACTCTCGTACCCAGTGCAGACGAACGGCAGGGTATATTTGACCAACTCAAAGCGGGGCCAGCCACGCTAATTTCCGGTGTAGCTGATTGGTCTGTGTATTAACCATTGTCACACTTCAGGAATTCTTAAAGCCGCGGACCTCTGGTCCGCGGCTTTTTGTGTTTGCCTCGCATCATAGTAATGGCTTAAAATCTGCTGCAAAACCGATCAACTTAGGCTGGGAGCTCAGATACCATGGCCACACTTAATGATCCCGTCCGCATCGGCGCGTGGGACTTACCTAACCGCACCATCATGGCGCCACTTACCCGCTGCCGCGCAGAAGGGCGAGTGCCGAATGAAATGATGGCTGAGTACTACCGACAGCGTGCATCAGCGGGATTCATATTATCCGAAGCCACGTCTATCAATCCAATGGGCGTGGGTTATCCGGATACACCCGGTATCTGGTCAGACGAACAGGTAAAAGGCTGGAAGCTGGTAACGGATGCGGTGCACGGCTCCGGCGGTCGTATATTGTGCCAGCTCTGGCATGTCGGCCGCATCTCTGACCCGCTTTACCTGGATGGGCAATCGCCGGTAGCCCCAAGCGCCATTGCCGCCGAAGGTCATGTCAGTCTGTTACGCCCCAAAAAGAACTACGAAGTCCCGCGGGCACTGGAGCTTCATGAAATTCCCGGCGTCATTGCCGACTATCGCAAAGCTGCCGAAAATGCAAAGACCGCAGGCTTCGATGGCGTTGAGATCCATGGCGCCAATGGCTATTTGCCAGACCAGTTTCTCCACGACGGCAGCAATAAACGAACTGATCAATATGGTGGATCCATCGAGAACCGAGCGAGGTTCATGCTGGAGGCACTCGATGCGGCAATAGATGTGTGGGGGGCAGACCGTGTTGGCCTTCATCTGTCCCCTCGGGGAGACAGCCACAGTGTTTCGGATTCCGATCCTGCGGCTACGTTCGGTTACGTCGTTCGTGAAGCCAGCCGCCGCGGCATCGCATTCCTGTGTGTCCGAGAACACCTCGGGGACCCGTTTTACGGAACCGCGCTGCGTGAAACATTTAGCGGCGCCTATATCTTTAACGAAAACTTTACCCAGGAAACCGGGGAATCTGCCGTGCATGACGGACGGGCCGATGCCGTCGCCTATGGCCGGCAGTTCATAGCCAATCCTGATCTGCCACGACGCTTTGCGCTGGGTGCGCCGCTGAACGCGCCCAACCCGGAAACCTTCTACGGCCCCGGTCCCGAAGGCTATACCGACTATCCCACCCTGGAAGAAGCTGCCCGCGGAAAACAAAACCCTTCTGGTTGTACCGCGTCATAGATCACACGCCATCAATGGAAACGAAAACCAACAAAACCATTACAGAGTCTGCCATCGTCCGTGCACGTGCATGACACCCGTTCGAGACCGTTACACGAAACCCGCTCGTGCACGGTACCCGTGCCGATGCTCGAAATTAAGCGTTCATCATCTCCATTCGCTGCTTCCAAAGTCCACTGTCGTCGGGTGACCGAAAAATCATTCCCTCTTCAATTTCCACTGCCCCAGCAGGGGCAACACAGTATCCTGTCTCGAAAGGACAACGATGACGGCCATGATACGACAAGACAAACCTCTGTCCCGAAGGGACAACTAAGATAGCCCGGGACAAGGTTCTTGATCTGTCAGGATCAAGAACCGCCGTCCCGGGTGATCGATCCTATTGAAACTCGTCCTGAAGGGACGACTAAACTCCAAACCGCTGCCACCCGCAATCCTCAACCGCCACTACACCCGCCAGCCTCTCCCGGAGAGAGAACACAGCGGAAGCCGGATGCAAGGAGGCATGGAGGCATGGAGGCGCCAGCTACCATCAGCTCCGCAGCTTCCGGAACGCACCTCACCCTTACGTCCCAGCCCCGGCAGGGGCGACACACAAACTACCCCTGCTCGTCAAAATCCCGGTACTGAGGCTCGCCCTTCGAGTTCTCCATAATGAGTTGAATCCGCCGCTCCATCCGGGTCAGTTCGGTATTGCAACGGCAGCTAAGCTTCATCCCTCGCTCGAACAGGTTAATGGAATCTTCCAGCGACGTCGTCTGGTTTTCCAGCGCCGTCACGATCTCTTCCAGCTCTTCGAAGCACTTTTCCAGCGATAGAGCCGCAATCTCTTTATCAAGCTCACTGGGCTCGCACTGCGCCGCCGCAGCCTGAGCCTGTTCTATCTCCGCTGCGCTTGTTCCTGTGTTAAGGTCCTTACTCATAAGCAGACTCAACAACCAAAGAGAAGGTGATATCCACAGAAAAAGGGAGAAAAACCGTATCCAGCGAGCGCCCCATCCTCCACTTTTTATTCCTCTCCGGGTCTGTAAGGGTCTCCCAGGGAATAGCGCACCCGTTTTTCCCATGGCAAAACCACCGCCATGAAAACCATAAAACATATCCGAAC
>JAKFFN010000070.1:0-5055 GCA_036675025.1 Candidatus Sumerlaeales bacterium | reverse complement strand
TGCGGCCGGCGTCTTTGGTGGCCTGGCGCTGGCTGTCGTTGAAGTACGCAGGCACGGTGATGACAGCCTGGGTGACTTTCTCACCAAGGTAGTCTTCGGCGGTCTGCTTCATCTTCTGAAGGATACGCGCGGAGATCTCGGGCGGAGAGTAAACCTTGCCCTGGATTTCTGCGGCCGCGTCACCGTTTTCGGTTTTGACGACTTTGTAAGGCACGCGTGACTGCTCATCTTTAATCTCGTCAGGCTTGTGGCCCATGAAGCGCTTGATACTGAAAACTGTGTTGTGGGGGTTCGTGATGGCCTGGCGTTTGGCTACAGCGCCGACGAGGAGTTCACCGGTTTTTGTGTAAGCAACTACAGAGGGCGTGGTGCGAGTGCCTTCAGCGTTCTGGATAACGACAGGCTCGCCGCCTTCCATCACGGCCACGCAGCTGTTGGTTGTTCCTAAATCGATTCCTATGACTTTTCCCATGTTCTTTTCCGCATCCCTGTTAAATTCGGTACTTGTTAACTGTTTGATCTACGGATTGTGGCCCGCAGAGAGCTATAGGGAGTGCAAGAAGAATACCGGGGGCCGGCGGCCTGCTAAACATTCCCTAACCCAGATGAAATCAGTTTTATATGATGAACTGTATGTCGGCAGGAAGCTGCGATAATTGCAGTTTGTTTCTTTATGACACACGGTAAACGTGTGTTGATAATTTGTGAGTCACAGGCGGTATTAGTATAAATACTGGCAAGCATTATTAGGGTGCAAACAATGCGGCGAAAGGCAACTTTTATACGTTGCATTCCCTACAGGCGACCATGCGCTTTAAGAGGTTCTAAGCGTCCATAGAGGGCCTTGCGGGAATACCCAACGCTCTTTTTCTGTGTTCAACTCATTTCCCTGGATTATAATACGGGAGCAGTGAGGCATGCAGAACATGTTAGAGTCGCCTAAGCACTATTTAATAGATTTCCCTGTTTACCCCAAGCTAACTATTGACCCACAATTCCTAAAGTGCAATATAGTTTCTCCGCGTAAGACACTGGGATTAAAGCAGTTACAAATTAATAAACTTGGCTTTCTCCCCGCGGACGACTGTAACTATATAACTTATAGATAAATGCCGGTTTTTTTTATTACCTGCGGCGCAGGTGCTTTTCGTACTGGTGGAGGAAGTGTTCCTGTCCGGCGGTTTCGATGGAGCCGGGGCGGCGGCGGCGGACGAGATTAATGGCTTCGTCGGCGGGTTTGCCCTGGCTGATCAGGTAGCAGGCGATAAGGGTGCCGGTGCGACCGTAGCCTCCCCGGCAATGGACACCGACAGTGCGGTTTTCTGAACGCTGCAGGGTTACGAAATCCACAAACTCATCGGCCTGTTTTAGATCGGGGGCATGAAAGTCGGGGATGGGAATGTGCTTGTAGACAAGGCCACATTCCTCGGCTGCTTCGGGGGGAATGCCGTACTCATCAAGAGACACAACAGCGCCGATCCCGTGCGTGCAGAGTTCCTCCAGGGCGCCCTTTGTGTCACCAAATGTGTCCGGGTGGGCCAGGCCTGCCAGTTCGTTGTCTATGACGAATCCGAAGTTAACTATCATTGGGTGAGCTGGATGCCGTTTCAAGGAAAGTCGGGCGGCAGACTGGTTTGTCTGCCGCCACGTTATGAGAAGAAAGAGCTAAAATTTAGCAGTGGGTGTTGAATGCGTTAACGAGATCGTTAGCCACGTCATCGGAGGTGCGGCCTTCAATGTTCTGGCGCTCGAGCATGGTAACGACTTTACCATCTTTTATCAGTGCGATCTGGGGGGATGACGGCTGATAGGGCGCAAAATACTCACGGGCCCGTGCAACGGCTTCGCGGTCAACGCCGGCAAAGACTGTGACGATGCGGTCAGGGAGGCTGTCGTTCTGCATGGCCTTGGCCACGCCGGGACGAGCATTGCCGGCGGCGCAACCGCACACGCTGTTTACTACGACAAGAACAGTGCCCTGGGCAGGCTTGAGGACTTCGTCCACCTGGTCAGGCGTGCGGAGATCTTCAACGCCAATGCGGGTAAGTTCTGCGCGCATAGGTTCGGTCATTTCGGCAGGGTAGCCGCTTGCCATCTGGAAAGGGTTAAAGCTCAAAATGGGGCTCCTTAGGAAACTTCACATTATCAAGTTGTGATGTAAGGCAGCTGTAAACAACTGCTTTTCAACCTACTCTAGGCGACCTAAACCATTCGCCGTCCATAAATGTGGTGGACGCCCATTCGAATCACAGTTTGAACGTTCGAGTATGAAGTTGCTTATGGAAGAAAAAATCCGATGCTTTGATTGGGGTGCCGAACGCAGATCTGAATGTGGTCCATCCCGCGAATGCCAGATCCGGGATAGAGCGCATCCCCTTCAATAAAGAAGGCGCGAACGGTATCAAATGCGTGTAGATTATCTTCCTTGCGGGAGCTATGAAGAAATTCGAAAACTGCGCGATCCAGGTTTCTCGCGCCTAAATCTTTTCCAACATTCTGTGGCAACTGTGTTCCGGCAATTTTGTGAAGTTCTTCCATAGTAGCGTATGCCTTAGCTACGAGCTCCAGGTACTCAACCTCCACGAGATTCAGACATTCGCCTACATCAATTACGGCTCCCAGCACACCCGGTTTTTTAATTTTGGGATTACCGTCTGCCGCAGCTTGGACTGCCCATTCAACGGCTCGTTTCTGACTACCTTCCCAGAAATAAATGCCACTGCCCAACCAGTCGTAATCATTGCTGCTAACATTCAGCTTTTGCTTCTTACAGACAACCTGCTCGGCCAGGGTAGTGTCACATCCATGATAACCAATAACGTATCGGCTCCAAAGCATACCTGTCAGCGATACTTCTTTGTAAGCTGACCCTTAGAATCAACAATTCCTGCTTTCTTAAGGAAAGCACGAGCCGTTTCTGGTGATTTGGAAGCCTTCTTAAATACCGTGTTTAAAGACTCGATCTCTCGCTTAACCCTCGTCGCGGTATCTTCGTAGCCAATGGGTTTAATTTTGTACTCTGCGGGTTTCATAGTAGTAACCTGTGGTTAGCTTGAATCTACACACATCAACATTTGGGCGTTATTGCAAAGAAAAAAGCTACCGGCACCTGCATACGCCAGCAGCATTTTCTAAGGCTTAGTCAACCATCACGCCGTCCTTGCAGACGAGCTCATGGAATTTGGTTAGCAGTTTTGAGAATACCGGGCCGGGCTTGCCGTCGGCGATGGGGCGGCCGTCTACTTTGGTTACCGGAATGGCTTCGGCGGCGGTGCCGGTCAGGAACATCTCGTCGGCATCATACACTTCGAAGCGGGTGAAGGGTTCTTCGCGCACTTCGATGCCTTCGGCTTTGGCCAGGTCGATGATGGCATCGCGTGTGATGCCGCGCAGCGGCCCGAGGTAGATGGGGGGCGTGTAGAGCACGCCGCCTTTTACGATGAACACGTTGTCGCCGGTGCACTCTACCACATGACCGTCCTGGTTCAGCATGAGAGCCTCACGTACGTTGGCGAGCTGCCCTTCCATTTTGCCCATGATGTTGTTCAGGTAGTTGCAGCTCTTAACGCGGGGGTTAAAGGCGCCCAGGTTCATGCGCTGGCTGGCAACGGTGACAATCTCAAGGCCGTTCTTGTAGTCGGACTCCGGGTACATCTTGATGTTTGCGGCGATGATAAACACGGTCGCCTTGGGACAAAGGTTTGGGTCAAGGCCGAGGTCACCCACGCCGCGGGTTACCACCAGGCGGATGTAGCCGTCGGAAATGCCGTTGGCGCGAACGGTGTCGCGGATGGCCGTGGTCATCTCCTCCATGGTCATGCCGATGTTCAAACGGATGTAGCGGGCTGAGGACCAGAGGCGCTCGAGATGTTCGCGGAGGCGGAAGATGCAGCCGGAGTAGACGCGGATGCCTTCGAAGACCCCGTCACCGTAAAGGACGCAGTGATCAAACACGCTGATCTTGGCGTCTTCTTTATTATAGAGGGTGCCGTCTATCCAGACTTTCAACTCCTGCGACATGCTGCTATCTCCTTACAGTCCAAAGAATGTGCGGTGATTTATGCAGGGGCGGGGAAAGAATTCGTGGTGCGCTGCGCACGGATGTGGTATGATACTCAATGCGGAGTTAAGCACTTAGCCGTCCCTTCAGGACGGGGATCTGAAAATGATCAAAACCCAGGGCGGCGGCGGGCGATCCTGGCGGATCGACTGCCTTGCCCTGGGCTATCATAGTTGTCCCTACGGGACAGTGAACTTCACCATGTTTAAACTGGACGGTTCGGGCTCTGTTCCACCTAGTAGCCTTTGTCTTCCAGTTGGGATTCCCATGGATCAGGCCGTGGGATATCACCGAATTGCGTTTTAGATTTGACCATGGGGTCCTCGCCGGGGGCGAGGGGGGAGAGGCGGGCCATCCACATATAGTGACGGTGGGGCGGCAGGGTAAATTCCGGATGAGGTTTGCCGCGCTGTGACCAGCTGTCGTCTCCGCCAACGCCCTGCATGCCCCAGTTCAGGCGTACGAAGGTTTTCGGGTTTTTCTCCAGCTCGTAGGCGTGACCCTTGGCTCCCAGTTCTTCAGCGGTGTAGTGAAGAGCGCTAAACTCAAACTTCGGCATGCCGCTTATCAGCAGCCCGGCGCCGCTGGCGTTGCGAATGGCGGCATAGCGGACATCGCTGCGATTGCCCATTTCCTGGGGCTTCAGATAAGGGGTAAACATGTCATCAACCGTGGTGCTGTAGACGCCGACATGGGAGCCGCGTTTGCGATCCCAGTAATTCTCAACAGGGCCGCGGCCGTAGTACTCGACCTCCTCAAAGCCCTCCGGCATGGCGAAGGTCAGGCCAACCTGGGGGATGAGGGGCAGCGTGGGCGTCGACGGTGCAAGCCGGTTCCAGAGGACGATGTCTCCGGTACCGTAAATGGTGTACGTGGTGAGAGCATCAGAAGCATCGGGGCCGCTGCCCACTTTCCAGGTAAAGATGACATCTACGGTTTTGTTGTCTTTACCGGGCACGGTTTCCACTTTGGCAATCTGCTGGTTGTAGGTGGCG
>JAKFFN010000321.1:0-26824 GCA_036675025.1 Candidatus Sumerlaeales bacterium | reverse complement strand
GCGGATGGTTTTGACTATGGCCTCAAAACCTTCGGCGGCAGTCTCGACCGATGGATAGCCGGACACGCTGGTGTGGTAGAGGTCGTTGGTGCCATTGTTGATGAGAATAGCGGCCGGCTTCACATCAAAAACGCCGCAATAGAGGCGATGCAGGATGCCGAAACTGGTAACATTGCCAAGGCGGTCAGCACCGATGCCGCGGTTGGCGACTTGATAACCGGGGAACAGGGTAGACGTCGTGGCCGCAAACGTAGAACTGCCGACAAGCACAATGGGCTGTGTATCGCTGGTAAGTGCCGACCCCTGCCAGCGCTCGCGATTCTCCTGCTCATAGCTTAAGGTTTTTGTTGTGTAGCTGGGCGGCAAACCTTGAATAGTCTTAAGCGCAGCGTTGCCCGCGGAGCGGGTCGTGAAGTTGTCCTCGTGAAAATCCAGGTGCTCACCAATATGGCCCTGCCAGTATTCCCAGTTATGGGTGCCCGGATATTCCCGGTAAGTGTGATGAATGTTGCGGTTAGTGAGAGCTTCGTGGAGACGCTGATTGTCCTCCACGGCGCCGGTTTTGTCGCCGAGACCCGTATCAAAAAGAAGCGCGACATCCGCAGTACTGAATGTGTCCGCCAGGTGCAACACGCTGTGGCGGCGCCATTCGGGCAGCGCGCTCGGTTGTTTGCCCAGGATGTCGTCGAGTTGCCATTTGCCAGGGTGGGCTGACAAATTCAGAATGCCGCTGAGCGATGAGGCGGAACTGTAGAGGTCGGGATGTTTGGCCGCCAGGGATAGCGCGCCGTGGCCGCCCATGCTGAGGCCGGCGATGGCGCGGCCAGAACGATCGGTGCGGACCAAATAGCGCGACTCCACATCTCGGATCAGATCCCGGCTGATCGCGGTGTCATACTGGTTGGCGGGCTTAATCGAACTGTCCAGGTACCAGCCAAATTCGCTGCCGTCGGGCATGATGACGATGACGTCGCGGCCGTCGAGTTCCTCGGTAATAGTAGTTCTGTCAGTCCACGCACGGTAGTTGTCATAGGCGCCGTGGAGAAGGTAAAGGACGGGATAGCGATGGTCTGGTTTTAGAGGTGAAGGCAGCGCAACAATATATGTGGTGGTGCGGTCGAGCGCGGCGCTGTGGTAGGTAGCGGTTTCGGTAGTAACACCGGCGCCTGCCGCGGTGGAGAGAATAACGGTGACCACGGCGAAGAAGAGGGGGAAAAGGCGCGAGGAAAGTCGCAAACGGATAGTTGAGTTTTGCAGGTTCATGGAGAGGGGAGTAGCTGGTGGGTTCGGCGGGGTAAAGGATAGAGTGTGAGAAAGCGAGAAAGTGAGAACGAGGCCTAAAAAAAGGGACGGCCTATGGGCGGGGCCGTCCCTGTTTGGGTGGGGTTGGAAAACTTTTTCGTAAAACGCGATGTGCGCTACTTTTGGGTGTGCGAACTATTTCTTGCCACGAACCTCGTAGGCGCGCAGGAAACCTTCAAATTCACGCAGGTGCTGTTGTTCCTGCCCCAGGATCTGGATGGCAACGTCTTCGGTTACGTAGTCATCGGCATCATCAGCTAGATCTATGATCTTCTCATACTGGGCGATAGCGGCTTTTTCACCTGCGATCACGCCGTTAATGACGGAAAGTAAATCGGTAGTATCAGCCGGGGGCTGAAGCTGTTTCTGCTCAAAGTTCAGTGAGAGACTTCCCGGGATGTCCGAATGCAGAATCTTCAGGCGTTCGGCAAGCTGGGTAGCGTGTCCAAGTTCCTCGCCAATGTCCTGTTTAAGAGTCTCACGGATCTCCTGGGCAAGCAGGCCGTCCATGTGGATGGAATTCGCCAGGTAATTGATGACGGTTTCTAATTCCATTTCATAAGCATGCTTCAGTTCGGTGATGATCTGCTGCTGTAGGCCGGAATTCATCTGTGACCCCGTGGACGATCTGGATTTCTTACTCCCGTCCTGGTCAGGTTTTGACTTAAGCTCGACGCTGCTGCCATTTTCCGTAGAGGCTGAATCCCTGTGTTTTTTATTGTTCATTAGTATGTCCTTTCTGTGGTGTGGTCGCCGTGCTGGTTATGTGGCTTCTTGGTTGATTGTACCCGACGTAGATCAAAGCATGAATGGTGCCATCCTGCGTGGGTTAACAGATTAATGACGCAATGACAAAGATAGGGCGCGGCTATAGGTAATTGGCAGGTAAATACTTGCCGTGACGGCTGTGGCATGTATGTCGCTTGGATTTTTGAACAGCATCGTTGACGGAGGGATGAAGTTGGATATTCCAGTATTTGCTGCGCTAGTGGCAGATGATCCGGTCTCTGAACAAGAGCCGGATTGTGAGCAGCCTGAAGACAAGCCGAGAACGGGCGCAGCCGATGACTCCTTCTCACAGAACTTTCACCGGGTTTTTGATACCTTTTTTTCGGGAAAGCATCCCTTCTTTTGCCCGGATGGACGGGCATGGAATCCGCCAACGGACATCTTCGAAACTAAAGATGCCCTGAATATCAAGATTGAGGTGGCCGGACTTCGTGAGAAAGACATCGAAGTAAAGGTGAATCAGGACTACCTGATTATCCGCGGCCGCAGGGCCGATGAGCACCGGGAATCCCATGCACGGTTCCACTTGATGGAAATCCACTACGGCAGCTTTGAAAGGATCATCCGGCTGCCGCACATTGTGGATATCAATAGCATTACAGCCACGCTGCAGAACGGGTTTTTGATCGTAAAGGTGCCTAAAGAGTTCAGCGTGGAAGAGTACCGCATTGAGATAGAATGATATTACTCGAGCAACCAGTTTCAGTTGAACCGCCAGACAGACCAGCAAGGGTTATAAACGGAAAATTATGAGCGAACATGGCTCCATTATCAGGATTGAGGAAATCGTAAAAGGTCACGAAGTTCCATCGGTTTTGCCTATCATGCCACTGGAAAACGTGGTTCTTTACCCGTCGATGATTGCGCCTATCGTTGTTGGCGACGAGAAGAGCCGCAAGATGGTGGACGAAGCATTGGCCGGGCAGCGGATTGTAGGTGTTCTTTCCAAACGTGCTGATGCCGATGGCCCTTTGGATCAGTTTGACAACCTCTACCACGTAGGCACAGCTGCGTCCATTCTTAAGATGCTGAAGATGCCCGATGGCACCATGCGGATTCTGTTGCACGGCTTGCACAGGATGCGGGTAAAGGATGAGGTTAGCTCTGAACCCTACCTGAAGGCGCGCGTAAAGGTGCTGGAAGAGGTGCCGGCAAAGCAGACGCGGGAAGTGGATGCACTGGTAAAGAGCCTGCATGGATTGCTCGGCAAAGCCATTGAGCTTTCGAGCCTGCCGGAGGATTTGCGGGTGGCGGCGATTAACATCACCGACCCAGGACGGCTGGCTGATCTTGTCGCCAGCAACCTTAGTCTCAAGGTAGAAGAACAGCAGGAAATGCTGGAACTGCTTGATGTAACTGAGCGGTTGAAGCGGGTGCATTTTATACTGAGCCGCGAGATTGAAGTGTTGGAACTTGGCAGCCGGATTCAGTCGCGAGTGAAGACGGAACTGGACAAGAACCAGCGGGAATACCTGCTTCGCGAACAGATGAAAGCCATCCGCCATGAGCTTGGTGAAGATGAGGGCCAGGGGCGTGAACTGGAAGAACTGCAAGAGCGCCTGGAGCAGAAGGCCATGCCCGATTACGCGCGAGAGGCGGCAACTCGAGAATTGAATCGCCTGAGAAGCATGCAGCCGAGCAGCGCGGAATACTCGGTGAGCCGCACCTATTTGGATATCATCCTGGATCTGCCGTGGATGGAGAGCACAGAAGACACCATTGATATTCCCCGCGCGAAGAAGATCCTTAACGAGGATCATTACGACTTGGAGAAAACCAAGGAGCGAATCCTGGAGTACCTGGCGGTGAGGAAGCTTAAGGAGGATATGAAGGGTCCAATCATGTGCCTGGTGGGGCCTCCTGGTGTTGGTAAGACAAGCCTCGGCCGCTCCATTGCAACAGCCATGGGGCGCCAATTTGTGCGGTTTTCCCTAGGCGGCATGCGCGACGAGGCGGAAATTCGCGGGCACCGACGCACTTATATTGGCGCTATGCCCGGCCGAATCCTTAAGAACCTGCGCCAGGTGGGTGCAAACAATCCGGTTATGCTCCTGGACGAAATCGATAAAATCGGCAGCGACTATCGCGGCGATCCGAGCAGCGCACTTCTGGAAGTTCTCGACCCGGAGCAGAACAACTCCTTTTCGGATCACTACCTCGATATGCCGTTTGATCTGAGCAAAGTGATGTTCATCACCACGGCAAACCAGCTGGATACAATCCCCGGGCCGCTACGCGATCGCATGGAAGTGATAGAGCTTTCCGGCTATTCTGTGAAAGACAAAGTTCAGATTGCCAAGCAGTACACGATTCCGAAACAGATGGAAGAAAACGGGATTTCGAAAAAAAACATCGCAATCACGGATACGGCTCTCGTACGCTTAATCGAAGACTACACAAGAGAGGCGGGTGTGCGCAGCCTGGAGCGCCAGATCGGCGCTGTGTCCCGTAAAGTGGCGAGGAAGGTGGCTGAAGGAAAAAAGGATAAGGTCAAGATTACGCCCGAGAACCTCGAGACCTTCCTCGGACCAAAGAAGTTTTACATGGATGTGGCGCAGCGCATGGGAACGCCGGGTGTGTCAATCGGTCTGGCGTGGACACCCGTGGGCGGCGAAATCCTTTTTATCGAAGCAACGATAACCATGGGGTCGGGGCGGTTCGTGCTTACGGGGCAGCTGGGCGAGGTGATGAAAGAAAGCGCCCAGGCTGCAATGACATATGTGCACACGGTGGCTGAGGCCCTCAAGGTTCCTGAGGAGCTGTTCAGCAAGCGCGATATTCACCTGCATGTGCCGGCCGGTGCGATACCCAAGGATGGTCCGTCGGCGGGCATTGCCATGGCCTCTGCTATTACATCGCTGCTTACGGGACGCAGCTTAAAAGACTTCCTGGCCATGACTGGTGAAATTACCTTAAAGGGGAACGTGCTGCCAGTAGGCGGTATTAAAGAGAAGGTACTTGCCGCACACCGTGCAGGTATAAAGCAGGTGATACTGCCTGAGCGTAACCGTGGCGACGCCGAACTGCTTCCGGATGAGGTGAAGAAGAAGCTGAAAGTCCACTTTGTGGATCACATGGACAAGGTGCTGGATATTGCTCTTAACAAGAAGAAAAGTGACAACGCCAGCAGGCTGCTTGAGCCCATGCCCGAGCAAGGGAAAACTGCCAGTGAAACCCGTCCGATAGTAGTCAGCACAGGCAACGGACGAAGGGTGGCGGAAGACCGGGTGTAAAGCGCTGTACGGCGAAAAAACGCTCCGGCTATTTGTGATGATAATTCATAACCAACTCAGCCGGCACTGCTCCTTCACGCAGTATCTTCCACGGGGAGCCTGTGATGTCGGCGATGGTAGTGCGTTGTTGCGCAACAGGTTCACCATTGGAAACAATGATGGCAACTTTACCGGCAAGCTGTTCTGTGAGAGCGGCTGTATCTACAGGTTCGTTCGGCGGTGTGGCGTCCCAGCTTGTCACGGCGAGGGGGCGACCCAGCATACTGAGGACGGCAAGGGATGTATTGTCGCCGGGCTGACGGATGGCTACAGTTCCACCGGAAGACACATGGCGGGCAATGGTTCCCGCAGCTTTGAATACAAGAGTCAGTGGACCTGGCCACAGTTCATCCAACAGCGGTTCCAGCGCATCGAGATCAGCGCGAACTAGATGCTTTAGCTGCGAGGTTGAATTGATGAGAATCGAAAGCGGTTTGTCGGGCGGAAGCTCGGCGGCCTGGCGGAGACGATCAATGGCAATAGGGTTTGCCGCATCAGCCGCGATGGCGTACATAATATCGGCAGGAAAAGCAACCAATTGGCCTTCAAGCAGGCTGTCGGCAATGTGCTCGACGTCATCAACGGACGGAAAATCTGCGGAGACTTTAATAATTTCCGGTTTCTCCGGGGGCTCGGCTGCCACGGGAACCGAAGCGATAACTGGGGCCGGCGCGGCAGCGGATCCGCCGGGGTGCGCCTGGCGTGCTTCTGCTACGCGGGCGGCAGCTTTCTGGAATCCCGGTAAAACGCGCAGTCGTTGTTCCACGCTGCGCACTTGCGCGGGATCAAATTCATAAAAGCTATCCTGATCCAGTGACGACGGTGCAAAGAATGGCGAGGCGCACGGTTCTTTGATTCCATCCAACTCGGCGATGGCATTATCGAGAGCGTCCTGAGAAATGCCGCCATCAGAAATGATATCGGCCACACTGCCATCAGGCTGCGCCAGAAGCGCACTGAGGAAATCAGCCGTCTGGATGCAGGAACCCTGGCGTTCGCGCGTGCGAACCTTGGCGCGAGAGACTGCATCGAAAGCCTCGTCGCTCACGGTCGGGTCGGTTTCGATGTCTTCTCCGCTGGCGAAACCGCTAAGGTAATCATCAACGAGTTGCCTTGTAACGCCAGCCTCGGCCAGTCTGCCGGCAAATGGCTCTTCCAGCGTCGCGAGATAATGGGCGCCGAGAATTTCCGGGCTTGAGTTTTTCTGGGCGAGGTTGCGGCCATCAGACATAAGTTTACGCAGAGGGGTGCTAAAATCCAGCCCCGGCTGCTGCACCTGCACGGGCTGCTGCCTGGCCACTTCTTTCACGGGCGCCGCCATCATTGTTTCAAGCTGCTGATAAACGGCGTGGTCTTCATCATCGGCAAATGTCCTATTTGCAGCAGGCGTTCCGGATTGTTTTGGCGCGGTCGCGGGCGGCAAAGCTTGCGGCCTGCCAGACTCATTGCCCATAGGTTTCGCGCCGAATATGAATGGTCGCACCAGTTGGGCGAGCATGGCAGGAGATTCCGCAAACGAAAGCAGCACCGGCACATCATTCAGCAGCGTAGCCAGATGATCAGGATTACTGGCAGCCTGGCACCAGCCAATCGCGGCTATTTTAGGATCAAGTGCAGTGGAAAGAGAACTGATACTTCTCCCGTCATTATCGCAAAAGATGCAGAGCGCGTACTGGGCTGGATCAAGGTCCATCACCTGGCGCAGCGCTTCACGGCGGTCGATTTCACGGATTATCGTGCATTTGGCACCGTCGGTTTGAAGAGCAGACTTCAATTTTTCGACTTGGGCCGGATCAAAATCCGCGGCAAGAATGGCAACAGTAACTTTCATGGGCTAAAATACTGACCGAACCATCGGGGATTCTTTCTAAAACAACAGTGGTTGCCATGAGCGCAAACAATGATAGGCATAGGCCTGTGTTATGGCAGTTGCAACGTTTTGCATCGTTTTATACACAGTGACAAAATGGCTCACTTCGCACTCAGGTGTGGCACATTGGCTCGATTTTTCTACTTGAAATTGGATTTCGTGTCTGAATAAGCCCACCGGCTTTTGGTTTTTTGGGACGTGGCTGACAGACGACCTTCCGACGGGGCCGGCGGTCAGCACGTAATGCTTCGCCGCAAGGATGGTAACCGGTAAGAGCCTGATAGCCCCGTAAAGATCAGAACTGAGCCACGCCATGAAAGCCCCGACCGTATAACAAACCTAAAGCTGTTTGTTTTATCCGGGGTGTGGAATTCCACACAACCAGGCGATTTGCCCGGCTACTGTATACGGTAAGCGATGAGAGCCACGACGACCGGAGATTATTTCCAAGCGGGAATTGGTGAGGGGCTAGGCACGCATGAAAAGAGCGCCCGAATCGCGACTTTCAGATTTTGAGCAGCTGATTGATCTCGGTAAGGAAAAGGGTCACCTTACTTACGCTGAGATCAACAAACATCTCCCTGAAGACGTTAGTTCCTCTGACATGGAGAGCCTTTTGGATGAACTGGAAGAGCTCGACATTGAGGTCTATGACGACAAAGACATGGCCGCACACGCAGCCAAGGGAGAAGAAGCCGACGCAGACGAAGAGGAGGCTGAAGAAAAGCCTGCCGCGCGTGATGCCGAGGACATGCAGGAAGAGCAACAGCAGGAAAGCGAAGGAACCAAGATTGATGATCCGGTTCGCCTTTACCTGATGGAGATGGGTAAGGTTCCGCTGCTTACCCGCGAAGAAGAAGTAACCCTTGCAAAGCAGATTGAAAAGGGTCGGCACGAGATTACCGCTGCTATCGCCCGCGCAAGTGCTACCGCAGGCGAACTCAAAAAGATTTACACCCGCGTGGAATCAGGCGCTTTCAACCTGAACGATATCCTGCGGGCGAACGTGGATGAGAGCGATCCGGATGAGCGCAACCGCTATGTGCGGCACGTGCTTGATAACCTGGACATCGTACTTGGCCACTACAGCGAAATCCTTGACCGCCTGGATCAGCTGGAAGATCCTTCGCTGTCGCAGGAAGAGTGCGAAACACTGCACAAGGACATCGAAGACCGTCGCGGAATCATTTATCAGCACCTGCTGAAAATTGACCTGAACTTCACAATCATCGAGCAGATTGCTACGCGAATCAAGTCTGTCGCGCAGTACATCGAAAACGCCAATAATGACATTCGTGACGTTATTGTTCGGACGATGCTCAGCGAAGAAGACCTTCGCCGGATCGTGAAGAAAACCCGCCGTAACAGCCCGGAAGCCAAGGCGCTGGAAAAGCAGTATGGCCTGACCATCGACCAGTTCATCAAGATGGACAAGCGCGTACGCAGCTCGCAGCGTGTGGTAAAGCGGCTGGAGAAGGAAGCCGGCAACACCTATGAAGAGCTGGCAGTTATCGTAAAGGAAATCACAGCGGGTGAGCGTGAAGCACACCGCGCAAAGATGAAGGTGGTGGAAGCCAACCTTCGCCTGGTGGTCTCCATTGCAAAAAAATACACAAACCGCGGTCTGCAGTTCCTGGACCTGATCCAGGAAGGCAACATCGGCCTTATGCGTGCAGTTGACAAGTTCGAGTATCAGCGCGGCTACAAATTCTCCACCTATGCTACGTGGTGGATTCGCCAGGCTGTTACCCGTGCCATCGCCGACCAGGCACGCACGATTCGTATCCCGGTTCACATGATCGAAACCATCAACAAGCTCAGCCGGATCAGCCGCTACCTGGTGCAGGAGCTTGGCCGCGAACCTACGCCGGACGAGATTGCTGTGAAGATGGGTCTGCCGGTAGACAAGATTCGCCGGGTGTTCAAGATCGCGCAGCAGCCGATTTCGCTGGAGACGCCTATTGGCGAAGATGGCGATTCGACTTTCGCGGATTTCATCATCAACCCCGACGCTGTCAATCCTGCCAACGTTGCAGCAAACACACTTCGTCAGCGCCGCATTGAAGAAGTTCTTTCGACCCTGACGGAACGTGAAGAAAAGGTTCTCCGCCTGCGTTTCGGTATCGGCACGAGCGACTTCCCGCGTACCCTGGAAGAGGTCGGCACGATCTTCAACGTTACACGCGAGCGTGTACGTCAGATTGAAACCAAGGCTCTGAACAAACTGCGTCACCCGCAGCGGCGTGGCCCGCTGCTTGAGTTCATGGAATAAATCTTTACTCTATCGTAATGTCAGGGCGGCGATCGGTGAACTCCGGTCGCCGCCTTTGTCGTTTATGAGGCCGGCCTTCAGGTTTATAAATAGCTGAGCATGCCAGAAAACAGAAGAAAGAGTTCCCATGGCTTTCCAGATAATTCCCGCAATTGACCTGATGGATGGCAATTGTGTACGCCTGCAGCAGGGCGACGCCAACCGTAAAACAAAATATGAGATACCGCCGGCAAAAGTGGCTGCGGAGTTCCAGGCGGCGGGTGTAAGGCGTATGCATGTGGTCGATTTGGATGGTGCATTTGGTGGTGTGCCGAAAAATCTTCCGGCCATAAAAGAGATACGCGCGGCGGCCCCCGAGCTGGAAATTGAAGTGGGCGGCGGCATCCGGAACGCGGAGACCGTTCAGGCGCTTTTTGATGCCGGAATCAACTATGCAGTCATTGGCACAAAAGCATTGGAAGATCAGGATTTTCTGAAGCAGATGATCGATCAGCACGGCAGCCGGATTATCGTGGGGGCTGACGCCCGAAATGGGAAGCTTTCCACCCGCGGGTGGACTGTGGATTCTGAAATCGAAGCCGTTCCTTACTTGCGCAAGTTGCGCGAGGAACTGGGCCTGGAAACAGTGATATTTACGGATATAGCCCACGATGGAATGTTTACCGGACCGAACAAAGCCGCCTACGAAGAACTGCTGAAGATTGACGGATTAAAGGTAATTGCGAGTGGCGGAGTGGGCAGTCTCGAGCACATCACTGACCTGGCCGCATTGAATAACGCTGATTTACTGGGCGTAATCGTGGGGAAAGCCCTGTATGACGGACGGCTTTCGTTAGGCGATGCAGTCGCCGCACTCGCGTGAGTTTTGTACCCTGTAGTCAGGACTAGTTTTTGCTGTACCACTCTACTAGTCGGTAGCAACCGACATCTTGAGAAAAGGAACGTGCTATGTCAGACCTGGTTGCTGAGTTATCTGATGCCAGCTTTGAAGAACAGATTGTATCGAATCGTGAAACGTATCTTGTCGATTTCTGGGCGCCGTGGTGCGGTCCCTGCCGCCTGGTAGCTCCCATCGTTGAAGAGCTTGCCGGGGAATACAAGGATACCATGAAAGTCGCCAAGATTAACGTTGATGACCACCAGGCTACTGCCAGTAAGTTTGGTGTCATGAACATCCCTACGCTTCTGATCTTTAAGAATGGTGAACTGAAGGAGCGCATCACCGGTGCGCTGCCAAAGCCGGCCCTCAAGGCGGCAATCGATAAGGCGCTTGCGTAACACTAAAGCGTCTTGAACCCGAGACAGTCTGGGCCGCGCGATCCGAAAGGGTTGCGCGGCCCTTTGCTTTCTAATTAACTTGCTGTCTTTGCACACGGGCCCCATAGGTCATGGAATCCTGGACCGGCGGTGTGTTCATGCCTCAGATAGCAATTAGTCATTTGCGAAAGCGGCTTATGGTAACAGGCAGCTGTCTCTTGCACTGTCTGATTTCCAGTGCGGCAAACCCTGCGATTCCCGGTGCAGGCGAATCCAAAACCATTTTCCAGTCGGCTGATCCGCCAGCCGCTGAGTACGATATTCGTTCAGATGCCGCTGTAGTTTATGGTGTCGACGATGCATTTCCGGCCAAGGTGAAGGCCTGGAAAGATCTGGGCTACCGCGTCCAGATGATGACTGGATCAGCCTGGGGCGAGTACAGCCATTACATTGACGGCAGGTTTGATGGAAAACGCCACGAGGACGAGGGACAGGTTGACCCCCAGGGTAATGTGATCTGGCATCATCCGGGCGTGCCTTATATGGTACCGTCTGACAGCTTTATTGAATTTCTGAAAACGCTTACGCGCCGCGCCATTGATGAAGGCGTAGAAGCGGTGCACTTGGAAGAGCCGGAATTCTGGAGCCGCGCCGGCTATAGCGAAAGTTTTAAGAAGCTGTGGCAGCAGGAATACGATGAGCCGTGGCAGCGGCCCGATTCATCGCCCGACGCATTCTGGCGTGGGAGCAAGTTGAAGTACCTGCTCTATAAGCGCGCGTTGGAACAGGTATTTGCCGATGGCGCCAGCTATGCGGCCGGCAAGGGACGTGAGGTGAAATTTTACGTACCGACACACAGCCTCGTGAGCTATAGTCAGTGGGCAATCGTTTCGCCGGAGTCGAGCCTGATGGATCTTGCGAACTGCGATGGGTACATAGCGCAGGTCTGGACGGGAACGGCTCGTACGCCGAACCATTACCGCGGAGTGCATGCGGAGCGAACATTTGAGACCGCTTTTCTTGAGTACTCATCCATGTATTACATGGTGGCGCCTACAGGCCGCACTGTATATTTTTTGCATGATCCGGTGGAAGATTCTCCCAATAGAACCTGGGATGATTATCGTGCGAATTACCAGCGCACTGTGGCTGCGTCGCTATTGTTTCCGGATGTTCATCACTACGAAGTCATGCCATGGCCCCGCAGAGTTTTTACTTTTGATTACCCGTCCGGCTCGTACGCAAGCGACGACGGGAAAACCACAATCCCTCAGTCATACGCAGCAGAGCTGATGACTGTGGTGAACGCTCTGAATGATATGGAGCAGAAGGAAACGCAGTGGGAGTGCGGCAATACGGATATCGGAGTAATGGTTTCTGATACGATGATGTTCCAGCGCGGCAACAGTTGGGGCAAGAACGGACCTATCGAGTTCAATGGATTTTACGGAATGGCATTGCCACTGGTAAAGGCAGGCATACCGGTGCGCTGCCTTGTGCTGGAGCGCTGCATGCAGCCTGGTGCGCTGGAGCAGGTGAAGGTACTGCTGATGAGTTACGAGGTTATGAAACCGCTGAAGCCGGAGTACCATGATCGCATTGCAGAGTGGGTGAAAAAAGGTGGGCGGCTTGTTTACATTGGAGATGATTCCGACCCGTTCCACACCGCGCGGGAGTGGTGGAACGGCGATGGTGCTACGTCCGCGACTGCGCGTGAACACCTGTTTGCGAAACTGGGAGCAGGAGATGGTAAGGCTGCAGCGGAAGGTGGCTCGTGGGCCGCAGGCAATGGATGGGTGACGTGGCACAAGGAGCACCCGGCAAAACTGGCTATGGATGGAGCCGGCCCGGAGAAGGTGCTGCAACTGGCTTCCGGCGCTGATACCGGCAATGAACGGCCGCTGGTGATCTCGCCACATATCCGGCTGCGCCGTGGCCCGTACCTGACGGGCGCGGTCCTGCATGAAAGTTCTATTGAGCAGCCAATGAAGCTAAGTGGATTATGGGTGGATCTTTTTTCCAGCGGAACAGAGATTGTTAGAAATCCAATCTTCAATCCTCAGCAGGTGTTTTTGCTGCGCAGCCTGAACGAGCCGCCTGGTGACGAAGTCCGTATTATCGCCAGCAGTGCACGCGTAGAAGAAACCACTGCAACACCGCAAAACGTGGAATGGCTGCTGCGCGGACCCTCATCCGTTGCAAACCACAGGCTCCTGGTGCGCATGAAGAAAAAGCCGCGCGTGGTTACTGTGGATGGAACCACAAATGTGGAGACACAGTGGAATGAAGATGCCCGGGTTCTGCGAGTGGAAATGCCGTGGAAAGCAGAGGGAATGCGAGTGCGGGTGGAGAAGTAGACTTAGCTTACGGACTTCCGCAGTGCTTCCAGGATCTGCTGGTAATCGGCAGGCGGGGCTGACTTGAAGTGGAGAACTTCGCCACTTTTAGGATGCGTAAACTTGAGCTCATGGGCATGAAGCATCTGTCGTTTCAGGTTCTTAAGCATGCCCTTCAGCTGCGTATCGTAAGGGGAGACCAGTTGCGTAGCCAGTGCTGCGGAACCGCCGTATAGCTCGTCGCCGAGGATCGGGTGATTGATATGGGCCATGTGCACGCGGATCTGGTGGGTGCGACCGGTATCAAGTTTACACTCAATTTGCGAGATGCCGCCGAAACGCTGGAGAATCCGCCAGTGCGTGCGCGCATCTTTTGCATCGCTGCCACCGCGCACCATCATCTTCAGGCGGTTGGTCTGGTTGCGAGCCATGGTAGTTTCAATGGTTCCGCGGTCGTTCTCAAATTTGCGAAGGGCAAGCGCCACATACAGACGCGTAATTGTACGGGCGGCCAGGGCCTCCGAAAGCGTGATGTGAGCGGCGTCGTTCTTTGCCACAATCATAAGACCTGTAGTGTCTTTATCCAGCCGATGCACAATGCCCGGGCGGAGGTAGCCGCCGATTGTTGAAATGGTATGGGGCCGACCAAGGAGTGCATTTACGAGTGTGCCCTCTGACACGCCGCGGCCGGGATGAACGACCATGCCTGCCGGTTTATCAACGACCAGGAGATCGTCGTCTTCAAACACAACAGTGAGGGGAATGTCTTCCGGCTGTGGCGCGATGGATTCCGGCGGCGGCTCCACTACATGGATCTCATCGCCAGCATGCAGCGCACGGCTGGGCAGCACCGGCTCGCCGTTGAGAGTCACATGACCGCCCTGGATGAGTTTCTGCACGCGCGTACGGCTCAGCCCGGTAAGGCGCGACGTTATTGCGTGGTCGAGGCGCTGGCCTTCATCCTCTTCGGTGGCTGTCCAGCGATGTTCCAGTTCTTGGGGTGATTCTGACATTTAAAGTTAAACAGCCTTTAGAGGGGCAAAGTGTGAAGCGGCGCTACGGCAGTTACTGCTGAACGCCCGTCCCAATTTGAGGCGCGGTGCCATGGGTCTCAATTTTTTCAGGGATCGCGCCCTGTTCACCATAAATGGCAAGGGTCTGACGTACCTGCTGTTCTTCCGCCTCTGTGGTTTGCTTACGCTGGTAATCCGCGTACACGAGACCGGATATTGCAAGGCATGTCATCAGGCCGAGGAAGCCGGCAAATGCATACTTGATCTTGTCGCGGGTCTTTATAACCCGGGTGGGAGAAGGCGCTACAGTGCTCATATCGCGTATTGATAAAATCGTGATTTGGTTTGATTCATACAGGAGCGGGATCGGCGCGCAGCGGTGTAATTCGCTCGCGAATTTTTATGGGGTTTTACTGTTTGGCATTCGCGGTTGCTGGAATAGCTCAGCTGGTAGAGCAATCGATTCGTAATCGATAGGTCAGGAGTTCGATTCTCCTTTCCAGCACCATTTTTCCCCTTCTTCCCCACGGGACTGCCGCACTTACAGCACTAAAAAAAGGCGGCAAAAATAAGCCGCCTTTTCTGTGAAATTATTTCATTTGTCCCCGTTGTCGGACCGGGCACTGCGATGTACGCTACTTTATGATTTCCCCGAGTATACGCCCTTCTGACGACGCAGGCGCGGTTATGCCCAAGAGGAACGACAACGTGGGTGCGATATCGCGAACATCTGCCCGGTCGGTGTAGATACCCGGCTTAATGTGCGCGCCGGCAAAAACCATCGGCACATGAGTATCATAGTTGAACCCGGTACCGTGGGTCGTCCCCGTTTTGCTGCGGCTGTTGTAAAAGAACTGATCGCTGAGAACAACGATTTCTCCGCAGCGCTCCGGGTTGAAGCCGTTCGTCACAAACTGTGCCTGCCGCGTGTTAGGCAGTTGCCCGCTCTGGATCTGCTGCCTCGTGTAGGCTGCGCTGATGCCACGCACTGTACGCAGGCGCTCAGCAATGACATCCGTTGCCTGCTGAATGTCGATGCCGCGCTCCTCGAACTGCGCAGTCCGGAAAACTACATGCGGGTCAGAGAAAATAATAAGTCCAGTCGTCTGCTTGTCCGGAAAGGCCTTCGCAAGCGCATCTTCCGCCGCAGCCGCGACGTCCTCATACAATATCCGCTCACTGGGCATCTTCATCTCCTGGGTCCACTCCGGCAGGGGAGCAGCGCCGTGATCACCCGTCAGCACCACAAGCACATTGTCCATGCCGCCCATCACCGCTGAGTCCAGGTAGTTGATAAAGTCAGACAATTGGCGGTCAGCGCGGATGATCGTATCCTGCGCTTCGCGGCTGTGCGGTCCCCACGAATGGCCGACCAGGTCTGTGGTGGAAAAACTGACGGTTAAAATATCCGGATAGAGGTCCTGGCCAAGGTCTTCATGTTCCACCGCAAGCTTGGCCGTCTCAAACACCATCTCGTTGCCGTACGGCGTAAAGATCATGTGGTTAAAGTAGTCCTTGTTCGCGCCGGCGCCTGCTGTTCCCAGCTTTTTCGGAAATGTAGCAGGCAATCCGCGAGCGTCGCCAACACCCTTCACGCCTTCCGGCATGCTGATATCGTAAACTTCTTCCGGCAGCAGGTAATCCCATTCTTTCCCCACATATCGCTCGGCAATTTTTCCCTCATTGGCCCGAAGTGCGAAGGTAGGCAGCGTGCCGGTGGTGTACCAGGTGCTGGTCACCCAAAGCCCATGGTTGGAATCAAACCACACAGCGCCGTCGGCATTATGGCCTGAAGGCAGAATCGCCCCGCGGTCTTTAATCGCTATGCCGTAAACCTTCGACTTACGGTTGTTGGACATTTTGAGCACATCGCCCACAGTCTCCGCGATCAGATTTTTCGGCGAAGAACTCTCGCGGCGCATGGGCCCGTCCGGCGCACCGATTGTCTGTGCGTCGGAGTCGCCGACGCAGTTCACCGTAAGCCCTGTCTCAGTAGGCCAGCTGTTACCGATAATGCCGCTGTAGCGCGGCGCTGCGCCGGTCATGATGGTTGCATGGCCCGGACCCGTATGCAGCGGCACATGCTGGAAATGGGTGTCCACCATGTTAGCCCCATCTTCCATCAGCCAGCGAAAGCCACCATACTTGCCACCGCTGCCATAGGCCGGTAAAAAATGCCGGCTCGAGCGGGTGAGAAGATCCGCACGCATTTGATCGAATGATAAAACCACAACCAGGCGAGGGAAGCTGTGATCGAGGATTGAACGCCATGCCTGCGACTTTTCTTCAGATGAGACAGGTGTTTGCGCGAGAAGAGGAGATGACGTTGACAGCAGGGCAATGGCAGCAATGGCCGCCCCCTGCCACAGGAAATGCTTCATTTTGAAAACAGCCCTTTAGCTTGGAATGCCTTTCACGACAGGGAGCCAGAGGGGGGATGGCAAGCAGGAAAAGCCGATACTGCATGGCAATTTTAAGAAAACACCTCGGCACATGCCATTTTAAACGAAATCAAATTTTGTAGCAATTTGTTAAAAAAGATTATACAGAAAGAATAAAAGATTTCCCGCTAAGTTTTAATTAGCAGATTGCAAAAGAAGAAGACGCCATGAAACTCTCGAAAAAACTGGAACTGCTTCGGGCACTGGAAGGAAACCTCCGCGGGTTTAAGCGTCCGCTCACCAAAAGTGAGGTGGCGCGGCTGGTGGAGGAGGAAAGCGGCGAGAAAATCAGCGTCGCTTACCTCAGTCAGCTTGAGAGCGGCAAGCGTCCGCACATGACCGAGACCACCCGCGAGCTCCTGGCCAGGTTCTACAAAGTGCACCCCGGCTTTTTCGTAAGCGATCCGGAAGGCTTCGATCCCAACGTCACCTCGGTGCCCTTGGACGAGAATCTGCTGGATTCGTGGCTCGTAAGCGGCGCCCGTCAGTTTTGCGTGGATGACCCCGAACTGGCCCATGCGCTGCGTTTGCTTGCGGATCACGAAACAAGCCGGACAATGTTGCTTCTCTTGGGAGAACTGGCAAAGCGGCCGGAGTTGATGGACAAGCTGCGGTACTGCCTGGCAGAATCTGCAAACGGAAGTACCGGCGTCATAGCTGAAGAGAAACCGAAACGGAAAGGGAAGGTGAAGACATCATGAGTGCGATTCTGGCAAACGTATTCCTTGGTTGTTTTATCGTCGGCTTTATCCTCACGGCGGCCTCGTTTCTTTTCGGGATGGACACCGGCGGAGACGGCGGACACTTCAGCGGACCCGACGCAGGTGGCATTGACGCACCGGCCGGCGCTGATGTAAGCGATGGCGGCCATGGGAGCCACCACGGCGGCCTGCCTCTGCTCAACTTTAACTCCATGGCCCTGTTCCTGGTGTGGTTCGGAGCCGTGGGTTACATTCTCAACTCGCAGGCGCGCGTGGGGCCCTTCGTTTCCATTTTAGGAGCACTGCTTTTTGGGTTTGCCGGGGCACTTATCATCGCCGCCTTCGTTAACAAGTTTCTTATCAAGGGCGACACCACCATGCGCGCTTCCGACTATTACCTGCCGGGCACTTTGGCCAGGGTAACGTCATCTATCCGACACGGCGGCGCAGGAGAAATTGTCTATGTGCAGGGAGGCACCCGCAAAACAGCAGGCGCCCGCAGTGACGAAGACATGGCTCATCCAGCCGGACAGGAGGTGGTGATCGTACGTTATGAACACGGACTTGCTTACGTTCGCGCCGTCGAGAGAGACGAACTTGAGTTGACTCCCGACGCAATAACGCAAGCATGAGAAGCAGCAGGTTTTTATGTAGCGAGATTTTACAACAGGAAGGGATAGTCGAATGGGTGAGATTACCTCAGTAACAGTGATATTGGCAGTATTGGCGGCGGTAGCGCTTCTTGTGCTACTCTGGGGGCTGGCGCGGATGTACCGGAAGGTGGGACCGAACGAAGCACTTATCGTGTTCGGTTTTGGTGGAACAAACATTGTGACAGGTGGCGGCCGGGTTGTATGGCCGATGATTCAACAGGCGCAGCAACTCTCGCTCGAGTTAATGAGCTTTGATGTGGCGCCAAAGCAGGATTACTACACCAGCCAGGGCGTTGCGGTATCAGTAGAAGCCGTGGCGCAGATCAAAGTCAAGAGCGACCACGAGAGCATTCGGACGGCTGCCGAGCAGTTTCTGACGAAGGCCGCCGTAGAGAGCGAAGCTCTTATCAAGCTGGTGATGGAAGGTCACCTGCGCGGCATCGTAGGCCAGCTGAGCGTTGAGCAGATCGTGAAGGAACCGGAAATGGTTTCTGAGAAGGTGCGGTTGACCTGCGCCGAAGACCTCGGCAAGATGGGCCTCGAACTGGTGAGCTTCACCATCCGCGAGGTCATGGACAAGAACGCCTACATCGACAACATGGGTAAGCCTGACACGGCCAAAATCAAGCGCGATGCTGATGTAGCTACCGCCGAGTATGATCGTGACACGGCCATCAAACGGGCAATCTACATGAGAGAATCCGCCCAGGCAAAAGCCCAGGCTGATATGGAACGCGTACAGGCAGAAACCGCCAGCGCCACGAAACAGGCAGAAGCCATCCGCGACCTCGAAGTGAAAAAGGCCGAGTATGAGCAGAAGGTAGCCACGCAAAAGGCACAGGCAGACATCGCCTACGAAATCCAGTCGAACATCATGAAGCAGCAGGCCATTGCTGAACAGGTAGGTATCGACCGTATCCAGCGTGAAGAGCAGATTAAGGTGCAGGAAGCCGAAATCATGCGCCGCGAAAAAGAACTTATGGCCACGGTTCTGAAAGCCGCCGAATTCGAGCGCCGCAAGATTCAGGAACTGGCTGAAGCTGAGCGCCAGAGATTGGCCCTTGAAGCTACCGGTCGTGCGGAAGCGCGCCGCGTTGAAGCCCAGGGCGAAGCCGACGCCATCAAGGCCACCGGCTACGCCGAGGCTGAATCTATCAAGGCGAGGGGACTGGCTGAAGCTGAAGCCATGAACCAGAAGGCTGAAGCCTTCGCCGGCTACAACGAAGCGGCAATCATCGACAAGCTGCTCAGCAACCTGCCCGAACTTGCCCGCGCCATGAGCGACCCGCTGAAGAACGTAGACAGGATCACGGTGCTTTCGACCGGAGACGGCAATGGCACCGGCATGGACAAGGTAACCGCAGACATCGGCAAGATGATGGTCCAGGTTCCGGCCATGCTTGAGACCCTGGCAGGCATTAACTTCCAGGATTTCATCAAGCGCCTGCCGCAGGTGGGCGACTCGAGCGGTCCGCGTAGGACGAATGGTGAACTCAGCACTTCTGCAACAACGGAAGCAACTGACGGTAAAAAAGAGGAGTAATGTATGAGCTCCATTTTTGAAGGCCTCACAGTATCCGCGCCCGCCCTGGGCGCAGGTACCCCTCCAGGGCCCGGGCAGGAGCCTGCAGGAATACCGCAGCTCTCCGAGCCACCAATAACGGCGGCAACGTTATCATCGGGATTGCGAACTCTACCCGCAGCGGCAGCTCCGGCCCAGCCCACGGCCGCCATCGGCTCTACCGGCCTCCTGGCCAGGGTTGAACCAGAAGAGTTTGTAAAACTGGTAACGACGGCAGGGGCAGGTATCGTACTGTACACGCCGCAGATAGGTCCCACGCCCCAGCGGGCGGCCGTAGACCGATACGTCGCTTCAATCGGCGGCATCGTCTTCATCACGTTGGCCAGCAAAGTGCTAAAGTTCCCGGCCATGGTGCAGGTGATAAATGCAGCGGCGGTGTTGTGCGACAGCCGGCCGCTCAGCCACCAGGACAAAATGTAAGGGTTTTCCCGATCACCTTCGGGAGGAAAGGAAGTAGTTTCATGAACATTCTGCAGAGAGTATCTACACTGGTTCGGGCGAACATTAACGAGTTGATTGATCGCGCGGAAGATCCTGAAAAGATGATCAAGCAGCTTATCCTCGATCTCAACAATCAGCTTATCCAGACGAAAACAGTCGTGGCGCAGAGCCTTGCAGATCAGTACATGCTGGAAAGAAAACTGGAAAGTGCACGCGGCGAGGCAACGGCATGCGAGCGCCGTGCGCAGTTGGCCGTAGACAAGGGAGATGATCCTCTTGCCCGCGCGGCACTGCAGCGCATGAACAGCTTCCAAGGGAGCGCAGACGAGATGGACCGGCAGCTTGGTGAACAGCGTAAAGAGACGGATGCCTTGAAGGTTGCACTGGGCCAGCTGGAAACAAAAATCGGTGAAGTCACCCGCGAACGCGATGTTCTCCTGGCGCGCCATCGCCGGGCAGTAGCGAAAGAACGCATGAGCAAAACCCGCAGCCAGGTAAATCCCGACCGCGTAGAGGAACTTCTCGATGCCATCACCGGCTACGTTGATAAATCCGAAACCACGGCCCGCGCGTATGTGGAACTCGAAATGGAAAGCGACAAGCGCAAACTGGTTCGCCTGGAAGAAAACGACAAGCTGGATCGTCAGCTAGCCGACCTGAAAGCGCGGCGCCAGGCAGTCATTCAACTTGAGCAGTGATTCAAATTCCCGATAAAAGAAATGGCGGCTTGCACGTGCAGGCCGCCTATTTTATTGACATGAAACTAAAGCGGAATTAACAAGGGGAAATGCTCCTACGCCCCAACCCTGTTATGGACGGCTCTATGAACCGTGTTTCAGTAATAATACTATGTGTTTTATTTAGCACTGTGTGTTTGGCAGATGACGCACATAAAAAACAACTAGCTGATAAATTCCCTGGGAATATTTTCGTTGAAGAGACATTGCCCAAGATTATATCAAACGCGTCCAACTTTGCTTATGATGAGAATAGTGTCGCATCATATAACACAAGTATCCCCCTTAATTATAGATCGCCCCAAGTAGATTTTAAAAACGAAGCAATGGTTAGTGGGCTCCTTAGCAAGAGCAGGGTTAGCACCTCAGGCGGTGATGCTTTGCGGATCGAAATTAACACTATAGTATTTATTAATCCTGTATTAAAAAGCAGTGAACGATGGCCATTAAACTTAACCATATCTGACTCGATTTATCAATCACAGTGGACAGTGGGTGAGGCTGTTGGCTTACTTGAAAAACATTATGGGCTGTCTCCGACGCCTGCCAAACTGTTAGATCCGGTTCGTACTCAAACTTTTGCTTTGCACGGGAATACTGTGAGAGAATTAGCTGTGCAAGTTGCCAAAAGGCTTTTGCCGGGTAGGAACTGGATTTATTTTGCTTCCATTACTAACACAGTTAATCCTGACGGCACTTTACAAGGAAGTGGCAAGATTCCCTGGAGTATGTACTAAACGGCCATTCTATATCAACCGCATCTTGGTCGGGGCGCCACACCAACTCACCAGGTGATTCAAATTAAATAGGCGGCCTGCCAGAAGCAGGCCGCCTTTTCGCTTTTTCGAAACGCTATTTTTGATAATTAGGGTTCGCCGTCGGAAGTACCGCCCCGGTCTCCTTCAGCCACTCATCCAGCATCTGCGACAGTTCCTTCACCTTCTCCGGATTTTCCCCCGCCACATCCTTCTTCTCGTGCGGGTCCGCCGCCAGGTTGAACAGTTCTGGTTTATCTTTCTCATACCACTTGATCAGCTTCCAGTCACCCGCCCTCACCGCCGACCCCGGGCTGCTGCCCTGGTTCCCATAGTGCGGGTAGTGCCAGTAAATTGCATCCCGCTTTAGCGGCGAATTATCCTTCAGCAATCCCGCCAGGCTCACCCCGTCTTGGTGTTGTTCAGGCATCAGCGGCAGCCCTGCCATTTCAAGCAAAGTCGGGTAAATATCAGTACCCGAAACAACGGCTGAACTTGTTGAACCAGCATCACCTACAAACGGGCCTCTGGCAATAAATGCCACGCGCACGCCCCCCTCGTAAAGCCACCCTTTACCTGCACGCAGCGGCTCGTTAGACGTCGGTGATCCCTCTTTCGTAGACAAACCACCGTTATCCGAAGTGAAAATAATCATGGTGTTGTCATCAAGGCCTAACCGATCAACCGCATCGACCACCGTCCCCACCGCCGTGTCCATAGACTCGACCATGGCCGCGTACACCGGGTGAGACTGCACCGCGCGGGCCGTCTCGTTTCCACTTCCAACGGTTTCATCACCCAGGCCCAGGCGCTCGCGCTTTTTCTCATACTTCTTAACTAGGTCCGGCGGCGCCTGCAGGGGAGTGTGTACCGCGTAGAACGGAAGATAGACAAAAAATGGCTTATCCTTGTGATCCTCGATGAAAGTCACAGTTTCCGATGCCAGGCGATCAGTGAGATGTTCCTTTTTCGGTCCGTCAGGTAGGTCCGGATTGCTGTAAGGCGAAAAGTAGGATTTCGGATGGCCTGAACGGTTGCCGGCAATGTTGATGTCAAACCCGTGTTTCTCCGGCCCGTTCTCTTCGCCTTTGCCCAGGTGCCATTTGCCCGCAATAAAGGTGCTGTAGCCATTCTTTTTCAGCGTCTCCGCCACAGTGACTTCTTCATGGGGAAGGTCTTCACGGTAAGGCGCCGGCAGCAGTGGTGTGTTGCCGTGCTTGCCTTTCCCTTTTTTTACTTCCCCCGGCTGTACGGCGCCAAACCAGTCAGTCGTCTGCATCCGCACAGGGTATTTTCCCGTTAACAGGCCTGCACGGCTGGGTGAACATACGGGGCATGCGGCATAGGCCTGCGTGAAACGCACGCCCTCCGACGCCAGCTTGTCAATATTAGGAGTTTCGTAGAATGTGCTCCCGTAACATCCCAGGTCACGCTGCCCCAGGTCATCGACAAGAATGACGATAAAATTGGGCCGACGCTCTTCAGCAGAGGAAGTAGTGGCCTCCGCCGACCAGAGCACGCTGCTTAGCGACAAGCACGCCGCCAGCGTAATTTTGCGAAACGGATTTCCAGCGAACGAATTGACGGGCTTCATTTAAGTCCCCTTTTGAACAGGTCCGGATGTCCTGAACCGACAACGCAAGAGACCGCAGGGCAAGACGATTTTACGCGTGAGCAGAAATTCGGTGCAAGCCCTGAGATTCCTAAAGACCGCTATCCATTTACCAGAACTAACATGTAACTGTAGAAGTAATTGTACCCGTGTAGCAGGAGTAAACTGTACCCCTGTATCAGGAATAAACGTACTCCTGTATCCAGGAGTAACGGTTAGCTATGTATCCGGGTTGTACCTGTCTTATAACGCCCTGAAAGGCCAGGGGTGACAGCCCGGGGTGATGGAGATGGGTCGAAATTGTGCCTGATCCATAACCCCGTGCTTTGACGTTAATGGTCTAGAGCGACAGCCCCAGTTGATAGAGATGGTCCGCGTTTTCTACCTGACATATAACGCCCTGAAAGGGCCAGGGGTGACAGCCCGGGGTGATGGAGATGGTCCGCGTAGCCGGACCATCGACGGAACCCCGGGTTCGCTCCCCCTCCAGTCCCAGCCCTGCAGGGGCGGTACAACACCACTACCGAACTGCCGTTTCCGCTCGCCGGCCTAGATCGTTACCTTCTCCAACGCCTGCTCCACGTCCGCCCGCAGATCCTCGAAATCCTCAATGCCCATGCTCATGCGAATGAGCTCATCCAAAATGCCCAGGCGCTTACGATCTTCCGGCGTGTAATCATAATAACTGATCGTCATCGGATGCGTAATCAGCGCCTCCACACCACCAAATGATGGACCCACCTTGAAAATTTCCGCGCTGTTCAGGAAGTTCGTGATCTCGGCAAAGTCCGACGTCTTCAATTCAAACGTCACCACGCCGCCAAAGCCCGTCATGTATTTCTTCGCACGCTCATGGTCACGGTGCGACGGCAGACCGGGGTAATACACGCTTCTGACCTTCGGATGCGTCTCCAGCCATTCAGCCATCTTCTGGGCGTTAGTGTTCAATCGCTCCATGCGCAGCGATAATGTCTTCAACCCACGCAGCAGCATGTAGCTGGTCATCGGGTCCATCACGCCGCCCGTCGTATTGCGGTAATCCCGCACCGGGTCCAGGAACTTCTTCGCCCCGGCCACCACGCCGCCCAGGATATCGTTATGTCCACCCAGGTATTTAGTGGCGCTATGAATCACCAGGTCAGCCCCCTGCGTCAGCGGCAGCTGATTATAAGGCGACGCAAATGTGCTGTCCATCGCCAGCAGGAAACCATACTTTTCCTTCAGTTCACGAAGGATATCCATGTCAGCAATATTAAGATAGGGATTCGTAGGCGATTCGCTCACAACCATCCGGGTGCCGGGGTTCTTCTTTAGCGCGTCTTCCATCTGGTCATAGTCGCCCATTTTCACAACAGACGCCCTGATCCCGAACCGCGGCAGCACCTTCTCGCAAAACATCAGCGTCTTTTTATAGGCGTCATCAGTAATAACCAGGTGATCACCCTGCTGCAGATGACCCAGCATTGCGCAGCAGACAGCGCCCATGCCGCTGTCAAAAACTTCAGCGTCTTCTGCCTGTTCCAGTTCGCGCAGTTTCTTGATAGCAACAGCTGTAGTCGGGTTCCCGTAGCGCCCGTACTCAAAGCGATCGACCTTCTTTGTTACGTAATCGATCACCTCCTGCATCGTCTCAAACGTATACGACGACGTCATTACAATAGGCGTCGTTATTGAATCCATATACTGGCGTCGGGGTTCCCCCGCATGCACGGCCTGGGTGGAAAAGCCTTTGGTCATCTTAGTAAATTTGTCCATTGGGAGCCGGAAATCCGGCCATCGTTAACTGGTGCATACACGACTTTGCTGAAATTCTGCACGTGAACGGCGGAGAAACGGCTTGTAAGCCGGCAGGCTGCCCCTTCTTTACCTTAAACGGTATTCCGCGCTGATTGCCATTCTACACTTGCCCGGAATGCTTTTTGCATTCTCGCTACCCGTAACCAACACTGCTTTACTAATTGCCGGGTTTAGCCCGGCGCCGCGAGAGGAAAGCGCTTGTTAAAAGGTAAGGAAAATGCAAAGGGTATGCTTTGCTTGATGTTGCATGCCCATCTGCCCTTTGTCAGACATCCTGAATACCAGGATTTCCTGGAGGAGGACTGGTTTTACGAAGCAATTACCGAGACATACATTCCCCTGCTGCAAGTGATGAACGGTTGCGCCCGCGACGACGTGGATTTTCGCCTCACCATGAGTATTACGCCCCCGCTGGCAGCCATGCTTTCAGATAACCTGCTGCAGGAACGTTATGTCCATCACATTGAAAAGCTGATTGAACTTACAGAAAAAGAGATCGACCGCACCCGCTTCGAGCCGCAGTTCCAGGAACTTGCCCGGATGTATCACCGCAAGTTCACGGCCTGCCGGAACATGTTCGTTGATCAATACAATCGGAACCTCCTTACCGGATTCAAGGCGCTGCAGGATCACGGGAAGCTGGAAATCATTACCTGTGGCGCCACCCATGGCTTTCTGCCCCTCATGCAGACCAATCCAAACGCTGTGCGCGCACAGATAGCCGTAGCGCGCCAAAGCTATGAGCAGGCCTTCGGGCGTCCGCCGCGGGGCATCTGGAACGGGGAATGCGGATACTTTCCCGGCCTGGACAACACCCTCGCCGAAAACGGCATCCGCTTTTTCTTCGTAGATACCCACGGAATCCTGTTCGCAGATAAGCGTCCCAAGTATGGCGTATTTGCTCCATTGTACACGCCTGCCGGGGTAGCGGCTTTCGGGCGGGATGCCGACAGTTCAAAGGCCGTCTGGAGCGCTGAAGAAGGTTATCCCGGTGATACAAACTACCGGGAGTTCTACCGCGATGTGGGCTTCGATCTGGATTATGAGTACATCAAGCCGTACATCCATGAAAGCGGCCTGCGCATCAACACCGGGATCAAGTACTACAAGATCACCGGCAAGACGTCCAATAAGCAGCCCTATAACGAACAGGTAGCCTTGGAGCGCGCGGCGCAGCATGCCGGCAACTTCATGTTTAACCGCGAACGCCAGGTTGAGTACCTGTCAGGCCTCATGGATCGCAAGCCGATCATTGTCTCGCCTTACGACGCCGAACTGTATGGCCACTGGTGGTACGAAGGACCGGAGTTTCTGAACTTCCTCCTTCGCAAGATTCACCATGACCAGTCCACCCTCGACCTGTGCACCCCTAGCGAATACCTGGAAATGTACCCGGAAAACCAGCTCGCGACACCATCGTTCTCCAGCTGGGGGCACAAAGGCTACAGCGAAGTCTGGCTGGAAGAGAGCAACGACTGGATCTATCGCCATCTGCACAAGATCGAAGAGCGCATGGTCGAACTGGCAAACCAGTATCGCGACAACGGCGACCCCGTAGTAGAGCGGGCATTAAATCAATGCGCCCGAGAGGTGCTACTCGCGGAGAGCAGTGACTGGGCATTCATCATGAAAACCAATACCATGGTAGAGTACGCCGTAAAGCGGACAAAGGATCACGTGGCACGTTTTAATGATCTCTACTTTGCCATAAAATCCCACGCCATCGACGAAAACTACCTCGGCGAACTGGAATGGAAAGACAACATCTTCCCCGGCATCAACTTCCGCATCTACGCCGATCCAGTCTAAATCTCCTAAAATTTGCGTTCAGATTACACGCGCAGCTTCAGACTGAAACACACCACGGCGATAGTGGCACACCGAGCCATCTCCCGGAGGGAGAACACAGCGGTAGCCGGATGCAAGGAGCCATGGACGCGCCCCGCGGCCATGGCTCCCGCAGCTTCCGGTACAGGTCCCCCCTTGAAGACTCG
>JAKFFN010000084.1:0-5158 GCA_036675025.1 Candidatus Sumerlaeales bacterium | reverse complement strand
GCCGTGGTGTTCTTTTTGTCTTTCAATATAATCTGTAACTGGCCGGATCTGCCGCTTGGAAAAACTGACAGCACCATACCCTCGCTGCCACTGGAGAGCTTTCCTGCCTAAAGCCTTGTTGATGTCATAGGAGCTGGCGCCTTTGATTTTGCCGACAAAATCACTGATAGTAACAAAAGGCTCCATCTGGAATGCCAGGTGCACATGGTTTGGGGTGCCATTGAGTGCCAGGAAGTGCACGCCTTTTACCATCCGACAGTGCTCAGTCATGAACCGGAAAAGAGGAACTTCAATCTGTGGAGTGATCATGCCCTGGTTATTGAGGCAATGCCAGTTGAGATGGGTAAATATTTCACTAAAGACATGGCTTTGTCCGGATTGCATGGCGGAGGGTCCTGTGGGTGGGGTGAGACTGCAGTTTGAAGAGTGCTGAAGCGGCAGGAAAGCCGCGCTAAAGCACGCTTGTCAACTCAGTTTGGGGACAACCACCCCGGCTTTAAACCGGCTGCAGAGAAAGCTGCTGGAATAATTGGAAGTGTCTCGCCATGGCGAGGCTACAGCAGCTTCGCCATTTCCACATGCGCCATGATTATGCCCGGGTCTTCCTGCAGCGCCTTGTGGTACTTAACGCCAAACTCCTCGCCCTCTTCCACCGGGTTCAGCAGCGATCTCAGCTCCCGCATCAGGTCTTCGGCTGCGCTTTCCGGCACGGGTTCTTTGCTCTCCAGCATCTCATCAATCTGCACCACCATCTCGCTCAGCGGGCGAAACCATCCGAACCACGGGTCGCGCATCACCAGCTGCAGCAGCGCGTGCGGGTTTTCCACCCGCCCGTGCGCCCGTTCATAACTCGCCCGCTCCGCATCAAGGATGCTCTTATGCAGATGCAAAAGCTTCTGCCTGATCTGGTCGAGCCGCTCCCGGGTCTCCTCAGATAACCCCATGCCGTCAGCATCAAAATCTGCCATCGCAGTCCGCCTCAACTTTCTAAGCCACGGTTATACGCAACTCCTCTGCCACACCGACATTCCCTCATGCAACCCTGATTAAGACTTTGCAATCGCGGGTCAAAAGGCCTTTATCTCGTACCATTACCATTCTAAGGAATCCAGCAATGCTCGAATACCTCGCCATCGCCCGCAGCGCCAATGCTGCCTTTTCTGCGCAGTCGGATGCTTCTCATGCCCGCACGTCTGCCAGTAATGCCCTCAGCCGTACCGAAGAAGTTGAGTATCGAGTCGGCGCCATTGAACTCGCCATTGAAACCCTGGTACGCCTTGGCGTCGACAACAAACTTTTCACCGAGCAGCAGTTCCTCGCCATGGCCCGGCAGGTCGACGCCGAAGACGGCGCCGTCGACGGCCGGCGCGATCTCAACAAGTTGCGCAAACTCTGCCAGAAATGCGGCAAACCCAACGGCGGAAACAAAACCAGCTGCATGTGGTGCGGCCACAGCCTCGCGGCCACAAAACCTCAGCCGCCGGACGCGTCCTCGTTCTGAGTTGGACTTAGATCATCATCCTCTCTAATCACCTCCGAAATCAAAGCCCTCTTTTTCCATCGTACGTAGACTAATATGCCATAGATGATCACCAGCGGAATGAACAGGATGTAGGTGAGAAGTAGCACGCCGAACAGGAAGAGATAGATATCATCATTTGGGCTGGCAGAGCTCTCATCCACTCCCATCATGAAGTTGAACACCACCCGCTCAAGGTTAAGAATTGCCAGGCAGATAATAATTGTCAGTATTGGGAAAGCCGCTCCCACTATAGAAAGAAAAACGCCCATGGCACAGACCCGCGCCAGGTAAAATACCAGCAGGCTCACGCGCCACGCCGATACGATCCACATAAATACCAGATTAATTTCGTTAGCAGTCGTCAATCCCGGTTCGGGGTACATCATTTGTACAGGCAAGGCATAAATAGCGGCCGGCGGGCTGGTCAGGGTAATAAAAACCAGGAGCCTGAACCATGACCAGTTCTGCGGCCGAAGCGGCCAGAGCATCAGGAACACAATAGTCGCGAGTACGAAAACATAAACCACGCTGCCGACGCCCATTTGCTGCAGCAGCTCCACCCGATCGTTATCCCAGTAGCGTCCGATACCCACAAGCCATGTAAGCATCAACCCAAGCACCAGGTCATAACCATTCAGTGCCAGCAATTCATCTTTCGTTGCCCGAAAGGAGAGGACGCGTCCTAGCAGCCTGGAGGCCTCTCCGAAACTTTTTGATCCCGGCGCTATACTTTCCTCGCCCGCACCACCCGTGTTAGCCGTAAAGCTACTCATCCTCGTCTCCCATTTTCGACCTTCTCTGCCGCGCAACTGATCTCCGCAGCACCCCGCCAAAGTGTTCTTTCCTTTGCGCCGACGCTTTCACGCTATAAAGTTCATTCATAAGCCATGCAAAGCCCTGTTCCAGGTCTGTCACACTCATTCGCGCGGGCTGATACGTCACATCAAACAGCGTATAATAATCCCACTGGCCGTCGTGCAACAATCGCCCTTCATTTTGCAACCGCTGATAAAGTTTCGTTCCAGGAAAAGGAGTCATAACTGTAATCTGCACTTCCGAGAGGCCGCTCTCGTCCACAAAATCCCGGGTCCGCTGGAAGATTTCCGGAGTATCCTCATCAAGTCCAAGGGTGAAGCACCCGTTTACACTGATACCCCGAGATTGCAGCTTTTCAATACTCTCCAGGTAGCTTGTGCGGCGGCCGCGTTTCCATCCGCGACTGTCCATGCCTACAAGCGATTGCTCCGCAACGCTTTCCAAACCGATCAGCAATTGGACACAGCCGGATTCTGCCAAAAGGTCCAGTAGCTCTTCGCTGTCGGCTACGGAAATGTCCGTCTCAGTGAACCACCGCACCGGGTAGCGACGCAGCAAACGAGCCAGGTCCTGCGACCAGCCCTTGTTCACGAACGTGTTATCATCAGCCAGTTCCAAAAACGGCCGTGGCCATATTTCCAGTATCCGCTCCAGATCACGCTGCACCAGCTCCAGCGGTTTGTGCTTGTACGTGCTGATAAGCCGGCTGGCTGCACAGAACTCGCAATCCAGCGGGCAACCTCGTGTGGTCTGGATCGTAAGTCGATTGTAGGCATCTGGGTTCAGCAGCTCATACCGCGGCAGCGGAGCATGCTTAAAGGGATATCGTCCGCGGGTTTCCCTTCCGTAAAACCTCCGCAAGCTCCCTGTTTTGTAATCCTCCAGAAGCTGCGGCCACACTGCCTCGCCCTCCCCAATCACGATGGCATCGGCGTGCTGAGCCGCTTCATCCGGTAGTGCCGATACGTGCAATCCGCCGATCACCACGTTTTTTCCAGCTTCCCGCAATCTGAAAGCCAGTGCATATGCATCAAGGATTCGTGCTGTCAGCGCTGAGATGGCAATCAGTCCAAACGGCGCGCCGCATAACTCCGTCACTGTTGCGTCATCCAGTACATCTACGTCGCGATACTGAACTTCCCAGTCCGGTGGGGTCAGCGCAGCCAGAGTTAGCAGCCCAAGGCTCGGCAGCCGGGCTATGGTCTTACCTCTATCCACAAACCCAGGCAGTGTCATCCCGAGCTTTAGTAGTTCCGCCTCTCGAACTCGAACGCCTGACAGCGACAGAAAAAGAACAGCCTTCATCTCTCCCGCGCCTTCGGGCGAAAAATGTAATAATCCATCCACTCTTCAATCAGGTAATTGTGCGGAATCACTTTAGCCAGGTCGTAGTTCTCATATACCGCCTGCAGCACCGGCTCCGGGTAGCGGTGCGTGGCCAGTTTTGTGAGGAGGATGGTTTTGTACTCCTGCGCCTCGATGTTTTCTATTATCGGTTGCGGGTCCCACAGTTGCTGCTCCGTCAGCGGCTTCATGATGTAGGGCGTGATGTCTGGCTCGTAGCCGGCCAGCAGCGCGTTGCCTATGTTTTCGCTCAGCACCGGTCCGCCCATTTTTTCAAGGTTCCGCGTGACCTGGCGCGCCTGCGATCTGTCGCGGCCTGACGGGTATGGCATCTTGAAACGGGTGAAGCCGAGGTAGGCGCTGTAGCCGATGGATAGAATGATAAGCAGGCTCGCAGCTTGACCGAGTCGGCGCCATGAGACCGCGGGCTGCAGAGTTGATATCTGAGTCAGTCCAAACGGAACCACCAGGCAAAGGCCCCACAGCAGGTCGAGAAAATAGTTTCTGTCTGCGCCCGGGTTGCCTGCCATTATTGCGTTTGGCAGGCCGGCCGCCACCGCCACCAGCAGCCACCAGGTCTCGCGCCGCATTGTTGCCACCGCAATTCCCACCGGTGCAGCCAACAGGTACGGCCAGTGCGTATCCCAGAAGAACGTTAGCCAGTAGCGCAGGTGATCCGGCAGCACTTCGCGCGAGGTATAACGGAACACGTGATCAGAAAACCGGCCGCCGCTCGCCAGTTCCAGAAGGCCGTAGCTGAGCGTGGTAAGGCCCACCCAGCTCACGCCGAAAATCATACCTGCCTTGCGGCTGCGCGTGAAAAGCACCCAGCACGCCACGATGCCGCCGGCTATCATATTCTGCTTCACGAGCATCGCCAGTGTGCTGAACAGCACCGCGCCCCATAGCGCCCGCTGTTCGCGCTGCGCCAGCAGGGCATAGGCCACACTCACCGACATCAGCATGCGCCCGAAGGTGTCGGTGCGGCCAATGGCACTCCAGGCATTCGCGCAGGGCGAGTTGATCCATAGCGCACAGGCCACCAGGCCGGCCAGCGTGCTTCCGGTCAGGCGCTTCAGCAGTATTATGAAGACCGTGAGTTGCACGCCCGTCGCCATCAGCGAAAGCAGCCGCGGCCACCACAGGCCTGTCCAGGCAAGGGGAGCAATCAGCGCCTGGAAAAGCGGCGGGTAGGTAGCCACCCAATGCGGAGCTTTTGATATATCGGTGTAGATACTTTCACCGCGGGCGAGCCGAAGCGCTTCTGCTACAAGGACCCCTTCGCCAAAGTTGGCCTCACCGGGAAACACCAGCAGCCGGAACCAGCCCTGGATGTTATAGATGGCCAGCGGCGCCAGCACCACCAGCGCCAGCCCCAGGCAGACTGTACGCCAGCTGACCTCCGGCCTTACCGACCGCCAACTATAAACTGCATCGCTCATTCAGCGGAACTAATATCCTGTCTTTTCCGCACTC
>JAKFFN010000387.1:0-5167 GCA_036675025.1 Candidatus Sumerlaeales bacterium | reverse complement strand
ACTCCTATAACACGGGTATCATGATCCAGGCCAATGCAAAACTCTTCCGCATTACAAGCGATAACGCCTATCTTAACGAGGCCCGCCAACTCGCCCGTGCAAGCTTCGATCATTTCTTCAGTTACGATATTTTTCATTCCACTTATTGGTTCAACGCTGTGCTTCTCCGTGGCTACGAAGAACTCTACGCCATCGACAGTGATCCACAATACATGAACGCCATGCAGCGCTACGCCGACCGCGTTTGGCGTCGCGAGCGCAATGTCCGCAACCTCATCGGCCAGCAGGAAGTACGCAGCCTGCTCGACCAGGCCGGGATGTGGGAGATCTACCTCCGCCTCTCGCGCTTTCAGAAGGAGTGAGAATTTACAAAACGCGTTTAGAGTAAAAGCTATACTAAAATCTACCCAAGTGATTTATTGATTCATATATGGAGCATTATGTGGTTTTATTGTTTCATATATAGGTCAATAAAAAACATGCCTTTTTCCTGTATAGTATACTCGCTGGTTGCAATTTGTAAGACCTGCTCCCCATCACATATTCTAGTTGTCCCGCCTCCTAGTTTCAATTTGTAAGATTCTGCTCCCCTCTGACACAAATATTGCCCCGTATGCTAGTTTCCATTTGTAAGATCTGCTCCCCATCATACATTCAAGTTACCTCACCCGCTGGTTGCAATTTGTAAGATTCAGCTCCCCATCCGACCTGTACCCCCCGCAATTCGCAAATCATACCAAACCTCCTAAAGAAAACCTTCACATTTTCTGGCACGCCACTTGTCTATGCAGGCCCATGAAAAACCTTTGGAAGCCCTGGATGGGCTGGTGCGTAGTGATCGCCGCAGTATTCTTTCTTCTCCTCACCCCCGCAGTACCCAAATTCCTGAGCAGGAACCATCTCCTGTTCAACGATGTATTCATGCATACCACCCTATTCAGCGCTTGCTACCTCCTGGCAACCGCCATCTGGAAAAACCCCCTTAGCCAGTTCCTGCTGGTTACCCTGTTCTCCATATTAACCGAATACCTCCAGCAGTTTACCGGTCGATCCTTCGAATGGAGCGATATGGGCGCAAACTTTATCGGCGTATTCGCAGGTTTCGCTTTTTACCAGTTGTTGCTGACCTTCCCACACTTCAGATCCGTTGCCTCAAAATTTCAGACAAACTCTTAATTGGTCCAACCTTTTGAACACAGCCAGATCAAAAAACATAGGAAACCTCACCTGCACCGTACCGCCCTGCTTCCATCAGCCCCAAAACACCCGCAATCCCCCAATTTTTAATTCAAATCCAAACCTTTTCTACAGATTTCTGTTTAATTTCATACTAACGATATTTAAACACAAAATCTGCAACCATGAACGCCTTCACCATCAAGGATCTTGAAAACCTCTCCGGCATCAAGGCCCACACCATCCGCATATGGGAGCAGCGATACAACTTCCTCAAACCCCAGCGGACCGAAACCAATATTCGTTACTACAGCACCGATGAACTGAAATCAATCCTCAACATTGCCCTGTTAAACAAATATGGCTATAAGATCAGCCATATAGATAAAATGCACCCGGGCGAGATCCGCGATCGTATCCTCACCATCGGAAACGCCCAGGCCCAGCAGGAACGCATCGTCAACGAACTGATCCAGCATATGGTGGATATGAATATCGAAGATTTTGAAGCCGTCCTCGATACCTATATCACCGCCCGCGGCATCGATAAAACCATCACACAGGTCATCTTCCCCTTCCTCGAAAAGATCGGCATCCTCTGGATGACCAACCATATCAATCCAGCCCAGGAACACCTTGTAACCAATATTATCCGCCAGAAACTGATCGTGGGAATCGATGGTGCCTTCTCCCATGTCCGTATAAATAAAACCGTCCTCCTTTTCATGCCCGAAGGCGAACACCATGAGATCGGCCTGCTCTTTACCTACTACCTGCTAAAAAGCAAAGGTGTGAACGTTCTCTACCTCGGCGCCAACCTGCCCCTGAAAGACGTGGAGTTTGTAGCTAACCTTAAGCAACCCGATTTCCTCTACACCCATCTTACTTCTGTGGCCGCCAACTTTAATTTCGAGCGTTTCCTGACAAACTACCATAACCGCTGCGGATCACATAAACTCGTGGTATCCGGATTGCTTACACAACAGTATAAAAAGAAAGTACCCGAATCCGTCACCTTTAAACTGTCACTACCCGCGGTAATGGAGTTTATAGCCGCACTTGCATAAATTTTAACATTTATTAGCAAGATAATCGTTGGTTAAACTTAGAATTTTGTTTAAATTTGGACTCTTAACACTTAAACACATTAGCCATGTCAAAAGCTGACTTCAATGAGATGTTGGTGAACAACGCGGAGTTTCTTCGTCCTTTTGCCATTACCCTTACACGCGATAACGAAGCCGCACAGGACCTCTTCCAGGAAACCATGTACCGCGCCATCGCCAATAAGGAAAAATATAACGTTGGCACCAATATCAAGGCATGGCTCTATACCATCATGCGGAACATATTTATCAATAACTACCGCAGGAAGGCTAAGCAGAATACTATATTCGATAATACACCCAACGACTTTCTCCTCGACTACAACCAGGTGGTTGCAGCCAACGCGGCCGAAAGCAACCTTAAAATAAAGGAGATCCACGAAGCCGTTCATAAACTCCCGGAGATTTTCCGCAACCCATTTCTGCTTTATTTCGACGGTTTCAAATACCACGAAATTGCAGACATGCTCGGCGAGCCGCTCGGCACCATAAAAAGCCGTATCCACTTCGCCCGCAAACTCTTAAAAGCCCAGATCTCCCGTTATTGATATTCCCAGCCAAATTTTAAGACAGGATTTCCAACTATTAAAAGTTACCTTCCATAAACAACATTCTTCCAACCCTCCATCCCTCCATCCCTCCACATGTCCCTATCCAAAAAATGCATCATCATCGGTTCCGGATTCGCCGGAATGTCGGCGGCAGCATTTATGGCGAGAGCAGGATGGGATGTAACAGTCATCGAAAAGAATGACCAGCCCGGAGGTCGCGCACGCCAATGGAAACAGGACGGCTTCACCTTTGACATGGGACCCTCCTGGTACTGGATGCCCGATGTGTTTGAAAGATTCTTCCAGCAGTTCGGAAAAAAAGTGTCAGATTATTATGCCCTTGAGCGCTTGGATCCTTCGTATCGTGTGTATTGGAGCGAAGAAGAGGAGAGATGGAGAGATGGAGGGATGGATATTCCCGCGGGGTTGCCGGCGTTGAAAGAGTTATTTGAAAGTATTGAAGTTGGAGCAGGTGCGAAGTTGGAACAGTTCATGGAAGAAGCCGCTTTTAAATACCGCGTAGGTATGCAGAAGCTGGTGCACAAGCCCGGTCAATCGCTCACAGAATTCATAGACCTTGATATAGTTAAAGGAGTTTTCAAACTCGACGTCTTCACTAACATGAAGGCGCATGTGCAGAAATTCTTTAAAGATCCGAAACTCCGTCAGTTGATGGAGTTCCCCGTGCTATTCCTCGGCGCCATGCCCGAAGATACCCCAGCCCTCTACAGCCTGATGAATTATGCAGATGTTGTGGGTGGTACCTGGTACCCCAAAGGCGGTATGTACAGCATCGTGGACGCCATGTACAAACTCGCCAAAGAACAGGGCGCAAAATTTCGGTTTAATGAAACCGTTACAGCCATTGAATTGCATGCATCTACAGCCCGCTCAGTTTCAACTGACCGTGGCCGTTATGATGCCGATGTCGTAATTGGAGGGGCCGACTACCACCATATCGAAAGCGCACTGCTCCCTGAAACACATCGTTCCTATTCAGAGCAGTACTGGGATAGCAGGGTGATGGCGCCTAGTTGTTTGCTTTACTACGTTGGACTGAATAAAAAACTCGAAGGCATCCACCACCACAGTTTATTCTTCGATACCTCTCTTCACCAGCATGCCCGGGAGATCTATGCTGACCCGCAATGGCCTTCCGCACCATTGTTCTATATGAGCGCAACATCTGTTTCTGATTCTACCGTTGCGCCTGAAGGTTGTGCAAGCGCGCATCGAGCGCGCGCAGTCGTCGCACCATGTCGTCGCGACTGGGCACCAGCAATTCCGCGGCGACCGACGGTGTCGGTGCGCGCAGGTCGGCGGCGAAGTCGGCGAGGCTGAAGTCGGTCTCGTGGCCGACCGCGGACACGACCGGCACGGCGGACGCGGCGATCGCGCGCGCCAGCTGTTCGTCGTTGAACGCCCACAGGTCCTCGAGCGAGCCGCCGCCGCGCGTCAGCAGCAGCGCGTCGTAGCGACCGCTGGCCGCCGCCCTGCGCAGCATCGTCGCGACCTGCGCCGCCGCGGTCGCACCCTGCACCGGCACCGGCAGGATCTCGACCTCGAGCAGCGGGAAGCGCCGCGCCAGCACGCTGAGCACGTCGCGCACCGCGGCGCCCGACGGCGAGGTGACCACGCCGAGCCGGCGCACGTAGGCGGGCAGGGGACGCTTGCGCGCGGCGTCGAACAGGCCTTCGGCGGTGAGTTTCGCCTTGAGTTCGTCGAATGCGCGCCGCAGCGCGCCTTCGCCGGCCTCCTCCATGTGGTCGAGCACCAGCTGGTAATCGCCGCGCGCCTCGTACAGCGTCAGCCGCCCGCGCGCGAGCACCCGCAGGCCTTCGCGCGGGACGAACTTCAGCCACTGGCTCTTCGGCTTGAACAGCGCGCAGCGCACCTGCGCGCGCGCGTCCCTGAGGGTGAAGTAGAGGTGCCCTGACGACGGCCGCGACAGGTTGCCCAGTTCGCCCTCGACCCAGACCAGCGGGAACGCGCCCTCCAGCAGGTCGCGCGCCAGCGTGTTCAGCTGGCTCGGCGTCAGCACCTCGCCGGTGGCCGGGGAAACTTCGTTCTGCATGCCGGCAGACTAAACTATGCGGCATGAGCCGCGACAACGACATGCCCACGACCCCGCCCTGCGCCGGCCTGTTCGGCCCGTCGCCGCGGCGCGCCACGCGCCAGGTGCGGATCGGCCACGTGCTGGTCGGCGGCGGTGCGCCGGTGGCGGTGCAGTCGATGACCAACACCGACACCGCCGATGTCGTCGCCACCGTGAAGCAGGTCGGCGAACTGTGGCGCGCCGGCTCGGAGCTGGTGCGGGTGACGGTCAACACACCG
>JAKFFN010000259.1:0-27071 GCA_036675025.1 Candidatus Sumerlaeales bacterium | reverse complement strand
TGGTTTATTACTGGAGACATCGGCTACATAACTCCGGCTGGTGATCTGGTAATTTCCGTACGGGCAAAGGATACTATAGTACTTTCATCCGGTGAGAACGTAGAGCCTGAGCCCATAGAAGATGCCTGCCGCAAAAGCCCGCTTGTACAGCAGATCGTACTTGTTGGGCAAGACCAGAAAACCCTTGGGGCGCTGGTTGTACCCGATTATACTGTCCTGGCTGAGCATCTGGGTATTACGTCAGATATCGAACCCAAAGAACTGGTAGCGCGAGAAGATGCTGCCCGGCTGGTAAAGCAGTCGCTTGCGCAGACTATGAAGGCCGATGGTCGCTTCAAAGATTCTGAAGCTATTTCGAAAGTTTGTCTGCTGCAGGAACCCTTCAGCGAAAGCAATGGGATGCTTACAAGCACAATGAAGATTAAGCGGAACGTAGTGAATCAGTTTTATAAAGAGCAGATCGAATCGCTGTATAAATAGATTCGCCTGCGAAGTCACTGAACATCTATTGAAGCTACCGCTTCTCTGTCTCGCCCAGTTTAACCTGGCTCAGGTCCAGTTTGTTAAAGCCTTCTTTTTTCCCTTTTGGCGGCCGGTGCCCATGTTCACCACCCTGATGCTGGTGCTGCTTTGGTGCTGGTGTTGGTGCCGGTGCCACCTCAGCCGTCTCTGTTTTTTCAGCGACAATTTCGCCATCCATCTGCGGGCTGTCGCCCAGGGTAAAATCTTCACCACGGGAGTGAGGGCGATGCGTTACGATCTGCGCAACAGCGTGCTTATATATCAGGTGTTGACCGTTACGGTTATTTAGGATCAGAGTAAAGTTATCGAATCCTTTTACGGTCCCCCTGAGCAAAGTTCCGTTGACCAGCAAGACGCGCACTTCAGAATTTTCCCGGCGTACCTGGTTGAGAAAACTGTCTTGCAGATTCATTGCGGCTTTCGACATCAAAAACTCCTCGGCAGTTGAAAAAAATGGCGCGGATCTTAACGCCACAAGAGCTTATTAAATTTTTTATCCGCCGCTTATCAAGCGGAAACATCAACCTTCAATTTTTTCCAGACGAGTTGCAATCTGCTGCGCAAGCTCAGGCACAGAGTAACTCGCGCAGGCGATCCGATCAGCATTGTTCATGGAGCGGAACCAGGTTTCCTGACGTTTCGCATAGTTTCGCGATTTCTGTTTCATTAGTTCCAGAGCCTGTTCGAGAGAGACTTTATTTTCAAGGGCATCAATGATGTCTCGGTATCCCAGGGCCCTGACTGCCGGGTTCTCCTGACTATAACCAGCTGCCAGGTAATCCTCAACTTCTATCAACAGTCCGTTTTCTACCATCTCATCAACGCGTTGATTTATACGCTGGTACAGTTCCTCGCGTGGCCGTGAGAGAGTGAAAATCTGAACAGGAAAAGCCGGCCTGGTAAAATCCTGCTGGTGATATAGACTCAGACGTTTTCCTGTGCCGTGAAAAATCTCAAGTGCGCGCAGTATACGCTGACGGTCATTGCTGCCGTAGCGTTCCGCCGATACGGGATCAACCTGTTTCAGTTCTTCATAGAGCGCCGGCAGGCCTTCATCTTCAAGCCTTCGGTCCAGATAAACACGTACTCCGGGATCGCACTCTCCACCGGCAAATATGCCGTAAAGCAGGCCACGGATATACAGCCCCGTTCCACCACAAACAATAGGCAGCTTACCCTTCTGGCGAATTGCTGACAGGCATTGCTGCGCCTCGCTCACAAAACGACCCAGATGGTATTGTATATCGGGACTTACATGATCAATAAGATGGTAAGGTACGCCCTGCAACTCATTCAGAGAAGGCTTTGCTGTCCCTATCGACAGGTGCCTGTAGACCTGCATTGAATCCGCTGAAATGATTTCACCGTTAAGCGCTAAAGCCAGTTCTACAGCAATGGCTGTTTTCCCGCTGGCAGTGGAGCCGGTAATTACGGGTACGGGAAACTGTGGCGCAAGATTACCATCCACGGCTTTTAATCCGGTATCATAACCATGGCAGATATAATACGTCCATGGGTGCCATTGTCAGCGCGGTAGGAGTAAAACTTATCTGCGTGATGAATCGTACAAAGGTTGCTAAGGTGCACATTGCCCGGTAAAACGCCTGAGTTCTCTAGCTGCAGGCAGTTTATTGCCACGAGGTCGAGGTACCGCCCCTGGTGAATAACAGCGGCAGGCCACGCACTGAACTCTGTCCGGAATTTTTCAATAAGCTCTTCGCTCACTTCGTAGCAGCAACTTCCAGCCATCGGACCAACCCAGGCCAATATATCTTTTGGGCGGCTGCCGAGACTCCTCATGTGCTGCACTGTGTTTTCCACGATTCGCGCAAAGGTGCCTTTCCAGCCGGCATGAGTAAGGCCGATAACCTTCTTAACAGGATCTACCAGGAAGACAGGTGCACAGTCGGCAGTCATTATGGCAAGCACTACACCAGTATGCTGTGTAACTAGAGAATCAGTTTCCGGAAATTGATGATAAGCATTTCCGTCGTCATCAGCAATGATATCTTCGCTTACAACTTCCACGTTGTTCGTGTGTTTCTGTTGAGCAAAAGCGAGAAACGCCGAGGGACACCCCAGGTGATCCCGCATTTTCAATAGGTCAGATAGACGCGGCGAGTCCGGCGATGAAAACGCACGTGTTGTACTGCCATGACGAAGCCACGGGATTTGTGATAACGGTCGCGCTGATATGCTAAGACCGTTCGCATGTATTATTACATCAGAATCCAGGTGTACCGCAGTCACTCGGCCAACGCCTCTGTCTTTTGCTCCTGCTGCCAGTGACCGGCCAACTGGCCGCAGGCGGCACCGATGTCCATCCCCTTGCTGTACCGCACGCTCACGGTAAAGTAATCATCCAGCAGAACCTGCTGAAACTTGCGAATGGTTTCTTCGTCCGGCCGGTGAAATGGCAGATTAGGATCCGGGTTCCACGGGATCAGGTTGATCTTACAAGGAATGTCCCGCAGCAGCGCAGAAAGTTCGCGGGCATTCTGGACGCTATCATTGTCACCGCCCAGCATAACATACTCAAACATGATTCGTCGTCGGTTCCTTAAGGGAAACCGTCGGCAGGCATCCAGCAGCGCAGATATGGGATAGGCCTTGTTAATCGGCATGATCCTGGTACGGAAGTCATCATTCGAAGCATTAAGAGAAATAGCCAGGTTGACTCCCAGGTCAGCCTCACCCAGCCTGTCAATTCCCGGGATGATTCCAGACGTGGAAACCGTAATGCGACGAGGAGAAACACCCATGCCACTGGGGTCAGTTAAAAGCCTGATTGCGGGGATGACGTTATCCAGGTTGAGCATAGGCTCTCCCATGCCCATAAATACCATGTTCCTGGGGGCAAGGTTGTCGTTTACCACCCTTTTGGCCAGAAGGAACTGGCTGATTATCTCACCCGTAGTCATGTGGCGGCGGAAGCCGCCAAAGCCCGTCATACAAAACTTGCAGTCGACGGCGCAGCCAACCTGGGAAGAAACACAAAGCGTCTGCCAATCCTTGTCCTGCATAAGGACGCTCTCCACTACGCGATGATCCGGAAGACGGAAGAGCATCTTACGACTGCCGTCGGAAGCGCCACCCTGAACCTCAGCAATTTCAGTGAAACCTAGTGTGAAGTGGTCTGCAAGCCAGGTACGGAGCTCTTTGGAGAGAGACGTCATCTCATCAAAGCTAAGGGCGCCCTTGCGATAAATCCATTCATAAAGCTGCTTCGCCCGAAATGGCTTCTCGCCAGCCTCTACCAAAATGGATTTTATCTGGTCGAGATTCATACCGACCAGGTCAGGTTTAACAGCCGGGATAGGCAGAGGATTAGCAACTGTAATTTCAGCAGTCATATGATTCGTCCTAACTCCCGTTACCGGCAGCAGTTGCAGAACCGACCACATCGTCAGAAAACTCCGCCAAACGGGCAATTAGCTTATCCGCTGCCTCCTTAAATACGCGGCCTTCTACACTATCGGGCGCCTTAAGTACTATGGGTGTGCCAGCATCACCGGCTTCACGGATTTCAATAGCCAGGGGAACGACGCCTAATACCGGCACGTTGAGCTCATCACCAATCGTCTGGCCGCCGCCACTGGAGAAGATGTGGGTTTTCTCGCCGCAGTGGGGGCATGCGAAGAAACTCATGTTTTCAATAACACCGAGGATAGGGACGTTCTGGGATGCGAACATTGCTATACCACGCCGCACATCCTGAAGAGCGACTTCCTGGGGAGTTGTGACATGCACGATGCCCGTAACCTGGATCATCTGCAGGAGTGATATCTGAACGTCTCCAGTACCAGGAGGAAGATCAATTATAAGATAATCCAGTTCACCCCAATCCACCTGACCCAGGAACTGACGGATTGCGCTATTGAGCATTGGGCCGCGCCACATGACCGGTTGGCCAGCGTGGACAAGAAAGCCCATGGACATAACCTTCATGCCGTTCACTTCAATCGGCTCAATCATTTCATGGTTCTGGCCTTTGGAGTCAGTGTAAACGGCAACAGTTGGCTCAGCACCTTCAGCACCCGCCATAAGTGGGATATTTGGCCCATAGATATCGGCGTCAAGCAAGCCAACCTTTGCCCCGGTGGCAGCCAGTGCCGCTGCAAGGTTAACAGATACAGTCGACTTGCCCACACCGCCCTTAGCTGAAGCTACGGCCACAACGTGTCGGACGGTGCTGAGATACTCGCCAGACTTAGCTGCAGCAGCGGCGTCCGCCGCTGGTGCGCCCATGTCGACATCAATCTTTTTCACACCGGGGATGCGGATGAGAGCCCTCTTAATCTCCGCCTCTACCTGCCCGCGTTTGGCAGCGGCAGACTCTTTCAGCCGCACAGACAGCGACACATGACCATCCTCTATCTTAAGGTTCTGTATCATGTTAAGGGATGCCAGATCGCGGAGAGATTCAGGATCTTTTACCTTCCGCAAGGCTTCCCATACTGCCTGTTCGTTCACTGCCATTTCTTAACTTCGCTCCCGGCGTAATCTACTTTACTACTAGAGGCTACATACAGCGCGGCGAAGTTGTTGCAGGGATGTTCAGTTTTTGCGCCCAAAGAGGCCGAACAGCTTCTTTTTCTTCACCGCGTCCGCCGGTGGCTTCTCCGGGGATTGCCTGGCCGCGGCTCGCGTGCCCGCTCTACCCGATTCAACTGTTACAATAGCCTGATACTGTATTCGGGAAAGCTCAGAAAACCAGGGGTGTTCAGTTACTGATTCACCCCGGGCGATGGGGGAGCGGTCTCGTGAAAAAGTAGCGTCTTCTATCCAATCCGTCAGCGGCTTCACAGCCAGGTCTTCGTCAAAGGTGTCATTAAACCATGCCTTGGCCCGGGTGGCGCGTTGTTTTGCCGCATCGGGATTCCGGTGTACATCCAGGATGGCTTTGGCAAGTGACTCCGGTGATCCGATTTCAAACGTTGTAATGAGGTCATTTGCCGCCATGACGTCAGTGAGTTCACAGAGGGAAGTGCAAGCTATGGGAAGGTTATACTGAACCCAATCGACAATACGGGTGCGGGTTCCCAGTTCTCCCTCAACGGAATAACGATCCGCAAATATTGCGAGGTCTGCCTGTTCAAAATACGCTCCCACTTCTTCAGTTGGTAGCCAACCTAAGAAGACGTACCGATCTTTATACCGACTGCCTTCTACAAGTCCACGGAAGATCTCAAACGATTTGGTATCGTGACCTTCGAGAGCTCCGCCAGTAGTGGCGAAATGCACCAGGGGGTCCCGCTTCATCGCGAGTTCCAGACCCTGGAAAAGGGTCTCTGGGTCGCACCAGGTATTATAGCCGCCAGACCAGAGCACGAGGAACGAAGTGGCGGGAATCGAACTTCCCTTCAGAGGCTTACTCCTGACAGGAGTTCGCTCAGTCATTACACGACTGCAGTTGGGTATAACACGCACCAGTTCTTCACCGGAATTAGCGCCGGTCAGACGCCCGGCAAAGGCTAATTGCCCAATGAGAGCGTGCCGCTGGTGGTCGCTGCAAACGCTGAAACGGTCGCCATGGAGCAATCCCTTCAGGTAAAGCTCCCACTGGGGGTAGAGGCTTCCGTCGTGCTTGTATAGGCTTGCCTGAAGCTGTTTCTCTGCAAATGGATCACCATTATAATCAAGCCACATGGGAATGTCGAGTTCCAGGTCGGCAGCCATTGCGTTCATGATGTCGCTAGACGATACCACAGCTGCAAATCGCGTGGCCACATGAAGTGTCCGGATAGAAGCCACGGTTTCTTCAGGCGCGTACCGGAGCCGCACCAGGCTGATATTCGAACCAAGATCCTGCCGCACAGCAGCGTGGCGTTCGGCCAGTTTCGCGTCTGGTTTAAAGTCACCAAAATCTATGACGCAGAGCGTTACGAAGTGCCGCTTTTTACCCAGTGCCGAGGCAATCTGCCAGGTGCGAATGCCAGGCGCGTGAAGTTTCTGGGTTGGCTCGAAGGGGAGTGGCCCCACGCCAAGTACGAGGATATTAGCCATGGTCGTAATTCCATATGCGCGGGAACTGGTTATGCAACAGCGAAGTCAGGTAACAGCATCTCGACGCTTCTGAGCTTAAAGGATACGCCCAAAGAGTGTGTGAGGATGCGAGTCGACTATCTCAACATTAACTTCAGTACCAATAAGTGAACTATCGCCCGGAAATATTACACATTTGTCGCCCATACTGCGGCCCAGCACTTCGTTCTCACGTTTCTTGCTGACCGACTCAACCAGCACACTCAGGCGTTGGCCAATGTACTGGTGATTGATTTCGCCACTGATGATCTCCTGGCGAGCAATACAGCGCTGGACGCGATGCTTCTTAGCTTCGGCCGGGATGCTGTCTTCCCATTGGGCTGACTTGGTACCTTCGCGCGGAGAATACATAAAGATGTAAGCGCTATCCCAGCGGCTCTCCTCGAGCAACTGATAGGTTTCCTCGAAATCTTCGTCGGTCTCATCGGGGAATCCAACAATAACATCTGTGGAGATTGTGGCCCCGGGCACACGCTCTCGTACTTTTTGAACAAGGGTAAGGTACTCATCCCGAGTATAAAAACGCTTCATACGGCGAAGCACACGGTTGCTGCCGGCCTGCACAGGCAGGTGGAAATTCGTACAGATTTTGTCTAATGATGCCACGGCATCAATGAGTTTATCCGAACAGTCCTTTGGATGCGATGTCATGTAACGCACTCGTTTCAGGCCATCGATCTGGTTAACGAGCCCTAGTAGATCAGCAAAGTCGACGCCCAGATGTCGGTAGCTGTTCACGTTTTGCCCTAACAGCATAACTTCACTGTAACCCTGGCGAACAAGTCCGTCGATCTCATGGACGATTTCATCGGGATGCCGGCTGACTTCGCGGCCGCGGGTCTTCGGCACAATGCAGAAACTGCAGAAGTTATTACATCCATACATGATGGTGGTAAAGGCTTTCTGCCCGTGGTTCCGCTTAACAGGCTGATCGCCAAGAAAAACAGGCTTATCCACATCCTGCGTAGCGATTACCGGCCCCTGCTGTTCGCGGGCCTGCTTTACCAGTTCATCAATTTTGAAGAGATCACGTGTACCGACAACAAGGTCCGCGTGGGGGAGCTTCTTCAGGATCTGCTCGCCCTCTTTCTGCGCCATGCAACCGGTTACACCAATCACCATGTCAGGACGCTGACGCTTCACCGTAGACAGGCTGCTCACGCGACCAACAGCCCGATCCTCGGCACCTTCGCGGACAACACAGGTGTTCACGAGTACCACATCGGCTTCCTGCTCGTTCTCGATTCTGCGTAAACCTTGCTTTTCCAATATGCCGGCCATGATTTCCGAATCATTGTCGTTCATTTGGCAGCCGTAGGTTACAATGCAGTAGGTCTGCGGATCTTCTTTTATGGGGGTTGCTGTACTCATTCCAGCCATTTTATAGAATGGTAAATAATCCTATTCAGCCTCGTTACGATCACAGGTGAAAAGGTTTTGGTTGCCATTACGCAAAAATGGACGTTCTGTAATGGCACCACATGCGACAGGAGAATCAGGTGGGGCATCAGTATATTCCGATAAGTGATCTAAAGCCGGGCAGCAAAGTCATGGTTGTTTACCTGCTGGCTAACTTCCAGATCCGTCCGAAAAAAGACGGTTCCAGCTATGTGACCATGGTGTTTAAAGACGCCACGGGAAAAATCACCGGCATTATGTGGGATAACTTCACATCGGTTACCAGCGGCGCCATAAAAGAAAACGACTATGTTGAGGTGGGCGGGGAAGTTAATCTCTACAATGGTCAGCCGCAAATGCGGGTCCACCGGATTACTCGAGTTGATGATTCTGAGGTCGATACAACCTTCTTCCTGCCCCATAGCCCCCGCTGTGCCGATGATATGGACGCCGAGGTTCGTGAACTCGTCGAGCAGGTGAAAGATCCGGACTATCGCCGCCTGCTGGACAGCGTATTTGGCAACGAGCTATTCTGGGAAAAATTTCGGATTGCTCCGAGTGCAGTCTCCATGCACCAGGCCTACCTTGGCGGCCTGATCGATCACACCCTTTGCGTGGTAAAAAACTGCCTGAAAATGGCTGATAATTACTCGGCGGCAAATCGCGACCTGCTGATCACCGGTGCATTGCTCCACGATATCGGCAAAATTATCGAGTTCTCCTACGAGCGTAAGATTGCTTATACGGACGCCGGGCGCCTTCTGGGGCATATTTCCATCGGCAATGCCATGATTGAAGTTCAGTGCCACGGACTGCAGTCGTTCCCCGTGCAGAAGAAGATCCTGCTGCAACACATGATCCTCAGCCATCACGGCCTGTTGGAGTACGGGTCACCCCGATGCCCCGCGACCCTGGAAGCGCTGATCCTGCACCATGCAGATCTGCTGGATGCGCAGCTTTCTAACTTCATGGAATACACAGAGCATGCAGGCCGGACCGGAACGCGCTGGGAATACAACAATATGTTTGAACGCCACATGTTCAGTGGCGGGGACATCATTGATGACGGCGGCACGGCCCATAGCCTTGCCTGCAGCCTCCATGATCACTTCCACAAGTTGCGCCACCAGATGCAGGAGGCTCCTGCGGCGGCGGCGTTGCTTGAGGAAGAGGAACCTGTTTCCTGAATTCTTTTTAGTGCCAGGCATTTTAATTTCGCTACCTTTTTGAGGTGGTTCAATTAAACCAGCCGCAAAGGAACCCAGATCAGTGCCTACGGAAACAGCCCTTCCAGTTTTTGAAACTGCTGAACGCCTGCAGAAGCTACCCCCTTACCTCTTTGTTGAGCTTGATCGCCTGAAACAGGAGGCTATCAAGCGCGGCGAAGACGTAATTAATCTGGGAATTGGCGATCCTGATCTGCCAACGCCGCAGGTCATTATAGATGCCATGAAGGCGGCAATTGAAGATCCATCGAACCACCAGTACCCCTCAGGCTTAGGTTGCATTGAATTTCGCCAGGAAGTGGCTGCCTACTACGAACGGACGCGCGGTGTAGCCCTTGACCCGCAGACGGAAGTCGGCTGCCTGATCGGGTCCAAAGAGGGGATCGGCCATTTCCCGCTGGCGTTTGTAAATCCCGGAGACGTAGTTCTTGTGCCCGAGCCAGGTTATCCCGTCTACAAATCCGCTACAATTTTTGCCGGCGGTGAGCCTTACACAATGCCCCTGTTGCAGGAAAACGGGTTTCTTCCTGATCTCGAGGCCATTCCTGAATCGGTTTATCAGAAGACTCGGGTGATGATTCTTAACTACCCGAATAACCCAACTGCAGCATTCGCTACGCGCGAGTATTTTGAAGAGGTAATAGCTAAGGCGCGCCAGTACGGATTCATAATACTCCACGATGCAGCTTACCTGGATATATCTTATACAGATGAGCAGGCCGTTAGCTTTCTCGAAATCCCCGGCGCCATGGAAGTGGGTGTTGAGATGCATTCACTTTCGAAGACGTTCAACATGACAGGCTGGCGGGTGGCCTTCATTGCTGGCAACCCAAGCCTGATCAGGGGTCTTATGGCGGTAAAGTCAAACCTCGATTCTGGCGCATTCACTGCCGTACAGAAAGCGGCAGCCGCGGCACTGAAGAACTACGAGGCACTCGTACCGGATCTCCTAAAGGTTTACCAGGAGCGGCTGAATGCTGTAGATGAGGGTATGAAAGCGCTTGGTTGGACCGATTACCAGCGTCCGCAGGGAACGTTTTACGTGTGGCTTAAGAACCGGAACGGGCTGGCCTCAATGGATATGACCCGCGCACTGATTGAGAAATGCGCCATTGTCACCACACCGGGTAACGGGTTCGGCGAACAGGGTGAAGGGTATTTCCGCCTGGCGCTGACGACTAATGCAGACCGAATCCGGGAAGCGTGCGACCGGATCAAGAAGGCAGGCTTCTAAAATGAAGATGCGGCGGATAACGGTGTTGGCAGCCCTCGCCGCATCACTAACGCCTGCCGGAACCTTTGCTGCAGATTTGAGTGCAGGAAAAGATCTGGCCGCCTCGTATTACACATCAAAAACTTTAACTTTCCCGGGAGATGCGAAGTCCAGCATCTCCCGGTCTGTTTTTACAACTACCGGTCGCTCTTATCTTGAAGCTGTACTTCCAAAGCTTGAGGAACCGAATGCTTCTATTGCGAAGCTGCTGCTCGAGTATCCTGATACCGGCATTCATGACTACTGGTGGCCCCGCAAAGGTGAGGGGAGCTATGACGGCAGCACGACCGATGTGTTGCTAAACGGCCACCTCGTCATGAAGGGCGAGCCCCGCGCTCGTACTTTCTGCTGCGGTCTTACGCTGGAGGTCTTTTACCGATACTTGGAGTCGCATCCAAAGCTGGCAGAACGGATACCGAAAGATCAGTATGGCGAGTTTAAGCGCTACTGGTTCTGCCGCGATATTTTCTCGCCTGGCCCACTGGATGCCATGACGACCTATTCCGTCGGCGTCGCTGTTAGCACGCCTGAGGACGCCACCCCTGGAGACTTTATCCAGATCTGGAGACAGAACAAGAGTGGCCACTCCGTGATATTTGTAAACTGGCTACGGGACGCACAAGAAAAGCGGATCGGTCTACAATACTGGAGCACTCAGCCGGCGACCGGCGGCATTGGATTTCACTCGGAGCTTTTCGGATCGCTTCCCAAACAGATTGATGAATCACACGTTTCTATTGCGCGGCCTGTAATTATCAATTGAAACGCCGGTTTGGCGCACATCAATGATTTGCAGGTTAAGCTGCCGCTTGGCTTTTGACACTAGAGAGGTAAGACAGTAATGCTGGAAATGAACGAAATGCTGAAGCTCGTGGTGGAGCGTGAGGGATCAGACCTTCACATTTCCGTCGGCAAACCGCCAGTAATGCGGCTTCATGGTACCCTGGACATCGTAGATCCTGACGTCATCACTCCCGAGGATTCTGACCGCCTGATGCGCGAAATCACGCCCCCGCGCTACCAGCAGCAGATCCAGGAGACAGGCGGCGCTGACTTCGCCTATGCGTACAGCGACATGGCCCGCTTCCGTTGCGCTGTATTCCGGGCACGTGGCAACCTCTCGATCGTTATGCGACTGATCCCATCGCGCCTATTGACGTTCGATCAGCTGGGTCTGCCCAAAGATTCTATCATGGAGATGCTCAACGCCCACCGCGGTCTTGTACTTGTAACCGGCCCGACCGGTAGCGGCAAAACAACTTCGCTGGCCACCATGATCGATTACATTAACGCCGAGCGTTACTGCCACATCATCACGATTGAGGATCCGCTGGAATACACGCACCCTCACAAGAAGGCCATTGTAACTCACCGTGAGCTCCACGTAGACACTCCAAGCTTCGCTTATGCTTTGCGCGGCGCACTCCGCCAGGATCCGGACGTGATCCTGGTGGGTGAAATGCGAGACCTTGAAACCATGGAAGCGGGTATTACGGCCGCGGAAACGGGTCACTTGGTTTTCGGAACCCTGCACACTATATCAGCTTCAGAAACGATCAACCGTATTATTGACGCTTTCCCGACTAACCAGCAGGAGCAAATCCGTGCGGTTCTCTCGGTGGCGTTGAAAACCGTTATCGCCCAGACGCTGCTGCCCAAGGCCAGCGGTAAAGGCCGCGTGGCTGCTTATGAGATTCTGCACAACACGCCGGCTGTGGCTAACCTTATCCGCGAAAAGAAAACCAACCGCATCATATCGACCATCCAGACCAGCGCCAAGCACGGCATGGTGACCATGGACGATTACCTGTTCATGTTGTACAAAAACGGCCATATAAGCGGTGAAATTTGCCTGGAGCGTTGCCACTATCCATCGGAAATGCGTGAGAAGATGATGGGACTGCTCGGCGGAGAAGGCGAAGAAGAGGAAGTGCCGGCGGGCGTTTAGTCCGTCTCCATATCAATGGCATCACGATAAAGCTGCTCCATCTGCTCAACTACGGCAGAATGGGCGAAATTACGGGCGACACGGAGATTACCGTGTCGCCCCATTTTTTGCGCATGGAGGGGATCATCGAGCAAGCGATTAACCGCTTCCGCAATTTCAGTTGGGTTGTGGGGGTGCACAAGGTAGCCGGTAATGCCGTCGGCAACCTGTTCAATATTTCCGCCTACATTAGTCGCCACAACCGGCAGACCGCTTGCCATGGCTTCGATAATGGTGTTGGAAAAGCCTTCCTCATGACTGGCGCTCACAAGGATTGTCATGAGCTGGAGAAGCTTGGGTACATCATGCCGTTCGCCTGCGAGGACCAGATGGTTTGAAACGCCAAGTTGACGAGCCTGTTCAAGGAGATTCTCCGCGATGCCGTCGTCACGGCCAATAAAGAGGAATTTCGTATCAGGATGCTTTGCCAGGATGGCGGGCATGGCATTAATGACGTCTGCGTGGCCCTTGTAGCCGCGGAGGTTGGCTACCATTCCAATGACAGGCTGACCAATGGCCAGGCCGAGTTCATCGCGCAGAGGCTCCTTATCGAACGGATGGGAGTAGGCATCTGCCCGGATGCCATTGTAGATAACGCGGAGACGGTCCGGGTCAACCGGTTCCCGGCGCATTACGTCATCCTTTATTCCTTCGGATTTGCAATGGATCAGGGTAAACCAGTCATCAGTAAAGTTCTCCAGTTTTGCGAAAAACAGCTTTTCATCCCGGTAGTTACCCAGGGACAACCTGCTGCAGATTAACACCGGTATCCTTGCCAGCTTTGCAGCAAATGCTCCCATAACGTTACAGACAGGAATAAGGGTGTGGAGGATATCCGGCCTGAGTTTGCGTAGCACCTTCGCCAGACGAAATACGGAGGTAACCGAACTCGGTAGATTCTTCCAGACAATCTTGCCGTTCTGCCTCAGACGAGGATACTTCAAATCAGTAATGCTCTTAGTGCACGCGCGAAAGCGTTCTTCGAGGGGCCCTGATCCAGAAAGCGTAATTACGTGCTTTTCATACTGCACATCGCGCAGACCCTCAAGTAGAAGAGCGAGCTGGCGTTCAGTACCGCCGCTTTCCAGGCTCGTTACAAAATAAGCGATCTTGATCTTGTCTGACATACTAATACCCGTTGAAGTCCCTGCATGCTGCGGTGTGTAGATAATCCTGTGGATACGGTACTGCGTCAGCAAATCAATGAGAATTCAGCAGCTTGTGTGGCGCGAACCATATGCGCGGAAATCCAGGCAGCTGGACATGAAGCGCACATTGTGGGTGGGGGAGTGCGGGACCTGCTGTTGGGACGGAATCCGGAGGATTTCGATGTGGCTACTTCTGCTACACCCGATGTGCTTAAGAGGCTGTATCCGCAGGCTATGCTGGTCGGAGCGAAATTTGGCGTAATCCTCGTGCGACGGGACGACGTATGTGTGGAGGTAGCAACCTTTCGCGAGGAAGGAGAGTATCATGATCGGCGCCGGCCGGACCTGGTGAGATTCAGTGACCTGAAGAGCGATGCGGAGCGCAGAGATTTCACTATTAATGCGCTCTATTATGACCCGGTGGCAGATGAGCTGACGGACCTGGTGGGCGGGGTACAGGACCTGGAAGCGCGCACGTTGCAAACGGTTAAAAAACCTCTAGATCGTTTCCAGGAAGATGTCCTGCGCGTAATCCGGGCGTTGCGATTCGCCGCAAACCTGGATTTTGAAATCGAAGAGCGGACATGGGAAGCCATTTGTCAGTCTATGCCTTACCTCAAAGAAATCAGCATGGAAAGGGTGCGGGATGAAGTGCTGAAGGGGTTGACCGGCGGCCAGCCAAACCGATTCCTGGACCTGTTGGACACTTCTGGCTTCTTAAATGAATTCCTCCCGGAAGTGACCCACTTAAAAGGTTGCGAGCAACCGGCTGAGTTTCATCCGGAGGGCGATGTTTACATCCACACCCGCCTCATGTTGAAGCTGCTTAAGCAGGCTCCATCGCCGGAACTTGCGCTGGCGGTTCTGTTACATGATATTGGCAAGCCACCTACCCAGACTTATGAAGATCGGATCCGATTTAATGGCCATGATAAGATGGGTGCGGAGATGGCCGGGATTATATGCCAACGGCTGAAGTTGTCGAACGCTCAGATAGATGCAGTTGTGGAAATGGTAGGCAGGCATATGCAGTTTGTGAACGTACCCTCGATGCGACGTTCGACCTTGAGTCGTTTTCTGGCCTCGCCTCTGATTGAGGATGAGTTAGAACTGCACCGGGTAGATTGCGTATCGAGCCATGGGAATCTCGACACGTATGAGTACACTCAAGCCAAATTACAGGAGTTCCGGGAGGCAGCAGAGTATCAAGGGCGACTGCCAAAGCCCCTGGTTAACGGTGATGACCTGATCGCAATGGGGATGGTGCCAGGACCTGCGTTTGCGGGAATTTTGCGGACCGTATTTGATGCGCAACTGGAGGGCAGGATCGCGACTAAAGAGGATGGTTTGCACCTGGCCAGGGCGGTAGCCGACGGCACAGCGGCGAAGCCGTCATAAGAATCAAAGACGAGCGAAACCCGCTAAAATATCGCAGTATGCTTAACTGGTAAAAAATTTAGCAACGTGAACTATGGTAATCCCATTAACCCATGAGTGTTCAGACGGAAAAGCAGCAGGTTAAACGCCGTGTTCACCACTTTGCCAAGTTAAAGCAAAGAGGAGAAAAAATCACGGTCGTAACTGCCTATGATTATCCGACGGCCCTTGCTGCTGAAGGGTCAGGGGCTGACATGGTGCTGGTGGGAGACTCGCTGGGCATGGTTGCCTTGGGGATGGACAGCACGATTCCTGTTACTATGGATATCATGGTCCACCACACCTCGGCTGTGCGGCGCGCGGTGAAAAAAGCATTTCTTGTGGCCGATATGCCGTTTCTAAGCTATCATGTAAATCGCGAACTGACCCTGGCAAACGCAGGCCGGCTTGTGCAGGAGGCCGGAGCAGAGGCCATTAAACTGGAAGGCGGCAGGGAAGTGGTAGACGCTGTTCGCGCCATCACCGGGGCCGGTATCCCTGTAATGGGCCACGTAGGCCTGATGCCACAGTCAGTACACAAGCTGGGCGGCTACAGGGTACAGGGACGTGACGAATCGTCTGCTGCGGAATTGATTTCAGATGCGCTGGCTATTCAGGAAGCCGGAGCGTTTGCCTTGGTTGTGGAAGCAATGGATCCGGAAATAGCGGCGCAGATAACTACTCAACTTGAAATTCCTACTATTGGCATTGGCGCAGGGCGTCGATGTGATGGCCAGGTGCTGGTGCTCACAGACCTCGTTGGAATGATTCCGGGTTCTTCGCCAAAGTTTGTGAAGCAATACGCACAAGTTGGTAACACTATGAAAACTGCAATCGAACAGTATTGCGGTGAAGTGCGAGCCGGCCAGTTTCCGGAAGAAAAGCACGAGTACTGATTTAAATGATTCGCGGTCTTGATTACACAGGAACCTTGAAGGAGTAACGGTAGACACTCATGAACCAGACCCAGGATAGTTACAGGGGAGCGCTAATTGGAGCCGCTGTGGGCGACGCCCTTGGAGCGACCGTAGATGCGCTTAGCCGCTCTGAGGTTAAGGAAAAATTTGGTGTACACCGCGAAATTGTAGGCGGAGGGCGCCTGAACCTGGAAGCTGGTGAGGCGGGCGATGATACCGGCTTGACCCTCGCAGTGGCACAGTCTTTGGCAGAAAATGGCGAAGTTGACCTTAAAGACATAGCCATTCGAATGACAGATTACGAAAAGACTGAGGGAACAGGTCACGGCCTGGGGCCGACGACAAAGGCTGTGCTAACGAACCTCAAGCCGCGCGGTAAGGATTTGTTCGCAGCTTCAAAAAAGGTATGGCAACAGCATGGAGGCGATGTGGCTGGCAGCGGCTGCATTGCGCGAGTGGCGCCGGTGGGCATGTTGCGCAGGGTTCAGTTTAAAGAGCTTGTAGCAGAGACCATGGATGTTTGCCGACTTACGCATTATGATCAGCGCTGCGTAGATGCGTGCATTGCCTTTAACTTCGGGGTGAGCTACCTGACGAGCGGTAAAGACCCGTCCAAGCTACTGTTTAAGACCTGGCGGTTCCTGGCTGACACGAGAGAATCGAAAGAGTATCGTGACGTTTTCGGTGAGGACGCGCAGGCGCCTGAGCAGGATATGGTTAAGGCGTTGAAAGCTGTAAATAACATCTCCTATGATGAACTTCATGCTAATGGCCTGGCAATAGAGACGACGCAAGCAGCTTACTGGCTTACCCTGAACGCAATCGATTTTGAAGAAGGCCTAGTAAGAGCAGTGAATCTGGGCGGCGATGCCGCAACGCTTGGTGCGGTAGTGGGAGCACTCCTTGGCGCGCGGTTTGGAGAACAGGCAATTCCGGAGCGCTGGATTGAATCTCTCAAAAACAGAGAACCCCTTGAAAAAGCAGCAGATAAGCTGCGAAAGCTCGGTGAACCTCGCAAATAAAAGCGAGTTATTCACAAGACGTCAAGGGTTAAAGTGGTTCTTGAGGCAACACACAACGCCCCCTCACCAAAACCTTCCACTTCAGCATCGCAAGTTATTATAACTTAATGGTCTATGAGCCTCTAGCTGTTTTGCTTTTCAACTTGTCAAGTTAACAAAACCTGTAAAACTCGGAAGTTTCTCACTGGTTGCCCACAGCTTCTTAATCGATTAACCAGAAACTAATGAAATTGGCAGATTTACCCAATCGTGAAAGTGCATTGAGCGGACATAACAAGATAATAAAACTCAGGCTTTCTGCTGTGGCGAAGTACCGCTATGGAGTTCTTTTGGCTGCCTGGTGCCTCCTTATATTTATTATGTCTTCTGTTCCTGGAAACAAATATCCCGAAGTCAGCTGGGAGTATGCAGATAAGTTCGTCCATATAAACCTATACTTGTTGGGGGGGCTGCTCGCGTCCATGTGGTATGCCAGCCGTAAGTGGAATCCCGCGTTCGCCTTACTGTTTTGCGCAACATATGGACTATCGGATGAACTACACCAGTTGATGGTGCCGCGGCGCAGTTTTTCCTACGGAGATCTGGCTGCTGACTGTGTTGGCGCTTGCCTCGGCGTAGCTTTGTATTCTTTTATCAGTGTGTATAGGCCGCCGCTTATACACAAACTCGTACCATATCCTATTATGTCCGATAACCCAGAGAGGATGAAAACCACTTAATTGGCTATTTCGCTACAGCCGGAAGGCATGCTGATCATATTATCTTCCCCATCGGGAGGAGGTAAAAGTTCGATTTGCCGAGCGTTGCTCGATTCTGATCCCCGGCTGGGGTATTCGGTCTCAGTTACAAGTCGTCCGCAGAGGCGAGATGAAGTTGATGGGCGCGATTACCACTTTGTCTCAGAAGAAGAATTTCATGAGCTGATTAAGCAGGATCTTTTCTATGAATGGGCAAAGGTTCACGATAACTTTTACGGTACACGCCGGGATCTGGTCGATGCCAAGTTGGCAGCAGGACAGGATGTCGTGCTGGATCTGGATGTAGTCGGCGGCCTTAACATTAAAAAACTCAACGATAAAGCCCTGCTGGTGTTTGTTCTCCCGCCATCATTGGCTGTTCTCAAAGAGCGTCTGATGAATCGCAACACTGACAAACAGGAAGACATCACAAAGCGCATGAAGAATGCCCGTAATGAAATCCACTTTGCTCAGAAGTATGACTACGCTGTGGTTAATGAGGACCTAACGCATACAATCGCAATAATCCGAAAGATTGTCGACGCGGAACGACATGCCAGTGGCCATCAGAAGATCATTATTAGTGGTGATGATGCGGAGACCCATGAAAGCAGAACTTGAACAGCGCCTTGCCAGCCTTAGAAAGAAACTAAAGCAGGAGAAACTGGACGGCCTGCTTATCCAGACGCGGGTCAGTTCCTTATACCTTTCCGGTTTTCCCAGCAGCAATTCCCTGATCCTGGTAACGCAGCGGCAGGCGATCTTCTTTACCGATTCTCGCTACATCGAAAAAGCTAAGGCTGACATCAAGCACCTGGAAGTAGTGGAGATTGTGCAGCGGGCGCTTGATGGGGTAGTGCAAACTGTTAAAAAACTTAGGGTTAAGCAGCTTGGGTTCGAGGAATCTATTAGCCATGCGGAGTACCTGACCCTCGCAAAAGCACTACAAGGAATCGCAGTACTAAAACCGGCTGGCAGACTTATAAAAGACCTGCGGCTGGTGAAATCCGCTGCAGAAGTTCGTCAGATCGCAGCAAACCAGCGGCTTAATGAACAGCTATTCCTCGAGGCTGTCGACTCTGTTACTCCTGGTGATCGCGAAACGGACATCCGAAACAGGATACTGCACAGGCTGGTCGAGCTTGGTAGTGCAGAAGCTTTCCAGGCTATCATAGCCGCGGGTAAGAACTCCGCGCTGCCACATGCGGTGCCGGGGGCGCAGCGCGTAAAGGCAAACAACTTTTTACTGTTTGATATGGGTGTACTGAAACATCATTATCACAGCGACATGACCCGCACTGTGGCAGTGGGGGAGAAGCTGCCGGCAAACCTTAAGAACATCTATGAAGTTACTCTTGAAGCGCAGCAGGCGGCATTAAGCGCAGTAGCCCCGGGGAAGAGCTGCAAGGAAATTGACGCAGTTGCGCGCGGCATTATCGCAGATGCGGGCTACAGAGAGTATTTCGGCCACGGACTTGGCCATGGCGTTGGCCTTGAAATACATGAAGGACCAACCCTGAACCCGCGAAGTGAAGACATTCTTAAGCCCGGAATGGTGATAACCATAGAGCCCGGAATTTATCTACCCGGTAAAGGCGGGGTCCGCATCGAAGACCTGGTTGTCGTTACAGAAAACGGGTATAAAAACCTGACGAATGTGAGCAAACAGCTTCGTCATATTCTTTAGTGCCCCGCCCGAAATGAATCCTTGAAATACATAACCCGTGAATCTATAGGTACCTTTGATATGAGATCAACGGGTCCCAAAAGGGGACGGCGCTTAAAGGCTCTAGCGCTGTCTGCCGCGATGGTCATTAGTGGAGTGCATGTGCTGCATGCCCAGGATGAGTCACGCCCGCTGGCCGATCTCAGTGAACTCCAGCAGATTAGTTCCCTTTCCACGGATAACAACAACCCTGCAGTAGCTTTCAGTGCAGACGGTCGTCAGCTGTTCGTAGCCTGGGACGGAATTGTAAAGGGCGAACGCCGAATCTTTTTGCGCGAGCGAGTTGCCGGGGAGTGGCTGCAGGCAGTAATTGTGGATGTTAATCCGGCCGGTGCCAATAGTCGGCCATCAATCTCGGTGGATGAGTCTGGCACGCCACATCTTGCGTGGATCACCACCAACGGGCGCGGACAAAGAGTGCCTGCCTATGCACGGAGGCTAAGCCGTGAGCGCAATTCGTGGTACCAGCAGGCGGTCCCTTTCCCTGCCGAATCTGCAGCCGTGAGCAATTGTGATGTTGTGAATCTTCAGTTGGACAATTCAGGCAGACCCTGGCTCGCGTGGCAGCATGGATACGGCAATGTGTATAATATTGCAGTAAGCCATTTCAACGGCGCGGGCGAGATCGCTTCAGATGATCTTACACCGGGGTCTACCACGCACAACCTCTACCCCGAAGTCTTCTTTTCACCGGAACCGACCGTGTATTGGTACATGTGGGAAACCGACCAGTTCTACCTGATTGCTTCCCGCTATAACTCGGGCACAAACGAATGGAAACTCACGCCGCCAGAAAACATGGAATTGATTCCAACGTCCAATCTGCCAGACCTGTTTATGACAGCGCAAGGGCCGCTTGCGGCGATCTGGTATGATCGCTACGTGGCTGAAGGCGACAGTCAGGAATCTGATCGTATATTCGTTGGAGTGCAAAACCCGGAAACCAAAGGCAGGGGAGAGGTGATCGGGCCTGAGGATGGTTCAAGCAACGACTCTGTGGCTGCGGCAAGTCTTAACGACAACATTGTAACAGCATGGGTCTCGGAAACTTACGAAACAGGCGCTCAAATTGTTTTAGGCATCGGCAGCTCCCCCGCATCAATAGAAACAACGGTTGTTTCCCCGGGTGATAACAGCCATAACAGCAATCCCAAGGTATCCCTTACTGTTGGAGAGGCGGCCGTTACCTGGGAGCAGGAATCGTCTACGCATACTGATTCTGCAATTGTTCTTCGCTCTGTCGAACTGGACTGACCCGCTAGCCTCCCGCCCAACCGCATCCCTTTTGTGGTAAATTTGCCGGCAAAACGCAGCTGCACAGACATATCTATCCCGGTGCATTTGAGATTCTTGCGGTCACCCTCCTAAATGAACTCCTTGAAACTGCCGCGTATCATTACCAAATGAGCTATCATCCACCCATTGTCGCAATAACCGCATGGATGTAAGTCCAATTTGAAAGACAGATGCACATCTAACGAAGTTTTACCAACACCAGATAGATATTTAATGAAGCTGCACCAAATCCGACACTCACCACTTCCCCACCGGCTGGCCGCCGGCTTAACTTCCTGAAACTTACATTTAAGGAAGTTGTGAAAAGGCGCCAAAGTGGGTGGGGAAGAGGCCAAAGCCAAGAATTGGCGAGCAAAACAAGGACAGACCTACAGCTGCACCTAACCGGTAAGACATACAGACTTGGCTTTGTTAGCTTCTTTTACGATCTGAACGCCACCACGCAACACCACTACGCCAACAATCAGTCCAATGAGAAGGTCTGGCCATCTGTTGCCAAGAAAGTAGACCAGTGCGCCACCTGAAACAACACCGAGGTTCGCAATGACGTCATTAGTAGAAAAGATCCAACTTGCCCGCATGTGAACCTCTCCCCTGCGGTGTTTAGAAATAATCGAAAGACAAGTCACATTCGCAACCAGGGCGGCCAGACCTACGAGAATCATGAACGCTGGCTCCGGTTGGTTTCCCACAAAAGCGCGCCGCGCTACCTCAGTCAGCGCTAAAAAGGCCAGGATGATCTGCAGAATGCCACTCAGTAATGCAGCACGGACTTTTACCAGAACTCCTTTTCCAACGGCAAACAACCCTATAAAGTAGACGGCAGCATCAGCAAACATATCCAGGGAATCAGCTATCAGCGCCGTAGAACCCGCCACTAAACCCGCTCCAAACTCCCCCAAAAACATAACACCGTTAATCGTAAGCAGCCAGCGCAGTGCGTTCATCTGCTCCCGGTCTTCTGCCTCAAACGCACAGCTGCACTGGCCATCGGATGTTTCCTTCATGCGTCCAACATAAACTGCCATTACACCTGAGATTCAATTTCCCGCCCGGGTTTCGCGCCCCATAGCGCCTTTGTATTTCCTATCCCGGACACCGTAATGTTTAAGCATGACGCTTTTGCTTGACTGGCGCTCTTAACCTCCGCTATGGCTCACCCCAACGATCCAAGCCTCGTCGTTACCGACATCTCGGCGAGGTTACTACAGCTCATCCTGCGGAGGATATTACGATGTCGCTATTGCTGTCTGCTGTCATGGCCCAGTTCGACCGATACCTGCAAGTCGAACGAAATCTTTCACCCGCGACACGAGAAGCCTATCAGTTCGATCTCCAGAAGTTTAAAGAATTCCTTATCCGAACTGTGGGTAGCGAACCTGCCATTGATAAGGTGACGACGGAGAGCATTAAGGACTACCTCCATTATCTGCAATCCACCCGCGGGTATAAGAGCACTACCCTATCGAGGGTAATCGCATCTGTTCGGGTCCTTTTTGAGTTTGGCGTAATGCAGGGAATGCTGGAAAGCAGCCCAGCGGCCTACATTCACAATCCCAAGTTACCCAAAAAACTACCGATCTACCTGGTAGACAGCGAACTGAAGAAGCTGCTGAGCGCCCCCGACTCTAAAGATGTTATGGGCCGGCGGGACTTCGCGATACTGGTGACACTTGGCTTCACTGGCATGCGACGGCAGGAGCTGGTGGGAATGGACATAAACGCCGTAGACCTGGAGCGACGGACGATCCGGGTACTCGGCAAAGGATCTAAAGAGCGGCTTATCCCTATGAACGAGTTTGTCTTTAACGCCATAAATAATTACATTGAGGTCCGTCCCGCTACTGGTGATCCGCTGGCGGTGTTTCTAAACCGGCAAGGCGGCCGTCTTACGGGCCGATCAATCGTAAATATCGTGCGCAAGTATGTCCGCAAGGCCGGCATTGGTAAGGAAAAAATCAGCCCGCACAAACTCCGCCATACTTTTGCCACACTTCTTCACATGAACGATGTGGACATTCTGGAGATAAAAAACCTGCTAGGCCATTCATCGATCACGTCAACGCAGATTTACACCCATACAAATTCCAACAAGCTACGCTCTGCCGTCGACCGGCTGAATCAGTTCGCCGTTCCAAAGACCTGATGCTTCTAATAACCGGCGCATCGGGATTTGTAGGACAACATTTACTGTCGGCACTGCAGGCACACAACTCTGCGGTGTCGTCAGACGGACTTTCTTATCTCGCCGCCAGCGGCCGCACTCCGGTCCCTGGCGGCATTTGTTTGGATTTGCGAGATCCCGCACAGGTGGCTGAAATTTTCCGCCATCATACCTTCGACGGCGTCATTCACCTGGCAGCGGAGTCACGAACGGGAGAATGCCAAAACGATCCACAGCTTGCGCATGAGGCTAACACAAACGCCACCCGAAACTTGTTGCAGGCTGCATCAACTCAGCAGTGTTGGTTTCTGTATGTTAGTACTGATATGGTTTTCAGCGGGCGCGAAGGTGGGTACTGTGAAACAGATTCCCCTGCCCCGTTGCAGGAGTATGGCCGCAGCAAAGCTCTCGCTGAAGAGAGTGTAGGCCATTATCCGGCCAAATGGTGCATCGTAAGACCTGCTCTCATATACGGGGCCCCGTGCGGCGGGCGGAAGTCCATGTTTTCATGGACGCTGGAGAATCTGAGAGCGGGAACTGGCGCGTTCTACACAGACGAAATCCGTACCCCCATCTGGGTAGATGACCTGGTAAAGTTACTGCTCACGCTTTACCGCAACCGATACGAGGGGGTTCTGCACGCTGGCGGACCGGATCGAGTTTCTCGTTATGAATTCGCCCAGGCAGTAGCGAGCGAGTGGAGTATTCCCGAAGAAAACGTTGTTGCCGCGAGGCTGGATGAGACACCGGAATTTTGGTGGCGCCCGCGCGATCTATCTTTGAACTCTGCAGAAGCCGAACGTTTTGTGAAGTTCACCCCTGTCGCGGCTGCGCTTCATTCCATAAGAGCATCCGGCTCTTTATAGCGCACCGCCGAAAGGCATTACCCGTATCTCTTCCAACTGAGCGCAATCCGGAAACTCGGCGATCTGTCTGATAAGCTTTCCGATACTTTCGCAGCTCATCATTCGACTTCGATCCCACTCCCCCTCCTGGTTATCCCAGAATCCGGTATCAGTGGCCCCGGCAGACAGGATAGTTACACGGATGTTATATGGCCGAAGTTCCTCGCGCAGCGCACGCGAAAAAGCCAGTACTCCCCCTTTAGCCGCAGCATACGCGGAGAAATTCGGGAAACCACGGTGAGCGGCGACAGAAGCATTATTGATGACAATTGCACCTGAAGATTTTTTCAACTGGGGTAAAAGGTGCCTCGTGCAGTAAAAGGTGCCGCTCAGAGTGGCACCAACCGTAGTGTCCCAAATCTCGTCAGTAGTCTCGTCAATAGGAAGGGAGAGACCACTTCCTGCATTGTTGAATAGCAGATCTACCGCCGGAGATAGATGCGCCGCCTGCTCCGCCATAAGATCCACCTGTTTCGGGTCGGAGACGTCGCACTGCACCGGGTAGGCCTCTCCCCCACCGTCAGAGATTTCTGCGGCAACCCCAACCAGTCTTTCCAGGTTACGTGCCGCCAGCAACACGCGGAAACCTGCCCGCGACAGTTCCAGTGCTGCCGCTCTTCCAATTCCACTTGAAGCGCCTGTAACTACAGCAAATTTATCACTTGGCATGTTTTGGGATTCTTTTCCAATTGCGTATTGGTTCTGCTACAATCGACAACTTATAAACGTGTTAATGATTACTACAAGCCTGCATATACTGCGACTCTTACGTCCGCGCCAGTGGACAAAAAACCTGCTTCTGTTTGCGGGACTTATTTTTTCTGACCACTTCACAGAACCGGCGCGCATCGCCAAAGCTGCACTTGGATTCTTTGTTTTCTGCCTGCTGTCTTCAGTTATTTATATCGTAAATGACCTGAGGGATGCAGAAATTGACAAGCTACATCCGCTAAAATGTAAGAGGCCAATTGCCTCAGGGGAAGTCAGCAAAGGCGTAGCAATGGGACTTGCTGTAATATTAGGCGTCGTAGCTATAGGTCTGCTATTCGTGCTGTTTGAGTTCCGGTTCCAGGTTATCTCCCTGGCGTATCTTGTTCTCATGATTCTCTATTCGATCTGGCTGAAGCACATTGTGATCCTGGATCTCATGGTGGTAAGCCTGGGCTTTGTGATCCGCGCCACGGCTGGCATTTTTGCTATTGAGTACGCAGGCGAAGCTATCAAAATCACCCCGTGGTTCATCACCTGTGTGATGTTCCTGGCGCTGTTCGTAGTCATCTGCAAACGTAGGCACGAGATTGTATTGCTGTCTGATGATGCGGCTTCTCACCGGCCGGTGCTGGAACACTATACTCCGCTGTTTCTCGATCAGATGATCAACGTGGCCACCACGGCTACGGTGATTTCCTACGCCCTGTATGTAACGCTTGGTGTGCAGGAAAAAGCGCGGGCCGAATACATGGTACTCACGCTGCCCTTCGTTCTCTACGGCATCTTCCGTTACCTGTACCTGGTTTACAAAAGGGAGGAAGGTGGCTCACCCGAAATCCTGCTTTTCCAGGATTTCTCGCTGCTCGCTGTCGTAGTTCTATGGTTGATTTCTGTGCTGTTAATCCTATATATTTAAAGCTATGAACGAAGGCACGATGAACATGGGTTTCGATTTCTGGTCTCTCGGCGCACTTATAATAATAGGAGTCCTCGCTTTTTTTGGCATCCGTATGCTGAAGCAACGTCTGGACGACCAACGATACCGGGAACAGATGGCGGATCTCGAATTCGAAGCCAGCCTTTTAAGCGGTTCCGATAGCGTGGTCGCCGCTGCAGCAAATGATGCGGTGTTTATCTCCAAGCCGGAAGCCTACCCGGTGGAAGCTGCCGCTTCTCCCCTATTGCGTTCATCTGTAGTTCAATCGGAAAGCCAGGTTTCGGGTTCAGATGCAGCGATAATACCGATCCTGGACGGACCTGTACCCGCGGATATTAAGGCGCAACAGGTTATGTCTAAACTGCAGCATGCTGGCTTTGTGCGAGCGGTAGAAGGTTATATAGAAGTCCACGGGAACCCTAAGGGAGCTGCAATTTTAAGGCTTCGCGATGGCAAACTCGCCTTACTGGTACCACATATGGAATCCGAAAGCTTTCTACGCCACAACGCCCGTCGTGTTGATATGATTATCATGGCAGGTTCAGACGGTAACGGATTCGTGGTCCGGCCTTTAGAACAGCTGATCGCAGAGAGCATCACGCTTTCGTAACCTCGAATGAATTGCAACGCCCGCTGTCTGGTTAGGAGGCCGTTGCAAATATTTCAGCAGCCTAACTTTTCAGAGGTAACGATAAACTGGCTCGTAAGCTTTTGCAGTTTCTGTCTTCCCTGCATCTGGGCATTGTGCTGATTTCCCTGGTGGCCGTGGCATGTATCGCCGGCTCGCTCATTGCATCAAACGATGATCTTGGCGTAGATTATGGCAGGGAATACGTATTTCACACGTGGTGGTTCCTTGGCCTAATGGGCCTGCTGCTGGTAAACCTTTGCCTGTGCTCATGGGAAAAGAGTTATATTGCGCTAACTCTTTACAAGAAACGCAATTTTCAGAAGAATCCGAAATTCTACGAGAAAGCCGGCCATGCTACTGCATTTCCTTGGCGGGGCTCCCTCGTAAGCCTGAGGGGTCTGCTTGGAAAGCGCTACACCGTTACCGGCGAATCGGGAACAGCCTTTTACTCGCAGAAGGGGCTGTTTGGAAGGGCAGGGGCAACCATCATCCATATTGGTCTGCTATGGACAATGGCTGCAGGATTTTATCGAATCTTAGCCGATGACTTTGGATGGGGCGTCTATGACGCTACTGTAATTCTGCCTGAGGGACAGGCGACATCCATGTATGTGACGCGCAAGGACCGTCTGAAAGATCCGTCGGGAGAGAACCTGAAACCAAAAGACATGCCCTTCAGTCTGCGGGCGCTTGATTTTAACGCGGAATACTTCCCCCACAGTACCGTCGCAAAAAGTTTCGCCTCACTTGTGGAGCTTACCGATGGTGATAACAGGCAAATCTACGAAGTAACCATGCGCGATCCAGTAATCTATAACGGCTATAAGATTACGCAAAACAGCTTCAACACTAACGATCGCATCGTCAGAGGTAAATTCAGGATTACGGATACGAGCACCGGTAAGTACACTGAGGTAGACGCACTACCTGGTGATCCCGTGAAGATCCGGGGGCTGGATTCGAGTGAGTCGTACTTTCAGGTTGATGCGCTCTCAAACACGGCTGGCTAT
>JAKFFN010000037.1:0-5177 GCA_036675025.1 Candidatus Sumerlaeales bacterium | reverse complement strand
CTAAAAAACCCCGCTGGCATGGCCCGGGGTTCGTTCATGTACAGGTAAACCTTGATGCCGTATCGGGCACAGCGCTCCGTAAGCTGGCGAAGGTTACGCAGGCGCGTTTCACTGTTCTTGCCAAACTCGGGAAAGTATGCACCACCGGGTGCAAGATCACGTAATACTGTATGCAGCCAAACACCGTTAACACCCTGCTCCTGCAGTTGCGCCAGCAAACCATCGGGATAAGGATCCAATTTTGCATCGAGCAATGGATCACCAAACGGAGCAAAATACGAATAGATGAATCGCAGGCTTCCTGACGTCGGCGATGCGGCAGATGTCCCAGGGGGCGGCACGGCCTTAAGGAATTCACGCACAAAAGAAAAACGGGCTTCGCCCGCGTTGTTGATTTCCTCGCCAAATTCTTCCTGTACCACGCTTCGGATTTGCGCTGCGCGTTCCAGTTCCCGTGGCCCCGGCTCGCTGTAGATAACAGGTTCACATTTGGGTTTCAGGCTGCCCAGCTTTATAAATAGAAAATCATCTTCGCGCAATCGGGTCGCCAGGTCCTCCGCACTTACATCTGCCATGGTTAACAGTTGATCGTAGGGGAGCAGGTGCCAGTTGCGGCGGATGATGGAGATGTAGCCACGCTCGTCCATTTCAGCCGGAATGGGCTGCTGCGGTGGCAGCCCCATGGACGCCGCAATCGCGCTTACCTGATCCGGCGTCGCCTTTATAACGCGCGCAATTCTTTCCTTCGGCACGAGTTCCCAGTTCCGCCAGACCACCGCATGAAGCCGTGATGGAAAATGCGTATCAACAATCGCGGCCGGGGCGGCACCAACAGGCAAATTATCCGAGGAACAGGAATACCTGGTCATCATAAGCAGGGCGGCAGTAACAGGCAACAACAAGGTATAGACTCGATTTTTCAGACTGCCGGTTGCCACATGTTTCTCCTTACTGTTTTCTTGAAACGGACATTGCCGCGTATTTGGCGGAAGAACTATTTATCTGACCTGTCATATTTTTGGAAACACCCCACGTCTAACCAATTAGAAGGAATAGACAATGGATATCCTGCGAGTTTTGGTTATAGAAGAACAACAGGCGTTGAGCCTGGTGGCACTCGGAGTGCTGTCCTTGGTGGTGGCACTTACCATTCGCAACATCGTCAAACCTGGCAAAGGTACAATGCGACAGGTTTTCTGGCTTTTGCAGGCTCTACTGATGTCGACAGGTGTGGTCATGCTTGTATGGCCGTCGCTTGGGTTTGCAGCAGTCACGGTTGCTGTAATTGGGTGTGTGGTTCTCGTTCAACGGCTGGATTGGCAGAACCGCCGCGAGCGTGGAAAACCGGCTTGATGCTTTAAGCTTGATTACCTGGATGTGGTACGACGTCTGGGTTGCATGAGATATCTTATACTTATAACAACGTACCTGTACATGGCAGGCGTTGCATGTGGTGCCGTCTCCGACCAAATCGTACTGCAATCGGAAGATGCGGAGTTAAATCCGCTGCGAACGGCGATTGTCGATCAGGCTTCATTCAAGTCCGGCAAAGGTGTCTCTTTAAAAACTGGTGAGAAGTCTACCGTAGACTCGACTGATGCCAAACCTGATCTTATCTTTAGTGTGCAGCCGGGCAAGGAAGGGCGTTATGAGTTAAGAACACATGCCGCAGTGGATGCGGCGGGTAAGCTCATGATGGAGAAGGCAAAAACCAAACACGAATCGCTCTTCATGAAAATCGCCGTTGGCCAATCCCGCCCTTCAAAACGCGTTGTATTTGTGCCTTGGAGCGAACCCGACACCTGTATGCAGACGACAGGTAAATTTGACCTTACTGCTCAGGCCCAGGAAGTTCAAGTCTGGCTGCCAGAGGGTGTGCGCCTGGATTATATCGAGTTCAATCCATATGTACCTCCAGCAGTTCCCAAAGCAGCGGCTACCTATCAGCCTGAAATCGTTCCTCCGTCCCAACATCCGCGCCTCTGGGTAAACAGTCAGTCCCTTGAAAAGGTTCGAGCAAATCTTTCGAAGGGGGAAAATGCTCCGCTTTGGAAAAAGCTTCAGGCAGACGCTGAGATTCCTTACGAATTTAAAGTAGAACCGGGGTCTGTCGTAGATCACGATTCAAAACTGGAAACAGCGGCTGTAAACAAAGCCTTCGTCTACCTCATGACGGGCGATAAGAACAAAGGTCGACAGGCCGTCACCCTCATTCGCGACTACTTGAAGGCCGTGGAATTCGGCAACCTTTTGGATATTACACGCGAAATTGGCCGGGCGATCTACGCCGGAGCGCGGGTCTACGACTGGTGTTACGATCTGATGACGGATGAAGAGCGAGAGAGTATCCGCTTCGATATGTTACGACTTGCCGATGATATGGAAATTGGGTGGCCGCCGTTTAAGCAAGGCGTTGTAAATGGCCACGGCGCTGAGGCTCAACTATTCTGCCACCTTCTCTCCATGGCTATTGCCATCTATGATGAAGCCCCATTACCCTACCGGTATTGCGCATACCGCATCCTGGAAGAACTGGTACCCATGCGAAACTTCGAATACCAGTCGCCGAGGCACAATCAGGGCATAGGATATGGGATTTACCGATTTGGCTGGGACATGCATGCAGCCTGGCTGCTTTACCGCATGTCGGGGCAGAAGGTGTTTGATAGTAACATTGAAGAAGTTTCAAAATACTGGACTTATATGCGACTGCCCAATGGGGAGAGTTTCCCTGACGGTGATGGAAATGTCGATGGCCGCAAAACGAATCTGGGCATTCTTTCATTACTGACCAGTGCTTATGCACAAGATCCGATTATGAAGCGGGAATTTGTACGCCAGGGAGGATTTCCTCATGACCCGATTTCGAATTTATTATTAAATGACCCCGATCTGCTTCCTGCCGACGGCCTCAGTTCCCTTCCACTCACTCTGGACTTTGGACCGGTTCTGGGCGGGATGGTCGCGCGCACTGGTTGGGAAATGGGAGAGGAGTCTTCAGACGTTGTAGTTGCCATGACAGGCGGAGGCTACCATTTCGGCAATCATCAGCATGCAGATGCTGGCAGTTTCCAGGTGTACTACCACGGCATACAGGTGGCTGATCTCGGCCAGTACGTGTTCTATGGGACACCCTATGACACGAATTTTAACAAGCGTTCGATCGCGCACAGCATGATGCTGGCTTACGATCCAAACGAAAAGTTTGGCGGCGGTAAACTGTTTAACGACGGCGGAACACGATTTGAACACTCGTCTCCCAAATCGCCGGAGATGGTGCTGGAGAACCAGCGCTATAAGAATGGGAAAGTTATATCTTCAGACTTTGGTCCCTCTTCCACGAAACCGGTTTTCAGCTATTTCTCTGTCGATCTCACTTCCGCATACAGTGACAAAATCCGAAAACACATCCACACGTTCTGCTTTCTCAACATGGAGAATGACGAGAATCCCGCGGCGCTAATTATTCTGGATAATATGGAAACGTCTGGCGCGGACGTTAAAAAGTACTGGCAGGTCAACACTCTTAACCCTCCGCAGCCCACGCAAAACGGCGTTACTCTCACCAGCAGCGAATCTGGTCAAACTGGCCACGTCTTCCTCCAGATGCTTAAGCCCCCTAAAGAAGACAGGCAACTGGAGGTATTAAGCGGCGCAGAAGCTAACAGCGTGTTTGGCCATAAACTCGAGCCTCCCAAACCCGATGGTCCCCAGGCTAAAGGTCACCGCATTATGTTTTCACCAGCCACGCCCAGGGAAACCGATGTCTTTCTAACGGTGATGACAATGGCGGAAAAAGAAGAGACAACTTCGCCCGTTGATTTCGTTGAAACGCCGGAAGCATATGTTCTTTCACTCATGGACAAGGTTGTTGTCCTGAGTAAGACCGGCGAGTTGATTGAGAAGGCATTTACGGTAAACATCCAGAACCAGGGTCAGGTTCTGCTGACCGGGTTAAAGCCCGGCGTTTGGAGCATCAGAAACGGAAGCAGTCAGACCGAACACGAGGTGCGTGTGTTGGAAAAGAAGAACTGCGCCGTTATCGACGTTCCGGGTGGCCAATACGAAATCCGACCGAACTAAGGGAAGGCTATCTGTTTAAACCCCGGATCGGCAAAAATAACTGCGTTTCTGTCCTCCCGCTTCTGCATTGAACGTCATACCACTAAACAGACTAATTTCGGTCAGGAGACTTACAATGCGTTTTATGGTAATCGTTAAAGCCGACAAGAATTCCGAAGCGGGAGTGATGCCCAGCGAGGAACTTCTCACCGCCATGGGTAAGTACAATGAAGATTTGGTAAAGGCTGGCGTGATGGTCGCGGGTGAGGGCCTGCAGGCTACTTCAAAAGGTGCGCGTGTTCGTTTCAGCGGTGAAGAACGCGTTGTTAACCGTGGTCCCTTTAGCCTTACCAGCGATACGATTGCCGGCTTCTGGATCTTCCAGGTTAATTCACTGGATGAGGCGATCGAATGGGTTAAGAACGCTCCCAATCCTATGCCTGGTACAGAGTCTGAGATCGAGATTCGTCAGGTTTTTGAAGCCGAGGATTTTGGTGAGGAGTTTACGCCGGAATTGCGCGAGCAGGAAGACCGTCTCCGTCAGCAGATGGAAAACAAGTAGCCACAACGTAGTTGGTTGGTTAACGGCTGGCATCTATGTGCTGGCCGATTTTTTAATACCCACTACCGTATTCTTCCTGTTACGGCTACGTATGAAAATCCCGTTGCAAGTTATAATTGGTACATGGCGAAGTCGTTTTCGCTTGGGTAGATAACTTCTAAACAATTAGCGGAAATCGACAGTATCCGGTGTCCGGCATGCGCGAGTTAAGGCCCAAACTATACCGCGTGGCTTTACGCGCGCTTAACGGGAGTGGATATGTCAGACGGTAACAGAAACCGCCGCATTTCACGGCGGACTTTTCTCATGGGTGCACTTGCCACGGCCACGGCACCCGCATTTTTCACCACTCGGCAGGGCTTCGCCGCCAGCGGCCCGAATGACACAATCAACATCGGGTGTATCGGCGTGGGCCGCCAGGGGCGTTCCGATATGCAACAGGCCTTCTACCAGGGCCTGGATGCAAATGCCCGTATCGTCGCCGTGTGTGATGTCGATTCCAAGCGCATGAAAGAGGCGCAGGAGCTATTAACCAGCCTATACAAAAAGGAAG
>JAKFFN010000147.1:0-5204 GCA_036675025.1 Candidatus Sumerlaeales bacterium | reverse complement strand
ACGGCCATGTAATCGCGCCAGCGCAGCGTCACGCGGCCGTTTAAGGGAACAAGCGACTGTGCCTCGCGCACGCTTCCTGACGTTACGTACCGGTTCGCCAGGCTCGCCGATTGTTCACTCACCGCCTGCCCCCGGTTCGCCCGCACCGACGGGCACACAAACGACAGACCCACAAAAACACCATCAGGTGTTTCGACATAGCGCCAGGGGAAATCCTGGCAGACCCGCGGCTTCGAAGCTTCACCAGCCAGCGCATGAATCGCGCACAGCTTCTGCGCCGTCAGCATAGCGCAGTCTCCACAGGCCTTCCTGGCCACTTTCTCAGCGGTAGGCCCCGCCGCATTCGCCACCGCGATTGCATCACCGCCCGCGTTACCGGCAGCGGCATTCAGTGCAGCATGATCCAGCCGCGCCAGTTCCACCGCCGCATGCTCATCCAACGGAATCGTATCAAACACGTGGCAGCACACGCCCTCGTTATGGCAGGTGTAAGCCATACCTTCCGGCGTATGCAGTGTTATGTTGGCAGTGCGGTCGTCCAAGAGAAATCCCCAACAGCATTTAGCAATGGCAGGCTCTATCTATTGTCGCTCCCGTTGCGAATTATTACACGCTGGCAGGTGTGCAGAGGAAAGCAATCATGGCCGCCGCTCTCCCACGCCTATCCTTAATCATTCCGGCTCACAATGCTGCCGCATACTTGCGCCGCACTTTGCCAGCGCTACATGCGGCATGGCATCAGGATTACGAACTCATCATTGTAGATGACGCCAGCATCGATGAAACCGCAGCTTTGGCCGAGCAAGCCGGCGCGCAGGTGATAAAGCTGGCGCAGAAAACCGGGCCTTCCGGCGCCCGCAACGCCGGCGCACAGGTAGCCCGCGGCGAAATACTCGCATTTCTCGACGCCGACGTCGAACCTCGCCCCGATACACTTGAAAAGCTTCTCCAGTCCCTCGACCAGCACCCCGATATTGCCGCCGTGTTCGGTTCCTACGACGACGCTCCCGCTGATTCGCGCCTCGTCTCCGCCTTCAAAAACCTGATGCATCATTACGTACATCAGCACGGCGAAACTGAAGCCGAAACCTTCTGGACCGGTTGTGGTGCCATCCGCCGCAGCGTCTTTGAACAGGTTGGCCCATTCAGAAAAGTCAGCATCGTCTGCATAGAAGACATTGATTACGGGCACCGCCTTAGAGACTCCGGCCACCGAATCTGGCTCAATAGCGACATCCTCTGCAAACACCTGAAACGCTGGACTCTCCCCGGTCTCATTCGCACCGACGTAATGCAGCGCGGTATTCCCTGGACTGTGATGATGCTTCGCCGCGGGCACGCAGACAGTGAACTGAATCTCAACTGGGTTCACCGCCTCAGCGCACTGCTGGCCCTGGGCGTCGCCTTGTCGGCATTAAGCTGTTTTGCGGTAGTTGCCATGGCGACACTTTTCTGGATGATTGCACCAGATAACGGCGGGTCGATGTTCAGAACCATGGGAGTTGTCAGCATTCTCATGGGCACCCTTGCCAGTCTCGCCACGGCAGTGGCCTGCGTCATTGGCCTCGTGGGAATCCAGTGGGATTTTTACCGCTTCCTTTCGAGCCGCCGTGGCGTGGTCTTTGCACTGGCCAGCATTCCGCTGCACCTGCTTTATTACTGGTACAGCGCCGTGTCCCTGGTAGCCGGTTTTGTGGTTCACCACACACACAAATCCGACTCCCAATTTGAGGTGTAATAGCGACGGCTTTTTGCGTTGAAAAATTATCAGTTCCTTAACCAAATCTTTCCTCTGCAAAAATAACACACTAACGTCTTTTCCGCCTTGAAAATTGAATTTCCCACTGGTCACAGTCCTCTTGTAAAAACGTGAGGAAAAACCGCCAGAACAGCGGCGGGAATGATGATGCCTCCGCCGTAACATCTGTAGCAACTGAATCATGACATGTGGCATGCCGGTTGAAGCAGGGTTCCCGGCTATGCAACACATCCCCGGTTTCCCCGTAACAATAAACAAGGAAAGTACCCCGGTACTTTCGAAGGAGAGGCAGCGATGCCTAACGGAACCGTCAAGTGGTTCAACGATGCTAAGGGCTACGGCTTTATTACGCAGGAAGGTGGTCCGGACCTGTTCGTACACCACTCCAACATCGACGGCCAGGGGTTCAAAACCCTGAACGAAGGTGAGCCTGTTACATTTGAAGTAGCTGACGGCCCCAAAGGTCTCCAGGCTACGAATGTACGTCGTGGCGCCTGATTTCAGGGCCCGTCATATATTACCGTAAACGGAACCAACTCCCCCCGCCTTCGGGCGTGGGGAGTTTTTTGTTTACTCCAGCCATCCCGCATTCCCAATGTCCTTATGAAAATCGCCGTCTACAGTTCAAAACCCTACGATGAAGCAACACTGACCGCAGCCAACACCGCCGGTCATACCCTTAGCTTTCTCACGCCCCGCCTCGAGCCCGCCACTGTTGCCCTGGCCAAAGGCTGCGATGCCGTCTGCGCCTTCGTTAATGATCAGCTCAATGCCGAGGTTCTTACGGAACTCCACGGCTACGGTCTGCGGCTGATCGTCATGCGATGTGCGGGCTACAATAACGTAGACCTTCAGTCCGCCAAAAAGCTGGGCCTCACCGTCGCCCGTGTGCCCGAGTACTCACCCTTTGCCGTTGCCGAGCACACCCTCGGCCTCATGCTTTGCCTCAACCGGAAAATCCATCGCGCCTACAACCGCGTGCGCGAGCGAAACTTTTCCCTGCAGGGCCTTCTCGGGTTCGACCTTCATGGTAAAACCGCAGGCATTGTCGGAACCGGAAAAATCGGGAGCCAGGTCTGTCGTATCATGCTCGGGTTTGGCTGCGAAGTCGTCGCCTATGATCGTTACCCGAACGAGGAAATGAAAGCCATTGGCGTGCGTTACATGCCGCTGGAAGATATGCTTAAGGTTTCCGACGTTGTATCGCTACATTGCCCGCTCACACCGAAAACTCATCACATCATAAATGCTGCGTCCATTGCCACTATGAAACATGGTGCAATGCTGATTAATACAAGCCGCGGCGGCCTGCTTAATACCACCGACGTGATCAAGGCTTTAAAGTCCGGCAAGATAGGCGCCCTGGGTCTCGACGTTTACGAGAACGAAGCCGAGCTCTTCTTTGAAGATCGCAGCGAATCAGAACTTACCGACGAAGTTTTCGCCCGCCTGCTTACTTTCTCCAATGTCCTCATCACCGGGCACCAGGCATTTTTCACAACCGAAGCCCTTGATAAGATCGCAGCGGTCACCATGGAAAACGCAACGGAGTTCCAGGAATCCGGGCATGTTCCACAGATGCACCAGGTTGTTTAACGGCAACCGAACGTGTATGGGCGCCATGCCAGCCATGATAGCTAGCGCCCCAGCCACACGTTTTTGCTGGCTATTATCAGGCCTGCGTGACTGCATTTTCAGCTTCTACCAACGAGCAACTGGACCCTAATGAAACTCTATGCGAAAATCCGGCACCGCTGCAAACGCGTGTGGCAGGACGACGTCATTTTCTGGCAGCGCCACAAGAAGAAGATCATCTCGTGGACCATCATCATTTTTCACGTGCTGGGCATTTTTTCCAGTATTGATGCTGTTATGCACACTCGCACTCCACAGGGCGCAATTGCCTGGGCCGTATCGCTAAACACTTTTCCATACCTGGCCGTTCCCGCTTACTGGGTCTTTGGCAGCAATGAGATGGAAGGCTATGTTGCCGCACGGCAGAGTGCACGTGACAAAGGAAAAAATATCGAAGAGCAGTTGCGCGCCCGCCTGAGGGAAGAAGAAATGGTCTACCAGGCCGACGACGAGGTAACCAGTGCCCTCCAGCAACTGGCAGAACTGCCATTTACCAACGGCAATAGCGCCGATCTGCTCATTAATGGCAATGAAACCTACGAAAGCATCCTGCACGGGATCAAGAACGCAAAGGATTACATCCTTTTTCAGTTTTACATAATCCGTGATGATAAGATAGGAAAACAGTTTCTCGAGGCACTTACTGAGAAAGCCAGGCAAGGCGTAAAAGTTTACGCCATGTACGACGAAATCGGAAGCTTCGGTTTGCCGAAAGAGTTCGACGATCCGCTCGTCAAAGCCGGAGGTTTCTTTATACCCTTCAATACCACACAGGGCTTTGGCAACCGCTTTCAGTTGAACTTCCGCAATCACCGGAAGGTTGTAGTCGTAGATGGCCGCGAAGCCTGGATCGGCGGCATCAATATTGGCCAGGAATACAGCAACAGCAGCCTCGGATCATCCGTCCCTGACGATGAGGTCTATTACCGCGACACCCATCTCTGGATGACTGGTCCGGTAGTGCAGATGGTGCAGGCTGTTTTCATGGAAGACTGGTACTGGGCTGCCAGGAATTTTCCGAAACTCAACTGGGACCCGGAACGCGCGACCACTGGTAGCCTCAAAATGCTGTGCCTGCCCAGTGGCCCTTCTGATGAACTGGAAACCTGCGCTCTCTTTTTCCTCACCGCTATCAATAATGCAACAGAACGCATCTGGATCAGCACACCCTATTTTGTGCCCGATGCCCAGATCATCAGCGCACTCACGCTGGCTGTTCTCCGCGGCGTAGATGTTCGCATAATGGTCCCCGAAGAAACTGACAGCAAACTCATCGACCTCAGCCACCGGGGTATCATAGGCGCCATGGAAAAAACCGGCGTTAAAATCTACAACTATGAAAAAGGGTTTAACCACCAGAAGGTCATGCTGGTTGATGACCGGTTCAGCTACGTCGGTACCGCCAACCTGGACAACCGTTCCTTCCGACTCAACTTCGAGATCACAATGGTCGTAGACGATGAAGGATTCGCGGGAAAAACAGAGGAAATGCTTAATAAAGATTTTGCGGACTCAAGACTGGTAAAAGTCGACGAATTCAGCAAAGCCAGTTTCCTTGGCAAGTTGTTATCAAGGACCGCTCTGCTCCTGTCGCCGATTCAGTAAAACCGATCTTCAAAAAATGCAGGTGTAAACGATGCTAAAAACCGGAATTTCTCCCTCTTATAAAATCCTAATATTTCTGACTCTTGTCGTTGCCAGCCTTGCCCTTTCCGGATGCGGCTCGAACGGCGGAGGCGATTCCGCTTCGGCTGACGGCAAGACCCAGATTGAATTCTGGCACTACTTCACGTATGAACAAGCCAAGGCT
>JAKFFN010000338.1:0-27183 GCA_036675025.1 Candidatus Sumerlaeales bacterium | reverse complement strand
TTCTTCGCCGACTTCATGGAATACCTGGGTGAAGAGACCGTCGGTCATCTTCATGATGTTGTCTTTGGTGAAGCACGTAACCTTTTTGCGGCCGTATGCGCGGGCATACTGAAATGCGTAACGGGCAATTTTTTCTGAGCCCGGGCGGCTGATCAGTTTCAGCGTCTGGTAGACCTGGTCTGTCTGGCGGTGTTCAATGCCGGCGTAAAGGTCTTCTTCATTTTCGCGGATGATCACGATGTCCATAACAGGGTGCTTCGTGCGCACGTACGGTGCATAAGAAACGCATGGACGAACGTTGGCATACAGGCCAAACGTTTTGCGTGTGGTTACGTTAAGGCTCTTAAAGCCGCCGCCCTGGGGGGTGGTGATTGGTGCTTTGAGGAAAACCTTGGTGCGGCGGAGGGATTCAAAAGCTTTAGGCTCGATGCCCTCAGCGATTCCGCGTTCGTAAACTTTCTCGCCGATCTCAATCGTTTCAATATCCAGCTTTGCGCCGGCAGCCTGGATGATGGCCAGGGTAGCGTCCATGATTTCAGGACCGATACCATCGCCATGGGCTACCGTAATAGGTGTACCCTGTGACATCTGATTCCTTTCTCTGATGCGTGGTTCCGATTTTTGATAAATCACACCTTATTAAACCCTTGCGGGGGCAAATTCGCCGAATCATAAAAAATGTGCCGCTGCTAATGAGAGCGGTAATTACAGGCATTGTCTGCCGCCTGCTTTAAGAAATATCTCGCGGGCTGGCAGGAGGTGCCAATTTTTTTGACAAAAACAGGTAATGCGCTGCCGGCGGGCCATAAAATCTCTATGCCGCTGCGTACCGAAAGGCTGATTCTTACATGACAATTCTATTCTTCCTGGCACTGCTGGTCTACCTGATTATCAGTATTGTCCTTGTCTCCCTGATTATGATGCAGGAAGGCAAAGGCGGCGGCTTGAGCGGCGTAATGGGCTCAAGCATGGGCGAAACCTTTGGTTTTGGCGGCGCCAGCAAGCAGATTCGTAAATACACGTCGGTAACGGCCGCTGTATTTTTTGTCATGACGATCGTTATGACCTTTCTTGGTGAAGCGGCCATGCGCAGCACGGCTTCGGAGTTTATCGGCGCTGACAGCGCGGCACCCGTAACGGCTCCTGCTCCGGTTACCGTGACCCCTGGCACCGGTGAAGCTCCTACGCCGGGCGAGGCGCCTGCCCAGGGCCAGATACCTGCTGAAGCGCCTGTGGTGGATTCTGCGGTAATTACGCAGGAAACGCCGGCAGCGGAAACGACGCCTGCGGCTACGCCAGCTACAGAAGAAGCGACCCCTGCAGCTACGCCGGAAGCCACGCCTGCGGCCACGCCGGAAGCAACTCCTGCCGCTACGCCGGAAGCAACTCCTGCGGCTACACCGGAAGCGACCCCTGCTACTACGCCGGAAGCTACACCGGAAGCGACACCTGCGGCAACGCCGGAAGCGACCCCTGCGGCAACGCCAGAAGCTACTCCTGCCCAGTAACAGTTTCCTCGTTATAAGTTTAGAATCGCGCCCTTTGGTCGGGCGCGATTTTTTTTGTGCCTGGCCGCTTGAAGCTGAGGGACGTACAGATTGCTGCACATCGCTCTTGCCAATGGTGCTGCATCAGGAGGATTGGGTTCTCATGCCCTACGAAGATATTGAAATACGCATCGGCAAAGACGGGAAGGTTTACGTCCGTGTGGATGGCGTGTCAGAGGAGCGGATTCGAAACTTTCGAGAGTTCCTGGAGGAGCAGATCGGGCCTGTACATTCGGTAGAAATTGTGCGAGATCCGGATTGGGACCGGCCGGCTACGCGGCTGGCAGACGAAGAGGCTAAAAAGAAGCAGGATGAGCTTGAACTGGAGAACGGATAACGCCTCGTGATTGTCTGCCCGGTTTGCCGTTTTCGCAATCCTGACTCCAATGAACGTTGTTTTAAATGTTCGGCGCTGCTGAAGCGGAATGACGAGTTCTTTCGCGAAGCGACTTCCACTGCCAAACGACGCGCCAGCAGGGAGCGTTTTCGGCTGAGGTTTGGTAACCCGTTGGACTGGCTGCGTCATCAGGACTGGTTCCGGCGCCTGACAGCTATCCCGGAGGATGTTCTCTTTCGCTACCCGTTTACCGCAGGGCTGCTCAGTTTGCTGGTGCCGGGGGCCGGGCACTGGTACGCGGGCCAGCCGCTGAAGGGCGCGCTGTTTTTTATTCTGGGCATCCCGGCGCTGGTGTTTGCGATTGTTTCTATTCGAGAGCCGTGGTCTAACTATGTGCTGTTGGGCCTGACGGCGTTTTATCTTTTAATCTGGACTGACAGCGTAGCGGCTGCCACCCGCGCAAACGGCAATCCCTGGCGCGCGCGGAAAACCCTGGCTCTGTTGTTCGCTGCGGTCATGATCTTTGGGACATCGGTTTCGGCACTGCAGTTTTTTGGAGCAGGACTTTTTACGCTGGAAAAAGTCTCCACTAACACGATGAAGCCGGCCTTGCATGAAGGCGACAGGATTCTGTTCAGCTTTGTGCCGATATGGCTTCGGGATCCGCGGCCGGGTGAGGTGGTTATGTTTCACCCCAAGCAGTTCAGCGCCACGCAGGGGAGAGACATCTACGCCATTTTGGTGAAGAAGTATTACCAGCGTGTGCTTGGCGTGCCGGGCGACACGCTAAAGAAGATTGGCCCGACTATCTACAGGAACGGCAAGATCGTGCCGGCGGAGATGATGCCGTTTGGCGGGGAACAGCTTCCGGATTTTGAAATCGCCGTGGAAGAAGGCTTCTACTTCATCCCGGTAACCGGAATCCCGCAAGACTGGCTCGCCGGGCTCAAAGGGGCCGGCAATATCAGCTATGTAGGACAACCCGGTTTCGTGTTTAACAAGTTCCCACAGCAGGCGCTGGTCCCTGAAAACATGGTAAGGTCAAAGGGGATTGTGGTGTTGAACCCGCCGCAACACCGGCGGTGGCTTTAAAGCGGGTAGAATGTAGAAAGTGGAATGTAGAACGTGGAATGTGGTGGTTTTTAAGGCTGACGTTATTACTGCTGGTGTTTACTGGTTCTGCTTTTACTGATTTTTGTAACCATGGGCGGGTGCCAGCCAGGCCATTGCGAAAAGAATGGTGCCCAGTGCGGAAAACCAGCAAATGGCTGCAAATGTCGTTGTCCAGCCATAGTGAGTTGCCATCCAGCCCACGCCCCATCCGCTTATCACTACGCTAAGATAGCCGAAGATACCGGTCAGGCCGACGGCGGTGGCCGCGGCATGTTTGGTGGCGAGGTTTGCTACGGCAATTCCGACAAGGGCCTGCGGACCGTAAATGAAAAACCCGGCCAATGCCATGATGCTTGCGGCCTGCACGCCGGAATGAAGGGGCAGTTTCCATAGAGCAACAACTGCGGCAGTGCACGCGGCCATGTAGAAGAGACACGTGCGTGCGCCTCGCCCGCCAAATACCTTGTCTGTAATCCAGCCGGCAGACAGCATACCTGCTATGCCCGCAACTTCAAAAGTCATGGTAATCCAGTTAGCTTCGCTGTAGTCAAAACCCTTGGCCTGTTTGAAAATGGTGGGGGACCAGTCAAAGATCGCATATCGAACAGTATAAACGAAGAAGTTTGCGAGGGCGATGATCCAGATGTACGGGTTGGTAAATACCTTCTTCATGTACCCGCTCTGCGTTGTAAGCTCTTCTTCGATAAGTTCTGCCGGCGGTTCATCTTTTACCGGGAGGGGAGGGGTGTTTTCCGTGGAGCCGTCAAGAGATTCCACAGGTGGTAATCCCAGGCTCTCCGGGGTATCGTGAAGAGTAAACCAAAGGTACGCTGCACATGCCAGGGCAATACCCGCGGGGGCGTAGAACATGGCTTCCCAGCCAAGATTAAAGGTTTCAGAAAAAAGAATCGCGCCAAGGCCGGCCACAGCGGCCGCGCCGATAGAGTGAGAGGCATTCCACCACGACATTTTCGTGGCCAGGGCTTTAGGGGGAATCCAGTGCGTTAACAGCCGAGCGCACGGAGGAAATCCCATGCCCTGGAACCAGCCGTTAAGAAGCCAAATGACGCCAAACGTCCAGAGCAATGCAGTGGTAACCTGCGCCTTGGAGTGTATCCCCAACATTTCCGGCGCCGCTGCAAAGGCCACGTTAAGCAGCATGCAGGCCAGCAGTCCGGTCACCATGAAAACGCGGGCATTGGACTTGTCGCCCAGGTAGCCGTTTACGAATTTGCTGACGCCGTAGATGAGGCCGTGCAAAGTGAGAAACATTCCGAGACTGGCTTTTGTGATACCCAGTTCCGCTTCCATGCGCGGCATGGCGATGCTGAGGTTTTTCCGGACGAAGTAAAACACGGCGTAGCCGATCATCGTGGCGATCAGGATTTCGCGCTGGTAACGGCGGTAGCCTGCTGCTATGGCTGCCGGATCAGTAACCTTGTGGGCGGCCGGGGGATCTGGCTGAAAGATAGCAAACACACCCTTACGGCGCGGTTCTGCCGGTGCAGGTGATGGTGTTCCAGGCGGCGTGGATAATTGAGTCATGATCGGCGTTCCAGTTCTTCCCGAGTTCAATATTGCGCCGGCACTGATCTTTCACCGGCGCCGGCCCATATTAGATGTTGCTTCGGGCAATGGTCAGATTAGGCTGCGTGCGAGTTGAGGCTATACCTCGGCGGTTTCTGATTCAAAGAGTTTGTCCATTGCACCGGCAAACAGATTGGTACGGTGAGCCAGGTCGAGAACGGTGTAGCGGCGGCGGATGTGCAGCGCCTTGCGACAGCTGACCCGCAGCCGGTCCGGCGATACGCCGATCTTTTCGCAATGGTTGGGAGCTCCTACGAGTTCCAGTTTGTCAGACAATTCCGTCTGGCTCGGCAGATGATTCTGCAGGCGGGTGCGCAGGTCAGGCCAAACTTCCACAAGGCGGGTCAGCTGGCGGCGCAGATCATCAGCTTCGATGTATTTTGCCTTCGCCTCATCCAAAGCCTTTTCCCGAATTTCATCAATATCATAAAGCGCGGTGATTTCGACAGCCAGGGCATCCCATGTAGGCCACGCACCTACCGTCGCGTCCACATCCAGTTGATCAAGAGGCTGCGTGTAGAGATACTCATAGAGGGCAGCGCTTGAGACGGTGCCAATACCTACCTTGAAACCATGGCTTACCGACTTGCCGTTGTTCTTGTGATTCTGCATGTCCCACAGGTGACTAAACTGATGCTCGGCGCCTGACGCCGGGCGGCTGCTCTGCAGGTGCTGCATGGCAAAGCCACCCATCATCAAACCTGCCACCAGCGATTCCAGCGGACCCGCTTCGCCGTTTGCCACCCCGGCAGGATCAGCCAGCCAATCGCGAAGGTTCAACTGAACCATTTCCCAGGATGCCGGGTCAATGGGTTCGATTCCCAATGCGTCGGCCACAATCCAGTCGGCCCCGGCCGGCAGCTTAGCCAGCAGGTCAGCATAGCCGCTGGCGTTCATACCTTCAGGCGCCGCTGCAATAACGTCCAGGTCAGCAATCACGCCCAGGGGGGCGGGGCAGTTAAACGTCTGCTTGCTGCCCTTGTACGTTATCGAGGCGCCATAGGCGGTATAGCCATCCATGCTGGCAGCAGTTGCCACGCTAAGGTAGCGCCGATTCTTATGGCAGGCAGAAAGCTTCGTAACATCGTTAATAGTTCCCGAACCCACAGCCACGGGAATCGCTTCAGTCTGATCAAGGGCAGCGTCCAGCTGATCTACGTACTTGTACTCGGCGTAAATGGCAGGATCGTCGAAAATGAACGGGGTATCGCACGCTATACCAGCATCCTTAAAGGCAGCCAATGTTGCTTCGCCCGCAGCCTTGTAGGTTCTCGTATCCGCCACGATAAGGGCTGATTTGCCGGGGAAGCACTCCTGGAAAATCCGGGCAGCCTCAGCGGCGTTTCCGCGGCCGATGGCGAGATGTTTGGTATCACTGGCGGCTGCCAGGGCTTTATCTAAAAGAGCGGCGTAGGGCGATGACATAATTGAAGATCCTTCTGAAGTGGGTTTCGGTTTTAAATTAGATGTTCAGGGTTGGTTTGAGACAGTTTTTGCCGTAGCTGCTTCAGGTGACCGCGGGAGTTTATAATAATCTTCCAGCGCCTGCATGGTTACTTTGGGATGATCCGTAGAGAAAGACATCAGCCCCAGATCAAGAAGTTTATGGAACACCCCGGGCGTAGAGCCTTCGTAGGGGAGTGTCTGGTAGAGAATGCCGCGCTTGCGGAGTACGTTTCCAGATTCGATAAGAAACTCGTCGGACCCGGTGAAAGGATTAACCGATTCCCGCGTCACGTTTTCCGAGGCCGTGGTCAGGTGGGTATGGATCTGGACCTGGGTCAGACCTTCAAAGTTACGGGCTTTGGCGTCTTCAAATTTCTTCTTCTGCTCAGCTTCAGTCTTTCCGCCAATCCAAAGGAGCGTATCGGATTCCGGCACCATTTTCTTCCACTCAACCAGTTCATCGTGCCGGGGAGAAGCGAGCACTACCTGTGCGTTGATCTTGTGCTTCTTCACCTGGTCGGCCAGTTGCTTGAGATCTACCTGCTTGATATCCAGGTAAAGGTGCCGATCAGGCATCCCTGCCATAATTTCAAAAATATCTTCCATGGTGCAGACACGGTGGCCGAGGAAATCCTGGCCCATCCAGGAACCAACATCCAGCTTCTTCAGTTGATCCCACGTAATGTCTTTCACGCCCTTTTCGGCCAGTTCGGAAGGAACATTTTTAACGACCCGCTTAAAGTTGGCATCATGAAACGCAACAATAACACCATCAGTAGTGGTGCGGACGTCAGCTTCCGGGTAGGTACCCAGCTTCCATCCCAGCTCAAATGCTTCCAGGGTGTTTTCCGGAGCAAGTTCTCCGGCGCCCCGGTGGCTCTGCACGATTATCTCAGAAGGTTTCAGGTGATCCCTCACATTCCAGTCTGCCCTGGCCGGTTCGGATTGGGCACAAACACTAGCCGGGGCGACTGAAAGAATGGCAATGGATGAAATGACGGCTGATATTGTTTTCATACGGGTAATAAGTCAGGTATCTGCAGTTGCTGTCTAGGAAAATTATAAGATATATACTGGAATAATTATGCAAAACGCGCCGGAATTATTTGCTGAACGACGCAAGCTGGTAAACAGTCGGAGCATCTCTGCAGCGCAGAACCCTTATAATCGCCGTAACTCAGCCTGAAGAAGCGGCGCTGGATATCGTAAAGGATATCCGTGCTGACCAAACGTATTATCCCCTGTCTAGATGTGAAGGATGGCCGTGTAGTTAAAGGCGTCAACTTTGTGAACCTGGTAGACGCCGGTGATCCTGTGGAAGCGGCCGTGGCTTATGATCGTGCCGGTGCCGACGAGCTTGTGTTTCTTGATATTACCGCCAGCCACGAGCGCCGCGGTACCATGATAGACGTGGTGCGCCGCACTGCCAGCCAGGCGTTTATGCCCGTAACTGTGGGCGGCGGCATTCGTACGCTTGAAGACATAAAGGCTCTGCTTCGCGCCGGTGCAGATAAGGTTTCACTGAATACCTGTGCCGTGGAGAATCCCGAGTTTGTAAAGCAGGCGGCCAAACGCTTCGGCACCCAGTGTATTGTGGTTGCAATTGACGCAAAGCGTTCTGAGCGTTCTGATATGAAGTTCGAGGTCTACACCCACGGCGGCCGCACTCCCCGCGGCATTGATGCAGTGGAGTGGGCAAGGAAAATGGAAGAGTACGGCGCGGGTGAGATATTGCTGACCAGCATGGACAGAGACGGCACGCGAAACGGCTACGATGTCGAACTCACGAGGACAATCAGCGAGTCGGTCCGTATTCCGGTAATTGCATCTGGGGGAGTGGGGACCCTGCAGCACCTTGTAGACGGTATTGCCGAGGGCAAAGCTGATGCCGTGCTTGCGGCGTCGATCTTTCACTTTGGCGACCACACGATTCGCGAAGCCAAAGAGTATATGGGCAGCCATGGCATTCCGGTGCGATTGGATTAATAGAATCAAAGCGCGAAAACGCAGCTTCGCTGCCGCAGTAGCTGTGGCTGCGGGGCTTTGTGTGCCTATGCAGGCAACTGCCCAGCAAGAAGACCTGGTTGCGCGCCAGGCAATCATCAGCGCCCTGGTCGGCGACGACGATGCCCTGAGGCAATCCTATGCGCTGGCGCAACAGCGCCGTGCACCGTCTGGCGGAATTGGCACGGCTGAGGCCATCTACTACCTTTATAACTGCACACGGGATTCGCGCGAAGAGTTTCTGGCGGGACAGGAAATCCTGGCGGCCAACGCCAGGGACAAGGACTGGCGCAACCGCGTGTTGCTCAGCCTGCTTTCCGATGAAGTTTACGAGTTGAACAAGCTGGAAGGGCAGAACAGGTTCAACAAGTTCAGCCGCGTGTTTAACCGCGTCAGCACCAGCCTCAGCCAGCTTGTGCTGCTGCAGCCGCAGGCTGCTGCCTCGCTGCTGTGGGATGGCATCTACAGCTTCCGCGGAGATAAGCCGGCCACCGTAAAAGAGCGGAAGATGGTTTACCTTTGCGATCAGTTTCTGCGGAAGTATCCCAATGCCCCTGAGCGAAACGAAGTGGTTGCGCTGCGGCAGGAACTCAAGCAGAAGATGATCGCGGACCGCGCAAAAGCGCTGACGCAGGCGGGGCAGAGCGCCATGACCGAAGGCCAGTTTCATGTGGCGGAATGGCACCTGGAAAAGGCGGCGCTGCTTAGGCCCGCTGATGCAGAAACAAGCCAGCTGCTGGCACAGGCGCGTACGCTGAAGATCCGCAAGGATGAAGTACGCGGGCTTACGCTGGGCGTAAGCAGTTACGAAAGCCGGCTTCCCGAGGCCCAGGCTGCGGCTATTGGAACCATGGCCCGGGCATTAATTAAGGGCGACGTAGAGTCTCTTACCGACGTTCGACAGAATGTGCCGGGGATGTGGGATTCGGTCGACTACGCCTATGCCGCAATTTCTGAAAGGCGCGGGAACCACGCCGAGGCGCTTAACCGCCTGAACAGCCTTGCTGGCAGCGCACCGGCGACCCCCGGCGGAAAGGCAGCGACCAAGTTGCTGGATAATCCGAACTATAATTTGAACGATAGCTACCAGAAAGCCCTGGCAGAAATGGCGTCTGAAAAGAGCAAGTTCATCTGGACCGGGCGCCGCACAAAGGATGATACCGTATATGCCGCAGGCAGCGCCGCCATACAGAACGCTGCTAATCCTGTGGCGGTCCCGATGCTCTTTGGAATGGACGCCGCGGTGCGTGCGATTTCCGAAAAGTTCCGGACACAGGTAAGCGTAGACGGGGTAATTGACGCGGGAGCGCGCTACCTTCGCAAATATCCGGAAACGCCGCGCAGCCAGGAGATTGCCCGCCAGCTGGCAACTCTCAGCAAGAAAGCTGGCGACTACGAGGGCAGCCTGGAGTATCTTAATGAAGGCGGCGGTGGCTCTCCAGAAGAAATAGCTAAGCTGAAAGAGAATCAGGCCAAGGCGCTTTTTGAGCAGGCAAAGAGCTCGGCTGATTTGCTAGAAAAGCGGCGGCTGCTTTCGCAATTGCTGAAGGAGTTCCCGGATACGAAAATTGCCAGGAACAGCGGTGCTAAAGAGCAGGAAAAGCTTCCGCCGGCCCTGGCAGACGATACACTGGTATTACCAGCGGAAGCCCTGAAACGAGATCCGAAATTGGCACAGTATCTCGGTGTTGCGGCCCACTTTGTGGACGGCAGTAAAGGCAACGGTGAGGTGACGGATGAGGGCATCGCTATTACGGCAAGTGCAGATTCGGTTGAGTTTCGCCTTCGCGGTGAAACGCAGTGGCGCCGCGCACCGCTGATGCGGGATTACCGCGACTGGATAATGACAGCCGCGCAGCAGTTGCGCCAGGAGTACATGTCCATCACCGAGGCCCGGGATCAGCAGTACAGGCAAAAGCTGCCGTTTGCCGTGGAAGGCGGGGTCGGAAGCGCAGTGGATATTGCGCCGAAAATTCTGCCACACCCGACTTCCCAGCAGGACAAAGACCGCTTCCAGTAGCCTTCCCAATTAAAAGTCGACATCAAAAAGAACGCCCGGCCAATAGTAATTGGCCGGGCTACAAACACTATACATCAAATCAAATGCTATCTAGTAGCGGTTAACTTCTCCAGGTTCATTGTGTTCCGTGTTAGCGAGAGGGAAACCGGCAGCAGACTGTTCTTCGTATGCAGCCAGTATAGTCTTTTCCACGTAATCACGAGTTTCCTGGTTTAATGGATGCGCCACGTCGCGGAAAACTCCATCTTTGCCACGCCTGCTGGGCATGGCAACGAAACGCCCATTGTTACCTTCTATGATTTTGAGATCCTTGATGATAAACGCGTTGTTGAGTATAATGGATGCAAATGCCTTCAGCTTGTCGTCACCACCCGAGAACGGTCTAATGGTTACGCCAGTGATTTCGATTGATCCCATGATGTACTTCTCCAAGCCAAGTTGTTGTATCTTGATCGGTGGTATAAGGCAAGATATGTGCACAATGTGGCACTTGTTAGCTAGCAGGCCAGGTATATGTAGGAATTCCTCCTACATGCAAGGCAATTCGTTGCGCGGCATATCTATTCTCGCATAAACCGGCAACCGTTGAGCCGCTTCCACATAGCAAAACTTTTTGAACGCCTGCCTGTTGAAGTTTTGTTCGCGTTTCGGAGAACCAGTTGAAATTCTTCGCCACCAGTTCGAAGTCATTCTGAAGGTATGGCGCCAGCGTAGCGGGTGAGCCCGACTGCACAGCTGTTAGAAATGTCGACAAGGTGTGAGGAGAAGGTATCGGTCGCGAAATTTCGTCTAAAAGACGGTACCCTTCCGCGGTAGACATCCGCTCGCGAGGGAACACGAGTACCAGGTGATAAACCGGTGAAGGTGGAAGCTGCTCTAGGATTTCGCCCCTGCCGGAACCGCAGGCTGCGCCTCCCTTTATAAAGAAGGAAACGTCACTGCCTAACTGTCCGGCCAGTTGTTCCAGTTCGCTGTCTGGGACGTTGAGGTGGTAAAGCGCGTTTATCGCTTTAAGGGTACACGCGGCATTAGAACTGCCGCCGCCCAGGCCGCCTCCCTGGGGTAGCGATTTCTTTATTGATACATCGAGGCCTCTAACAGCAGGGTAATTGCCTGCCATTAATTGCCAGGCGCGGGTGACCAGGTTCTTCTCAGGCGGAATATCCGCCGGGTATCCGGAAAGGCGACACTCTGTGGCCTGAAGGGCTCGAAATGTCATCGGTTCGCCCAGTTCCAGTTCCTGGAAGATGGTTAAAAGCTCGTGATAGCCGTCACTCCGTGGTGGGCCTACACGTAAAAGCCAGTTTATCTTAGCCCTACTGGTTATAGTTACTACATCTGTCGTCAAGGTTGCGTCAGGTTCTCCAACTCGTTAACAAGGGCATCGTATTGCGCCTGGTCATGTTCAATGTAATTGTTATGTGCGGCTATTCGAGCCCGGTTTAGTGCTTCCTGGGGATTGCCTCGCCTATAAAGATGCCGCGCCATAAGGTAGTTATACTCAGCCTGAGAGGGGTACAACTCGAGTGCTTTTGTCAGGTAGGCGCGGGCTTCGTCAGGTCTTTTCAGCTGCTCGGCAATCCTGGCAGCTTCAACCTGTAGTGCGGCGCTGTCAGGGTTTAATGTCAGGGCTTTGTCAACTAGACGTTTTGCTGGTGACCACTGGCCCGCCGATGCAAAAATTGATGCCTGTGCAGCGTATGGTTGCGGGTCACCCGGCGTCCAGAGGATTGCCTGATCCCAGTAATGGCGTGCCAAAAGTGGATCACCGGCCGACATGGCATCCAGAGCCTTGTATTTGTCGGATTTCCCGGCCAGGAATCGCGCTTCCATGATGGCGAAGAGCGTGACATAAATAACGACTATGCCTAATCTCGCTGGTTTGGGAAACCGTTCGCGGGCGGATGTTGCCTGGTACACCGAACGCCCCATGAGCACACCAGTGATCAACCCAAACGTAGACATCAATTCTCGCTGGTTCCAGGTTACCTGGATCAGGCCATCGATCAGTAACAGGCAGAAGATGGTCAGGATAGCGCGGTCAGCCGGTCGCCGCCATAGACGGGTGCGGCCAACGGCTATTGTCATGGTTACAAGGAACCAGCCGGCAGCGGCAACACCCACAATTCCCAACTCCGCCCAGATCTGGATTACCCAGTTATGCAGATATTTTGATTCCCGGGCCTCCGGGGGTTTTAATCGTCCGAAATATCTTTCTACGCTGCCTGGCCCCAGGCCGGTCACGGGAGCCATTTTGATCATTCGGGCGCCGACAGTGAGGTAGTGGATGCGTTCGGTAATGGTGCTTGATCGCCATGTCCATCCCGTCTGCTTAGTTGAATACTCCGGGGAGGGAAGCTTTGTTACGTCGGCCATCTGGGCACGAGGCCCCGTTCCCTGGAACACAAGAAACACTGCCAACAACACAAGCGCTGCAGCATTGCCATTCGAGTGCCGCGATTTCCCTTTTCTGTTCTGGTATAACAGGTATCCGCCAAATACCAGCAGTACGAGGAGAACATCGAGCAATCCACCGCGGCTGCCTGACAGGAAAACCGCTGCCAGGCAGGCAGGAATCGCTGTAAATCCCAGGATGCGAAGCCCGTTTCTACCGGCGCTGCCTGCCCTGGTAGTCAGTTCCAGTGACGCTGCAACGGCTACGGCTGAGAAAGTGGCCAGGCTGTTGGGATCTCCGAATATGCTGGCAACGCGCCGCAGCTGCAGATGATACAACAGACCCATTTCTGTGCGGTCGGGGGTGCGATTGCCGATCTCGCTCAAAAGCTGCTGGTACGATTCACTATATGAAAAGAAATACTGCCACACGGCATGTATGCCGCACATTAATCCCATAGCAGAAATGGCAGTCAGGAGGAAACGGCTTGTGGAAATTGATGGAGCTTCGAAATCGACTGAGGCTGCACTGCGGGTCAGGGTGTAACCGACAATACCGTAGGTGGAACACCACATGATTGTGCCAACATCGCCGGCGCCGGTAAAGGGAAGCCCTGCAGCAAACCAGCGCACGAGCGTCCACACCACAAAAACAAGAGCGGGAAGAAAAGCCGGGTGAAGACGAGGTGCCGGAGCGCCGTGCATCGAGCGCAATAGCCGCACCGGCTGCATAACTGCAACCATGCAGAGAAACAGCAACTGCACAAGCCCGATATGGGGATAGCTGAGGGGCGGATACCGAAGCTGCAGCGCCCAAACCAGCAACACAAGTAAGGCAACAAGCACAACTTCACGCGTGGGAACAATGCGATCAGCCTGCACTATTATGGAGGGTCTGGCCAATTTTCCTTTTCGGGTACCTGTCACAGAAGGTGAGTCAACAGACGTTCAAGTAATTATACAAGGCAAGTAGTGTTTAGTGGGAGAGCGGAGCCGGATACTGGAGAGCGAATTCTGTTGAGGTTGCCACTGATCAGGGGTCACTTTTTCTGTAAGATTATTACAAAAGGCACAGATTAACTTGAAGCAACCGGGTAGGGGTAAAAATATGAAGTCCATATTGCTGATAGCCGGTGTGTCGGCTTTGGTTTCGTCTGGCCGGGCACAGTGGACTTCTGCGGTAGGTGTAAGCAGCAACATTGCTGAAGATGGTGGCTTTGCGGAAATTGCTGCTTCGGATGACGGCCACTGGATTATAACGTGGGACCAGAGCGCAGGTGGGGCGGCATTGTTTGCGCGTTCGGAAAACCGTGGGCAAAGCTGGGGATCTACGCGGCAGTTCGATCCGCCGACAGGGTCGATTACCCAAGGCGCACCATCTATTGCAGCCGATGTAACCAGCGGTACATTCATGGCCTCGTGGCAGGTGGATTTTAACTTTGATGGCATTGCCGATGCTGCCATTGCCCGTACGACGGAGGATTTAGAGACTTTTCCTGCAGTAAACCTGGTCGGTCAGTTTTCGAGTTATTTTGGTATGGCTTTGCCCCAGATCGCCAGCGGAGGCGATAATGTCTGGGTGACAGCCGGAATTTCCACTGGCCCCTCAGGCGGTGACGAAGCTCTGTCTTTATTCCGCAGTACGGATGATGGACTTACCTGGCTGCCGGTCGCCGTACTGGGTCAGGAAACTTCCAACATTCGCTTCGATCGCAATGCCGATATGGCATCCGACGGCGATGGGAACTGGGTCCTGGTGACGGAAAGCCGGGAAGATTCTGCCACTTCTGATGACATAGATGTCCGGTTCAGTTCATCAACTAACCAGGGCGAGACGTGGTCTGCGCTGGACGAAGTCGATGAATCGGAATCTCGCGGTGAGCGGCCCAGGGTAACGGCTGGCGCGCCGGGGCGCTTTCTTGTGCTGCAAAAACGTGGTGAAGCGGCGGGCAACCTAATGGTTTACTCGACGACAAACGCTGGCGCTGCCTGGAGCGATGAAAGCGTCATTAACCTTGCAGGACTGGCTGCGTCAACCAATGTACTTGGCCAGGACATCGCCGCTGATCCTGAAGGAAACGCCGTGGCAGTGTGGTCGGCGCGGGATCCGCTCGGTGGCCGCAACCGCCTTTTTTATACAACAAGCCGTGATTTTGGCGCCTCATGGACGCCGGTGGAATATGTAGCTACACCCGCTACCGACATAAGCGATGAATGGCCAACGGTGCAATATGATGGGCGGGGCCGCTGGGCTGCCGCCTGGCAGCGCCGCAGCTTTGGAACCTCTACTACTCTTTCCATTCAGTCGGCCGCGCTTGTTTTCCCCATCAGGGCAGATATCTCTGTAAGGCAATCTCATGAGCCGGATCGGCCGACAGTTGGAGAAGCAGTAACCTACACGTTCACGGTCCGAAACGACGGCCCAAGCAGTGCAACTGGAGTACGGATGGAAGCGCGGTTTCCTGCCGAGGCGGAAATCTTAAATGTGACGCAGACGCAGGGATCTAACACGCAAACCAGCGGGCTGGTTACCTTTGAAGTTGGTGATCTTCTGGAGTCGGCATCGGCCCAGGGTGAGGTTGAAGTACAGTACGACGTGGGTGGATTTTATCAGACCACTGTTCAGGCGACTGCCAACGAAGAGGATGTGGATCTGCAGGATCGCATTTCTACTGATACCACACGACTTCTGGTTGAAGGCGTTGACCTGACTGGCGAATGGCAGAAGGTGGATGCGCAGGTGCCAAAACAGCCGTTTAAGGGCCGGCTGAAGATGGACTCCAAGCTCGTAGTTCGGAACATGGGGAACAAGCGATCCCGGGGTTTTAGAGTGCTCTTGGTGTTTTCCTTTGATAATGTCCTCAGTGATGATGACGCCCTCGCCACTGTTCTGAGCGTGCCTCACCTGGGACCGGGAAACGAACGTAAACTGGACTGGGAGCCAAAAGTAAGACGTTACATCCCGTGGCAGGGACGTCAGCTGCTGGCGATTATCGATGCGGAAATGCGGGTTGATGAAGCCGACGAGTTTAACAATAACATTGGCTCTGAACCACTTCCGGCTCCCGAGGCGCCTTTGCAGCTTTAGCAGTGAACAGTTATAAAAAAAGCCGGGGATCGACCCGGCTCTAATTTCATGATGTTTGCGCAGCTGGAAACGATGTACAGGCGTTTCAGATTTTGGGTCGGCTAAGCTTCAACCCGGGCTCGAGCGGGTTTATCCCGGTCCAGAATGCCCATGATCATGTTTCCTGCAGCCATGCTTTGAGCTAGCGATAATGGGGGAGTGCTTTGGCTGGTCGGTATGCCAACCATAACAATATCCCCGTCCGTAGCTCCTATTAAATCAACTGCGATGGTGGAAGGTCCGCTGGCATTTCTGTAAAGATCCAGCTTTTGAACCATTTTCAGCCTGCTATTCTCGCAGGCTCGGGAATTAGTATCATCTGACTCAACGTCTCCGATGACCTTTCCAAGGAACATAGTGATCCTCCTTTGTTTTTGAACTCAAAGGATCCTGATCCAGGAACCGATAGAATGAGATAGAGAGGGCTGGAATGTGAAATGCACGGGAAATCGAACTTCTTTAAATTAAATGTCCCCCTGATCACCATGGGCGCGGCATTTGCTTCCAACGTCTTAAGTAGTGATCGATAACAACTTAATCTGCGAACAAGCAAACGTACTAATAGGACTTTGGTAATCATGAAGAAACCAACAGAGACTGCACGTGGAGCCGGGCGCGGACGTAAAGCCGGAAGCGGCCGCACCGGACCGGAGCGAATACTTGTAGGTGTGCGAATAGAGCCACGTCTTGTAAAGGTAATGAAGGCGCTGGCTGAACTCCATGACTGCGCCCTGGGCGAACTGATTGAACGTGTTTTCTGGCATTCCATGGATGGCGGAAACGCTTTCGCGGAAAAGGGAAAACTGACACCGGAAACTCGAAACCGTATAGCAAGTCTGAAAGAGGTATATGGCGTGAACTATGAGATTAGTGATCTTGCGAGGCCGAAGAAATCTGGTAATGGATAGCAGGCAATGAAGCACGCATGATCTTTTCGGCAGGGGCGGTACGTAAACATTTTGGCGGTGCGGGTTTAGTGGTGGGTAATGGACCTATTTGACGGTGAGGACGCAAGCGAAGGACGACGCAGGCCCGTCAATCCGGATCTTGTGCCGCTGGCTGAGCGTATGCGGCCGCAGACCCTTGAAGAGTTTGTAGGGCAGGATGAAATAGCGGGGCCGGAAAGTCCGCTACGGCGATTGTTGTCAGGCAATGACAACCTCAGGTCACTGATACTATGGGGCCCACCCGGCAGCGGAAAAACTACTCTCGCGCACATTATCTCCGAGCACACCAATGCGCGCTTCGTCACCATCAGCGCAGTCACTGCGTCTATTAAAGATGTAAAAGCGATTATGGAACTGGCGCGGCTGAGCCTGCGCGATTCCGGCCGCCGAACGCTATTGTTCGTAGACGAAATTCACAGGTTTAACAAGGCGCAGCAGGACGCGTTTCTGCCGTTTATTGAAGATGGGTCTATCGTCCTGATTGGTGCTACGACGGAAAACCCTTCCTTCTCGCTGGTGTCGGCGTTGCTCTCCAGGTGCCGGGTGTACGTCCTGAAACCCATTCCAGAGCAGGCGCTCATCCTGGTATTGCAGCGGGCCCTGGAGGATGAAGAACGCGGACTTGGCAAAACCGGGGCACAAGTGGATGAGGCAGTTCTTCAGCAGATCGCTTCATTAAGTGATGGCGATGCCCGCCGCGCGCTGAACCTGCTCGAACTTGCCGTGAATCTTGCTCCGCGTGAGCCGGGTACCGGCAAACCGGAAGTGGATGCGGATTCTCTGCGCCAGGTGCTGCAGCGCGAACACCTCGTTTATGACAAATCCGGCGAAGAACATTTCAACACGATCAGCGCTATGCACAAAAGTATGCGCGCTAGTGATGTGCAGGCGGCTGTCTACTGGACAGGGCGAATGCTGGTTTCCGGCGAAGAGCCCCTTTACGTGCTGCGGCGTATGATCCGGTTTGCGAGCGAGGACATTGGCAACGCAGATCCGCAGGCACTGCCGGTAGCACTGGCGGCTCACGAAGCTTATCGTATCCTGGGAAGCCCGGAAGGTGAACTCGCAATTACACAGTTAGCAGCCTACCTTGCCAGCGCACCGAAAAGTAATGCGGCTTATGTAGCAGAAAAAAAGGTAAAAAAAGAAATCGCAGCAACAGGGTCTTTACCGGTGCCTATGCATATCCGAAATGCGCCCACGCGTCTGATGAAAGACGTCGGGTATGGCAAAGGCTACCAGTATGATCACGACGCCGAAGGTGGATTCTCGGGGCAGGATTGCCTTCCGGAGCGAGTGGCTGAACGGGAATTTTACACACCCGGACCCTATGGCTTCGAACGGGAAATTCAAAAGCGGATGGAGTGGTGGAACAAACAACGGGAGTCCAAACGCGGCAAATAATAAAAACGAGCTGTGCGTACGGGCTATAGTTCGACCGGTACCTGCGGGTACCACTGGTACAGAACGAAATACACCAGGACGCCCGTAACTGAAACGTATAGCCAGATCGGCATAGTCCAGCGCGCAATGCGGCGGTGCCGGTCCCACTGGCGCCGCGCGGCGTGATAGACTGTTTTTATAATCAGCGGCACGATAGCCATCGCCAGGATCAGGTGGGTGAAAAGCAGAACCAGGTAATACGGCTTCACTGACGCAGGCTCCACGAACTTCGTGGTTCCGTTAAAGTATTTATGCACCAGGTAACCTGTCAAGAATACCATGGAAGTGACCAGGGCAGTAATCATGCAGGCGGCATGCACTCTCTTCTGATCGCGAGAAATGGCAATCCAGCCGGAGACTATAAAAACAGTACTGATGCTGTTAAGTACAGCGTTCATAGCCGGAAGATCAGCGGGCGTAAATGCCATAATGGCTACTGGTCTTTCTTTGAGGTCTGGTCGTGGTGCGACAGACTGATAATCGTTTCCCTCAGCTTTTCCATATCCCGGTCTTCCATGGCGGAATAATATCCGCGGATGTGACGGTTGCGATCGAGGAGAACAAACTTGTCGCTATGCACAAACAGGTCGGCCACCGGCTTGCCTTCGTTCTCCGCCGTTTCGAGGTGGAAGTCGTTCAGGATGTAATCGTAAATAGTTTTGCGGTCGCCTGTCAGGAAATGCCAACGCTCAGGATCAGCTTTAAATGCTTCAGCGTAACGTTTGAGCGCTTCGGGGGAGTCAGATTCCGGGTCTACCGTGACCGACACCAGCTGAACGTTGCCCATTTCGTTTTCTTCCAGCCAGTTCTGCAGCTTGCGCATGTGCGTACTCATTACCGGGCACTGGCTTCCGCAACGGGTAAAGATGAAATCGGCTACCCAAATGCGACCATCAAGTTCGGTGATGGAAAATGACGTACCGGTTTCATCAATAAATGTGGGTGCAGAAACCTGGTTGTAAACGGGCGGCGGTGGCGCAACACGCTGCTTGCGCAGCTGCTGAAACCACGCCGCTCCGGCAACCCCGATAACAAGCAGGCTGAGCAGGATCCAGCCGGTAAGCACCAAGGCAGATGGCGGCTTACGGTCAACTGTGAGGCTGTTGCCTGTTGGGTTTGCCTCCGCTGAATTCGAAGTTGAAGTTAACGGATCCGGTTCTTTTTCCGACATAGAATCATCCATGAGAGTGCATAAGTGATGACCGCAAAAGCGGCTGTTACAATTACCGAAACAGTCATGTTGGTGCCTGCGGGTACAAGTTCCGGCGAAAGTGCATAGCGCAGCAGGTTAAGGCCGTAGGTCAGCGGATTCGCATCCATGATTACCTTTACCCAGCCAGATGCTCCAGAGGCCGGAAACAGCGCCCCGCTGAGCAGCCACATGGGCATAAGCAGGAGATTCATGATCCCGTGAAAACCCTGCATGGAGTCCATCGGCCACGCGAGCGCAAATCCGAGCGACGTTAAAGCCAATGCAATCGGGAAAACGGCGGCTGCCACCATGAATCCAGTGGTCGAATGAATCCCAATTCCCGCGAGGGGAGCGAGGCACGCAAAAATGAGCGCCTGAAGCAGCGCCAGCGTAGTGCCGCCCAGCACTTTGCCAAGTACAATACTCCCGCGCGATGCTGGCGAAACCAATACCGCCTGTAGAAAACCTTCTTTGCGGTCTTCAATCAGTGAGAAGCTGGAAAAGATGGACGTAAACATGACAATGAGCAGCAACGTGCCCGGGAAGAAATACTGGAGGTAATGTACATCAGTCTCGGATCCGGCCGGACGAAAACTGCTTCCGAGACCGCTGCCGATAAGGACCCAGAAGAGCAGGGGAGTGCCAAGAGCACCTATGATGCGGCTCGGCTGGCGAAAGAATCGGACAAGCTCACGCTGCCAGAGCGTTGCTGCTGACAGAAAGAAATGCATGGCACGGCCGGCAACGGCACCATTACGGGCAACAGATGAACTATCGTGGGTTAGTTCGCTCATGCGGCTTTTCCCTCCACCGTGTTCACAGAATATCTTTGCCCGGTGCAGTGAAAGAAGACATCTTCGAGCGTGGGGCTGCCGACCCGGCTTGAGCGGATGAGACCCGGGAAAGCTTCTGCAAGATGAATGAGCAGCTTCGCCCCCGCAATGTTTTCCAGGTGCGCTGTCTCGATCCGTATCGTGTTCGAATCCATTACCTGTGGATCTATTTCAATCAAATCCCGGGTTCGGGCCCGAAGAACTTCCGGATCATCCGTGGTCAGCTCCAGTATCTCCCCACCGATTGCCGCTTTAAGTTCCGCCGGTGTGCCGCAGGCGACAAGGCTTCCCTGGTGAATGATGGCGACGCGGTCGGCCTTGTCGGCCTCTTCCATAAGATGCGTAGTGAGCAGGCTGGTGACGTTACGATTGTCGCGAGCATTCAACAGGTACTCCCACACTTCTCGCCGCGCTGCGGGGTCAAGTCCGGTGCTGGGCTCATCCAGAAGGAGCACGGAAGGATCGTGAAGGAGTGATTTAGCAATCTCTACCCGGCGCTGCATACCGCCTGAAAGCTTCTCTACCCGATCTTTAGCGCGGGCGCCAAGCCCGACAGCGTCCATGGCCATACGGATACGCAGGCGCAGGTCGTTGCCGCGTAACCCATAAAGATGTCCCTGGTGAAACAGGTTTTCTTCGGCGGTCAGCTTTTTATCAATGCTCGGTGCCTGGAACACCACGCCAAGGGAGGCGCGGACAGCGGCAGCATTTGCCACAACATCATGGCCCATAATCTTTGCGGAGCCAGCCGTAGGAGCCATCTGTGTAGACAGGATGCGAAAGAGGGTCGTCTTGCCGCCGCCATTAGGACCAAGAAGCGCAAAGATCTCCGGGTGGCGAACCGTAAAGCTGACCTGGTCCAGCGCCTGACGGGCGCCATAACGGTGGGTAATTGAGCGGATATCTACCGCAGGATAAACTGACATGCCGCTACGCTATACCCCGATATGGCAGTGGCATTTAAATAAGGGCGATAAACACACCTTGAACATGCGCAGCCGGACAGAGATAATCAAAAACGGTAAAGCCAGGCTACAGCTTGTCGATGACCATCATGATATAAAGCAGCGGGATGTGGAACAGCGTAGCCACGAACACATGGACAGCATACTTGCGCTCGCGGTGGCCATACCACTTCAGGCACAGCCAGATGAAGTAGGCGCCGGAAACGGCCGCAACACCCAGGTACCAGAGACCTGACAATCCAAAGAACGTCGGCAGAAGGCTGACCATGATATACGCGATACCATAGATCAGGTTTTGTCGGGTGGTAAAGATGCCTTCAGGATCATCGTGGCTGATCATGATAAAGCCGGCATCCTTATACTCATCCCTGTACATCCAGGCCAGCGCGAGGAAATGCGGAACCTGCCAGAGGAAGAGAATCATAAACATTACAATTGCGCCGCTGGAGATTTCATTTGCGGCAGCAGCCCAACCGATAATCGGGGGCATGGCGCCGGGGAACGATCCGACAATAGTGTTGAGCGTAGTTACCCGTTTCAGCGGCGTGTAAACGAAAACATAACCGGCCATTGCAACGGCCCCGGAGGCAGCGGCCAGGAGGTTAGTGGTCAGGCCGAGGTACGCAACGCCAAGAACGCTCACCAGGATGCCCGCCACGAACACAGGAGTGGGCGCCATGCGACCAGCAGGCAACGGCCTGTTGCTCGTGCGCTTCATCTGGGCATCCACGTCGCGTTCCATGTACATGTTAAGAAGAAACGCACCCGCGCTTACTATCCAGGTGCCGAAGAACACATGCAGCATACCTGCAGTGCTGACATCGCCCTGCGAGCCCATGTAATATCCGGCCAGCGCAATGATAGCAGCCAGCAGACCCATGCGCGCCTTAACCAGGATTATGATATCGCGGTACAGCGAGTTCTTCTCTACTGCCGACACGCTGTCATTGAGTTGGGGGGCGACGGCTTCGTTACTCATACATTAACCTCTTGGCTTTGATACGCCTGGCCTGGCGCGGGAGAATACTGGGTGAGATCGAGAAGCCTGTGGGCTCTCAGAAACGATGCAAACATGAGGGTAAGCAGCGAAGTGCCCCCGATGATATGTGCTGTGGAAAACGCGACGTGATGCAATTCCGCCATCTCAGGCTGAAGGCGCGCCCGATTGGAAAATATTGCCAGGATGCCAAAGAAAATTTGGTAGCATACCAGCCCGGCAGCGAACTTGGCTGTGCGTCGCATGGGCGCCACATCGCGATAGACCTGCCACGTGCGCATGAAATACCAGATTACCGTAAAAATCACGGTAAAAGCACCGGCTATATGGGCTATGATAAACGGGAAAAACATATCGGTTGAGCCACTGGAATGACGGACTCCGCCTCCCAGAACAACCTGCAGAAACAACACAACCACCGCAAACTTCATAAAGCCGATATAGCCCCGGTTCTCAATGCGCTGAACAACAGGCGCTGACAGGTCGCTAAACCAGGTACGGCTGCTGAAAACAGCCAGCGCGATCGTCACACACAGAAATGCCTGCGCGACTATCCCATGGCCCATGGACACAAACGGGTTTGCTATAGTTTTAAGAACGAGGGCGCCAAACAGCGCCTGCAGGATGATTAGTGAAAAAGCGGACCACCCCAACTTTTTCATGAACCCGCGCGGATCCTTCAGTTGAACGAGGATCGCCACGAGCAACGTGAGTGTCGTAACCGCAACTACGATAAGCCTGTGAGTGTAGACGTAAGCCAGCCCGCCCTCGAAATGCTGCGGATACCACTGGCCGAGAAACAGAGGCCAGCCGGGATCAGCCAGGGCCGACTTGGTGCTGGTTACGAGACTCCCGGCAATTATCAGGATAAACGTGGCAAATACAAGAAACTTGCTAAGAATACGAACGCTGACCGCAGGGCTGACAGACGCAATCCGTTCTGTCTGACCAGTTAAAATATGATGTTGAGGGTGGTCGCTGCCGCGGTTGTTCATTCCGTTAGGTTTCTGGAGTCCAGCCGGACGTTCCGGTAAGAAATGGGAAAAAGGTTCAAAAAGTGCTACGTGAGCCCGAAGAACTTATTTGCGGGCGCGGGCTGGACGGGTGAAAAAGTGGCAGAACCGGCTAGACAGTGCTGGTATTAAAAAAGAGCCTGCTGAGCCTGGTCTCCAGATCGGGCAGATTTGTAAGATTCAGGCCAAAGTTTGTTTCCAGTGTTTCCACCAGTTCCGAAGGGTTTTCCAGCAGCTTGCGTTCTGGTGCTGCACCTGACGCATGAAAGGAGATCTGGGTGTTGTTAAGAGTAAACCGACCATCTTTAACAGCGCGCGCAGCCATCAGGTTGTTACGAAAGTGAGAATTCGCGTGCGTAGAGACGTAATAATTGGGAAAAGTATAGTCTATCGGCAGCTGCGGCTGGAGATCAAACGCATACATGGTTTCCCACGCGCCGTTCTTAAGAACCTCTATATGCCACTCAGTGCCTTTCAACAGCAGCCGGTATGGCTCATGCGGACTTTCCTGTTCCACATCCTCTACAAGTCTTAGTGCCGTAGTAGGCGTAGCGCCGCCAAACCCTGCGTCTGCTATATAAGCAAGTCCTTTAATGTCAACACGCAGTAGCATGTGTGACCGCGCCGGAAGCGAATCATCCTGCCGCATGAAAAGTACGCGCGCTGCCAGGCCAGTAACCTCAAAACCGATGGCCTGCAGGGCTTCGCGAAGGAGCGTGTTATGCTCATAACAATATCCGCCGCGGCCATCTCTAACCAGCTTTTGCTCCACCGCTTCCGGTTCTATATCCACAGGAAGGCCAAGCCATGGGTTGAGATTTTCAAACGGAATTGCTGCAGTGTGATAGCGAACAAGGTCACTGAGTACTTCAACTGTCGAAGCGATCGGCTTATTGAAACCGATGCGGTTGAGATACGCTTGAAGATCCATGGTCGGCCTTTAAAAAGTTAGAGGTGAAGCGAGTCCAGCGTCTCAGCTTGTTCAGAGTGATGTTCAGGTTTCTTAACGTGGTGAACTGCCACGTAGCCGCGATATATGATATGGGCGCTGCCCTGCAAAGTCACAGCAGATGCACCCGCATCTGTAAGTTCAAAATCAATGGTAAGGTTTTCGCCGCTCGCGGTGCGAACCTGCACCGGCGTCTGCACCAGGCCCTTTCTCACGGCAATTATTGAACTGGCAATGCAGCCGGTGCCGCAGGCGAGGGTCTCATCTTCGACGCCGCGTTCGTAAGTTCGAACGTCAAGGTTGTGGGCGCCAAGCACATTGACAAAGTTGACATTCGTGCCCGCAGGGGCGAATTCCTGGTGATGGCGAAGGTGCTGCCCGGCGCGGACAACTGGAGCATTTGCCAGATCTTTTTCGAGAACGACGACATGAGGCACACCCGTATTGATAAAATCGACAGTGTTTTTTACAACGTCGTCATTAACAGCAACGTTCTCCCGCAGGCCGAAGGCATCGCTCATCTGGACCTTAACTTCATTGTTATCAAGCACCTCAGCCCGGTAATCGCCGGCCAGGGTCTGAAACACCATGTGCCGCGGAGCAATGCCCTGCGCGAAGGCAAAGCGTGCAATGCAGCGGCTGCCGTTGCCGCACGTTTCCGCTTCGCCGCCATCGGCGTTGTAGTAGCGCATGCGGAAGTGGGCTTCGCTGCCTTCATCGGCCGGCTCAACAAGCAGGGCACCATCGGCCCCGATTGACATGCCCCGGCGACACCAGGTGCTCAGCAATTCACGGCGTCCCTCTTCCGGAATTTTCCTGTCCATGTTGTCGATAACAATGAAGTCGTTGCCTGCGCCGCTAAGCTTGTAAAACTCAAGTTCCATGGCTAATGCCTCCCTGGTGTGTCGCTGACCGATGTTTCTCTTGCACTCCATATTCCCAGCAGGAAGAAATCTGCACATCATGAAGCAGGGAACCGGCCCCAACTCAAAACTTAAGTTTGACCTTTGCGCAGGACTGGGTCGTCTCGCGGCTAATCGCCGCACGCGCTGGAACTGGCATTTTGCACTTCTGGTTGCGTTGACAGCAGCACCCCTGCCGGCGCTATGCCAGCAGCAGGTTGAACCGCAAGCGGCAGTGGCGCCAGCGCCGGCGGTACAGTATGCGCAGCCGGGAACCCAGGGCGGCGTTTACTATTCGCAGGGGCGTAACCCGCTTCCTCTCGGAAGTAACACCGGAAACCAGCCTCTCCAGCCAGGAACCGAGCGCTACGACTACGGCATGCAGTCGTACGTTGAAGGGCAACCGCTGGTGCTGCTGGCTATCAGCGGTGGCGGCAGCAGATCGGCCTATTACGCCGCCCGCGTGATGGAAGAGCTGGCGAAAATACCGATGCCGGGGGTACAGAATCAACCCTTGCCCGACGGCCGACCCATGTATAGCCTGCTGGATACTGTGCGGGGAATCAGCACGGTGTCTGCCGGGGGACTCGCCTCCACCTGGTATGTGACCAATTTTGACAGACGTAAGCAGCCGGGTTTTTTTGATGAGATGAAGGCTGCGGTGTCGGTTAATCTCCAATGGCGCACCTACGGGCACATGGCGCTCTTCCCGCCCCTGGCCATACAACTGCTCGCATCGTCGGTCACACGCACGGATCTGCTGGCAGACGAAATTGATACCCTGCTTGGTAACCGGGATCTGACTTTTAATGACCTGCGCACTATTGAATCCCGTCCGATAGATCCCGCGCCCGCGCTTATGATAAACGGAACCGTGTATAACACCGGCCAGCGACTGGTGATGACAAACCTGCCGGGTTCACGCTTTCCGTCGCGCATGGGCGAAATCCAGGCTAACATTGCCATGCCTGAGACCGACCAGCAGATTAATTACAACCTGCTCCAGCCGCTGACCTTTGCCGATATCGGAAGCGATATTGGGTCGTTTCCGGTCAGCAAAGCCCTGGCAGCCAGTGCAGCCTATCCTATTCTGCTGGCACCGGTTCCAGTGAGGGTCTACCCGCAATATGTACCGCCGCATCTCGTCGGGCGAGTGGATAAAAACCTGCTGGAAAGTCAGATTGCCTATGTGGCAGACGGCGGGCTTTACGAAAACGACGGCGCAGACGTATTGCTGAGCCTGCTGAAGACGGTCGATGATAAACAGCCGGTGCTGATGATGATAATCGATGGCAGTGCCCGCATGGAAACTTTGAAGCTTAACGAAGGTGAAATCTTTGGTATCAGCCAGTCTCTCGGCCGGATGTACGACATCGGCAACCTGAAAGCCATCGCCCAATACCCGAGCATGCTCTCCGAGGTGCATGACCCGAAAAAACTGGAAGTGGTGTTTATCCGGATGGAAGGACAGGATGAGAAAACGCAGAACACGCTCCGGAATATCCCAACCCAGTTCAAACTGTCAGACGACCACCGCGAGGCCCTCGATAACGTAGCAGTACAGAACGTGGCGCAGATGTATGATCCGCTGATGAGGGCGTATGGGCGGTTGAGTGAAAAATCCACTGATAATGCCTCTCTGGCATCAGGCGAGCAATGAATGCCTGCAACAGATGCGTGGACTGCTGAGGAGCATGAGGCTGGAATTGTAAATTGGTTTTCTCAAAATAAGCGAGACCGGTATGCAAGGTTGCTGGCTAGTGCGAAAGGGCGCGGCAAGTTCATTAACACGTTATACCACAACGTAGAGTGGTCCGAAAGTGTGTTGCACAGCATTCCGCCAGATAAACAAAATCCAGTAAGTATACTGGATGACTTAAGAAGCCGCGGTGCAGGGCAACGATGCTATTGTATCTCCACAAATTCAGAGATAGACGGGCAGTTTGTGGATCTGAAGGAAGCATTGGAAATTCAGGTGGGCAGGGGGGATGGTACTGTGCTTTCCCTTGTCCCTGGGAAGTTGGGATATTACGAAAGCGAGGAGCAAGGGGGCAGGTACATTATCTGCGCTTGAGAGAATCCGCTGTGCCACCAATCTAAAACCACCTATGTTTCGCGAACAATTGACTCACATTGGCTGGCAATTGTGATTTACTCTTCTTGAATGTTCTGGGCGAAAAATGCAATCACGTCATCCTTGGATTTCAACCCCGCGGCAACATCCCAGGTAAACTGTTCTGCAATCGCAGACGGAACGTTAAACTCGTAATTATTAAAGTAAACGAATGCGACTGCTGCAGTAAGTGCAGTCCGCTTGTTTCCATCAACAAACGGATGATTCTTTGCGATGTGGAACAGGTAAGCAGC
>JAKFFN010000103.1:0-5256 GCA_036675025.1 Candidatus Sumerlaeales bacterium | reverse complement strand
GATTGTTTTAAATTTTAGAATACTATTACAAGGGACTGGTCAATACCCAGCGTTTTGGGTAAGCTGCGGGTTCAGCAAGCGCTCCACCTGGGGAACCGGGTACAACGAATCAGTGACAACCCAGTTGGGCGCTTTGAGCGGTCCCAGCACCTGTGAGGCTTTGCCCAACCGTTTCAGGTCGAGCCAGCGGTCACCAAACTCCCCGAAAAGCTCACGCCGGCGTTCGGTGTGGATGCTATCCAGCAAGGCTGTGCGTGAAAGCCCAGTGACCGGTGAGAGACCGGCGCGGCTGCGAACAGCATTCAAGTCGCTTTCGGCCTGTGGCAACTGGTCCAGCCTGGCCCTGGCCTCCGACCGCAGCAGGTATTGCTCGGCCAGCCGAATCACCATGGTATATTCGGTAACGGCGGATGTTGTTTGTTTCACCTTGTACTTGAACGGGAAACAATAATCCGTCACACCATCATTAAAGACGCCGATCCAATGGGTCCGGCGGGCATCGCCCAACGGCAAATCGTTTAACAGCTCCGTGCTCACCGTTTCTGTCGTGGGCGTCGCGATGAGAATCAGCTGCGCCCCCACCGATGAATTGTATTCGGGAAACTGGTTCTGCCACTGCCAGATCGCTTCCCGGCTGTTTTTTTGAAACACGGCATCCAAGTCAGCCAGTAGTTCATACCGCGCAGTTTCATTCAGCACAGCGGTTGCCAGCGCTTCGGCCTCTTGCCAACGCTGGTGGTAAATATGCTGCCGTACCAGCAAGGCCCGGGCGGCGCCCTTATTCGGACGTACGCGTTCGGTACCGGGCTCATGAAGCGCAGTCAGGTAATCCTCTGCCAAAAGGGTAATAGCCGTAGCGAGCTCCGTATCAATAAAGTTATTTACCGCTACAGTCGTCGAACGTGGTAATAGCGCATTGACCCGGTAATCGGTGGTTGTTGCCAGCGGTACGTCCCCAAATAAATTGAAGAGATAGAAATAACAAAAAGCCCGGACGAAGCGCGCCTCACCTTCGAGCTGACGTGCCACTGCGGGAGAGAGCGCTGAATTACCCGCAACGCCTTCAATCACGGCACTGGCCTGATAAATGTATTTATACCAGTTTTTCCAGTGTGCCAGAATCAAAGGATTATCAGCCGTCAGGTTGTTAGTGGCCAGGTCGATATTGGGACCGGCTGCTGAATAGTCGGTCAATTCGTCGGCCGAAAGGCCGGAGAGCACAATTTGCATATAAGCCAGATCGTCCAGCTCCATCCTTCCATAGACCGAAAGCATAGCCGCCGTCGCCGTCGCATCGCTGCGGAAGACGGCCGCATCATCGAGTTGCGTGCCGGGTGTGCCGGGCTCAAGGTATTTTTTGCAACCCGGCAGGAACAGCAGTATGAAGATATATAGATTCAGGTATTTCATCGTTGCTTGATTAAAAGGTGAACTGGCAGCCGGCGACGATCATCCGTAGCGGCGGCAGTAATTGAATCGAATTTTCCGGGTCGAGCCCGTCATAACCAGTTATCGTAAAGAGGTTGTGTCCTTCTATAAAAAGAGTCGCCCCGGGTGTTTTTACTTTAGTGGCAACAGTCTTGCGCCATTGCCAGGCAACCGCCAGGTTCCGCAGCCGAAGGAAGGACCCCTTGCTGTAAGCGGCATCGCTTTGCTGATAACGGGTGTAGGCGGTATTGGGTGCGGACTGTGATACACTGAACCGTTGTATAGGACTGATATCACGCGGGGTTTGCCAGCGATCCAGGACGTAATGCGGTTGATTTTGCATCCCGCCGGGTTTTGAAAACAGCGACAAGTACCCCGGTGTATGCTGTCGTAACACGCCCTGCAGCAGGCAAGAGATGGATAGGCGTCCCATCGTCAACATATTCTGTAGCCCGCCGAAACCCTGCTGTGCCGTGACCAGCACCCGGTCCCGATCCAGTGATGATAATTGCCCGTCACTGTTGCGATCTGAAAAGGTATACACACCCGTAACGGGATCAACGCCAGTAAACTGGTAGGTTTTGGCGATGCCCAGGGGCTGACCGATCACGTACCTGCTGGCATAGGCAGACGTGCTGAGCCCATCAAAGGCTAGCAGTTTACTGGACGGAATGGTCCAATTAGCAGTTATTTTCCAGGAAAACGCAGGGCGGTTGACGGCCGCTACTGTCAGGTCGAATTCCCAGCCGGTATTGCGGATGGTTGCGGGCACATTCTGCAATACGCCATCAAACCCGGTTACCGCCGGCAATGGATAGCTGACCAACTGGTTGCGCGTAGTATTGTGGTAATAGTTCACTCCCACCAGTAACCGATCTTTCATCAAACCCAAGTCCAGACCTGCTTCGAGCTTGGTCACTTTTTCCCAACTGAAAAGCGGGTTATGGTGCTGTACCGGATAGTAGGGAATGATGCCGAGGTAAGGATAGCTTGCCGGTGAGTAGAGTTTCAGGTAGCGGTAGTCGCCGATCTGGTCGTTGCCGGTGACACCCACGCTGCCTTTGAGCTTTCCAAAACTGAGCCATCCGGTTCGCAGAAAGGGCTCTTCGGAAAACAGCCAGGCCAGGGCGGCCGAGCCAAAGCTGGCAAAGCGGTTTTGCTCCCCGTAGCGGCTGGATCCGTCCCGGCGGGCGGTCAGGCTAACCAGGTACCGCTTGTCATAGGTATATTTTAGTCGGGCAAATGTTCCTTCATAACGGTACCGGCTATCCGTTTCGCTGAGGGTCGCCACACCGGAGGCTGCGGACAGGCTTCCCAGCAGTGCGTCGCTGGTATATCCCGTGCCCATCTGGTAGATGGCCTGCTGGGTTGTTTGCTGGACAGTGGCACCGATGAGCAGCGAAGCGGTATGCTTTCCCCACTTGCCGCTATATTCGATCTGCGGTTCCGAGATCACTGTCTGAATGGTCTTATCGCCAAAACCAGCCGAACGCTGATTCCCGAAGGCGGGGTTGGTCGCTCCCTCAGGTGTAGGGGTATGATCCTGGGTGCGAAGGGTGGTTGCTCCCGCCGCCAGACGCAGTTGCAGACCGCGTACCAGTTCCCATGACAGCAACAGGTTGGCATTGACATTTTCCGTTGTCGTAGTAAAGGTCGCTTTGGTCCTGGCAAGCGGGTTGGACCATGTAGAGTTTTCCCAGTTGAGCTTGCCATCCGGCTGATAAATAGCCGGGGCCACCGGGGGTAGCATAATGGCGGAGAGCAAATCCTGCTGGGGCAACACACTGCGGTAGTGACTGTAGGCCGCCGTAACTGCGATACTGAACCGCCTGTTATCGCTGCGGTGTGCCGCTGTCAGCAGCAATGACTTGCGCTGCTCCCCGAAATCATCGGGAAAAACGGTGGTCTCACGGTGATAGCCGGCATTTAGCAGCATCTGCGTTCGTTCCGTGCCGGCAGAAAAAGAAGCCTGCGCATCCGTCGTTGTCATGGTATGGCCGATCAATTCCTCCTGCCAGTCCGTATAACGGGTAGTATCCCAGCGGAGCAAGTCCCGGGCATTTGCCATGGTAAGTGTCAATCCATCTCCGGCAAAGGCTTCCCGCCGCATGGCCAAGTATTCGGTGGAATTAAGCAAATTTAGTTTGCGGGTTACTTTCCCTATCCCATGGGTCAAGCGAATACTACCTGTCGTGCCGGCACCTTTAGCTTTTTTGGTTGTGATCAGGATCACGCCATTGGCACCCCGCGATCCATAAATGGCTGTCGCATCGGCGTCTTTTAACACTTCCACACTTTCGATATCGGAGGGGTTCAGGGAGTTCAGAGGACTTCCCGACACGCCGGCCCCACCACTCAGGGATCCATTCAGCGGCTGTGCGGGAAAGGGTACGCCGTCAATCACGATCAGGGGATCGTTGCCATTGGCAATGCTGTTGATGCCCCGGAGCTGCAGGCGCATATGGGCGCCGGGCACGCCCGAAAACTGCGTTACCTGGAGGCCAGGTATACGAGCAGTGAGGGCCGACAGTACATTGGAAACAGGGTGCTTACTAATTTCTTCTGCCTTCAAACTGGATACGGTGCCGGTGGCATAACGCCGGCTGGATTTGCCATAAGCGATGATATAGGTTTCGTCCAGTGTCCCAACCCTCCCTCTAATCGTAATTTGAACAAAAGTTTCGGACCCAACGGAGATTTCAAGCGGCTCCATCTCTGCGCCACTGACCAGCAAGACTACAGCAGCCGGAACATTCTCCAATTTGAACAATCCAACCTGATCACTCGCTGTTTGCAACGAAGAGTTCTTTATGCCGATCGTGATGCCCGCGACCGGTTCGCCCTGTTCGTTTACAACTCTTCCCTGCAACGAGCGGCTTGCAGTTGCAACCGGTTTTTCTTTGACCGTGATATTTTTTTCATGAAGGCTATACTGAAGCGGCTGACCCGCAAAACATTTATCGAGCACCGCTGTCAACTGTTCATTCGTCACTGCCAGCGTAACCGGTTTTGCTTTTGACAACTCCTCGGTACTATAAATAAAATGATGACCTGATTGTTGCTCAATCAGCAGAAAAACTTTTCCCAGCGATTCGTTATTGACGGAAAAACTGATAAGCTGACTTCGTGCTGCTGTCACGAAAGAAAATGATAACAGTAAAAACAGAATTCTTCCTCGCCATTTCATAGCTTTGAGATGTTTGGGTTAAACAATAATCGTTTGCTCGATTTATACAATGGTAACCCAGGCGCCGCCGGGCAGTGTGTCACCACTTTCCGGCTTTTTATTGGGATTACCTTCGTTTAATTTTTGACTGTGATCGTACTTCCTTCAATCGTAAAATGAACATGCCCCGTTCCTTCGAGTAACTCCAAAACTTTTGATACCGGCACACTTCGGTCAATAGTGCCATTGAAGTGATAACTGATCTTCCCTTCATAAATTACTTTCGCATCATACCATCGCTGCACCGGGCGCATCACCTCTTCAATGGTCGCGTTCTTAAATTTGAACTGGTTCCTGGTCCGTGCGGTAACAGGGTCTGTTTCCACCTCAATAATTTTCCATGCGCCTGACTCCAACTGTTGACCCGGCTTTAATAACACCGATTTATTTTCTTTTGACACCCGGACAATTCCTTCTGTCAGCGTAACCGTTTTATCAAAACTATTCACGTTAAATGCCGTTCCCACTGCCTGCACTTTTATATCAGCAATGAAAACTATAAACGGCCTTGCCGGATCTTTTGCTACTTCAAAGAATGTTTCTCCGGATACAGCGACCTCTCTCGCAGCTTTTGAAAATGCACCGGGATAACGAATAGATGA
>JAKFFN010000306.1:0-5261 GCA_036675025.1 Candidatus Sumerlaeales bacterium | reverse complement strand
GTTATAGTATTACAGCGGTGCGAATCCCCGACGAACATTACACGAGCGAGTCGCTGATACAGGCCATTAAGCAGATGGGTGTAGAATGGAACTGGCTGCATGATCAGGATTCAACCATAGGCATTATGAAAAAGTAAAAACTGCGTCGTATCACGTCGCCGAAGAGTACGCTACTTCGGCTTCTTCATCTGTTCAAACAGCTGCGGATCAAACTGCTCAGTAAAAAAGATCCCGTTAAGCCGGCAGGTTGCCACCCACGGCAACCACAGGCGGTTCAGGCCACGGCCCCGATGCGGTGGCCCGAGACCGATATGTTCCGAAGTCCAGCCGGGCCCGGGCATGTTCAACTCCCGACCGGGTAGTGCGAGCATGTTGTTGGAGTTATGAAGCAGCAACACCGCGACATCCAGGTAGTGGTCATCGCCCGTGTACTTGTACAACTTCGCATACTCATCCACATCAAAAGCCATAAAGCTATCGGCCAGGCCCGGACGAGATGTGCTGACCACGTTCAGCCCCACAGTGGATACGCCCTTCATCCAGTGCAGTTCTTCCTGGCGCGCATCTTCAGGCATTGGAACGTCCCAGGCGTAAATGTAAGTCTCCGCGTGATCCGCAGCGGCCATGGCCCTCTCCAGCCATTTCTTTTCGCCGCCTTGCTCATAGAGCGCCAGGTAAGCTTCCACAGAAAGCGTAGCTGCTTCCTTGTCGATAATGTTTGGGTTATCGATCGTGCCGCCCACAAAGTGGTCGAAGGCCTGTTCCGTCGTCCAGGAAAGCTCCGCAGCCCTTACCGCTGCAATTCTGTACTTATCATCACCGGTAAGCTGCGTCAGATGAACCAGCATGGGCACCGCGTTATAGCTCGACTGCGGCGCCGCCACTGCTACCTTGCCGGTGCCCGGCTCCCACGCCCGCGGGAAACCGCCCGAAGGCTGCTGCTGGGTCAGTAGCCAGTCGGCAAAGGTTCTGCACCAGGCCAGCCACTCCGGATGTTCATGGCCCCGCTCCAGCTCAAACTCATAGCCCCGCAGCAGGATCTTCATATCATCGGTAAACGACCGCAGGTAAACCACTTTGTCATGGGGAAGAGCAAGCTGAAGTTCTCCCGTTTCCATGTCGAACCCTTCGCCTTCCGGCGGCGCCACTTTCAGCTTCAGAAACGAATTGATAATGGCCAGGGCCTTCTCCCGGTGCACCGCATCAAGAGGAGATTCTTCCCGGGCGGCATCCATGAGAAAAAATACCGCCGCCTCAAGGTTCTTTCCGGTAAAGCCCATCACTGCTTTTGGGTCCCGCGTTTTCGGGTTGTTTAACATGTTGATGGAATTCGGCAGCCCGCTGCGGCCGTCGCGGGTCTCCACCTGCTCAGCCGTCATGTCGATGAGACTGCGACGCACCTGGTCGATATCATGGTAATCGACCGCCGGGTTAAGCTCGTTCCACGCCCACCGCCAGGTATTTCGAGTAAAGTCATGAAAGGTTTCGCCCTCGCCAAACCGGAAAGCGATTTGGTATTCCTGCGTCAGACCGTCTTTAATCGGATGGTATCGCAGGTGTGAAGCCGTGGCGGCAGAAGTTAGATGATCGTTATCCAGGTATCCCATCGTTCCGGGAAACCAGTACCCCAGTGCGAGTTTCCCGTCATCATGCTCGCCGGCTCCGAAGGCTCCAAAACGGAACGCTTCATTCACCTGCCTTTGCTGCGGCTGGTCAAAGTCTGCCGCCACGCTGTTACCTTGCGGATTAAGATTCAGCAGTGCAACCGATGAGCCATCACCCCTGGAAAATCCAAACAGCGGCGCAGGCAGCATATCTTCGCGGATCTCCAGCGCTCCCGCCTGGTATGCCAGGATGCCTCCCGCGGCTTTATCATCTATGTGTTCAGGGGCTCCGTACATCGTTCCCGGGCTGAAAATCCGGTAATCGCCCGGCGTTGCGTGTTCCTCAGTGGTTGCAAGCAGCGACGAAACAAAACCCTGCCCGGGATTTCCGTTACCCTCTACCGTCACTTTCCGGGAAAGCACCAGGGCGTTTGAAGTCACTTCCCAGCCATCGCTAAAGTGAAAGAGAATCCCGGCCGGCCCTGATACGGTTGCAGTAGCGGGCGCACCGGGCGGTTCCGGGAAGCTATCGTAGCCTGCAGCAAATGTGTGGCTGGTGCCACTAGCATCGAATACCGTAACCCGCGCAGGCACGTCTATACTAAGTGACGGTTTCCCATGAACATCAACTTGAAGACCGATTCCGCCTCCGCCGAACGTTGCAGCGTAAACCTCGCTCCCCGCTGGCAAAGATCCTATCTTCATATGTCGCTCTGCTTTCGCGGGCCGAAAATTATTGCTATGCTCCAGTTGCTGTCCCGTCGCCATGCCTGCAAATATGCACAGCGTAAGCAAAGTTGGAATTCTAACGGAACGTGCCATAGCCTCTTAACCCTCAGTCGATGATATTGATGGAGCAAAGGCGTACGTATTTACACCTGTAAAGCACAAAGGTTGCCATCGGGTTGCAGAACATCCAGCAAAGAAAAAGGCACCCATAGCTCTAGGGCTATGGGTGCCAAATTTAAAACGCCTGAAAATTAGCCGCCTTGGGATTCTTCCTTCGCAGCCTTTGCCTTGGCAAGTTCAGACTTCTTTCTGGCGATAGAAGACTTTCCGTTATCAGCCTTCGCGACCTCACCTTTACTTTTTGAGGTGACCTTCCCGTTGGAAACGGAAATCTTTACGTCTTTGCCATTGCCGCCCCGCATAACCACCCGGGATTTTCCATTAGTCGTAGACTTCCTGGCCGCATCACCAGCATCCGAGACTTCCACTTTTGGCTTTGCTTCGGCTTTGGATTGCCGGGAATCAGCCTTCTTAGAAGGTTCAGACTCTGCCTCGGAAGATGATTTCTTTCCCGATTCAGTCTCTTCCTCGTCTTTTGCAGAAGAGGTCTCGCGCCTGCCGTTGCTGCCATCAGCCAGTTCTTTTGTTTTGCCGCCACTACCCGCGTCAGATGCTACCAGCGCTTCGGCCGGCGCGTTTGCTGCCACCAGCACAACACCTTCATTCACCAGGCTGGAATCCGAAACAGCCGCACTGGCCACAATGCGTGGCGAGTCGCGATCTGGTACGCCGCGGTCCTTATCCCGAACAAGTATCTGCGGTGCTTCCGGATCCACCTCGTAAGCATCAAAGTGACGCGGCAGAAAATCATATCGGAGCCACGCCAGGTACGCGCAGGCGACCTCTATGTTCTTCTCCGGCTCAAACACGCCCGACGAATACTCCCAGTCAAAACCGTACTTCTTTTTTACATCCTGCCACACAACAGGCATTACCTGCATCAGGCCACGAGCGCCAGCATGAGAAACCGTTTCGTTGTTAAAATCGGATTCGGTTTTCATGATCGCCTTGATCAGTTGCGGATCGAGGCCGTACTTAAGCGCGTACTTTTCGATATACTCGTCATATTCGGTTTCGTGATCTTCCTCGTAGGCCTTTAAAACCCTCGGCACATAGTTCTGGGTTTCCTTGTACGGCACGTCGCCTTTGTACTTCAGCAAGGCGTAGGGCCCTGCATTGAAAGACTGCAACCAGAGCCTGACCTCTTCATGAGACATTGGCTTAGGCGCAAAACTACCGTCAACTTTCCCCGTCGCCTGCTTCGCAATTTCTTTGGCCGAAGCCAGCACGACAGCGTCGTGAGCAACTTCATTAACGCGTGCCATGGAGTATTCGGGATTAGAAACCAGTTCGGGTTCTGCCGCCACTTCAAACAACCGGCTGAAATCCCATCGACCTGTGAGGTGCGGGGGCGCCGTCTTTGCTTCATTAGTGGTATCAGACCCATCCTGACGATCAGGTTTAGGCTTTGTATCTTGTGCTGCTCTACTTTTAGCAGGTACCAGCAGAGCCAGCGCCAACTGAAGACCGACCGTGGATCGGCTTTTTTGTATGAGTTTTCGTAGTCTTGACATAAGTTTTTTTTCAGTCACAACGCCAGACGCTACCGTGCCGGCCTCACCTGACAATTGCGCTGTTCCAGTGATTTGACACAGACAACTTTGTCGAATGTTCCCACAAATATGCCACGCAAGCGCCGCGCCAGCCTGGGGAATGTGTAATGCATAACACTGAATTAACTTGGCTTGACTGAAATTCACTCTATTGAAAAAAAGTTCTAGACGTGTCCGAAATGTGACAGTATGGCGCAGGTAAATTGCCCAGAAACTGTGCATATGCAAAGTATTGTCTACTCTGCCTGCTCGACTTTCAGCTAAAACCTTACGCCTGCGGGCAGTGCAAAACCCGTATTTCAAACGAACTTGCAGTGTCGGCAGCAGGCTATATTGCATTGTAACACGCACAGCGAATTTGAAGTGCCGGTAGCCAAAACCCCAAATTCGCGCTATGTCACTTAATCGTGCTGCTGTCTGTTATGATTTTCCGGCCGTTACTGCCCATACGTTGCGGAACTGGATTGGGTCGCCGTGGTCTTGCAGCATCAGGGGGGCGGGGCCTTTGGGTTCGCCTTTCTGGCGGGCGCCGCCGGTGGCGTCGGGCAGTTCCATGTTATCCTGCACAACCACGCCGTTGTGCTTCACGGTGATGCGGGCATTTTCGGTCTTGCGGTCGCCGTCCCATTTGGCGGCCTTGAAGCTGATATCGTAGGTCTGCCACTGCAGGGGCGGGTAGGCCATGTTGACCTTTGGCGCGCCGACTTTATAGATGCCGCCGCACTCGTTATCGACGCCTTCCAGGGCGTAGCTGTCGAGCACCTGGACCTCGTAGCTGCCCTGCACGTAAACGCCGCTGTTGGCACGGGCCTGGCCGCGGGCGTGGGGCATGAACGACGTGCGGAATTCCAGGTGCAGGTCCATGTCGCCAAAGGTTTCTTTTGTCTCGTGATTGGTGTGTTTGGGCTGGGTCACCACTTCCATGGCGCCATTTTCTGCGATCTTCCACAGGGCGGGCTGTCCGGTGATGGTCTGCCAGCCGTCAAGGCTGCTGCCGTCAAAAAGCACCACCGCGCCCTCGGGCGGTTTTGCGCCTTCAGTGGGGGATTTGCGCACGACCCGCTTGAGTTCAAACTCGGTGCCGTCTTCTTTCGTGATGGTGAGGGTATCGCCGCTGAGGGCGCCTTTGCCGGCGCTGGTTTCAAACACAACTTCACCGTCTACCAGCTTGCCTTCAGCCTCGGCCAGCATCTGGCGCGATTCGAAATCCGGCAGCAGGCGCGCCTGGAACTTGCCGTCGCCCTTATCCCACACC